>NZ_JAKRMR010000020.1:0-29679 GCF_022346205.1 Corynebacterium sp. ACRPZ
TTTGCTGGGTTGAAAGCCATTTTCCCTCCCTTCAGTGTGAGTAGTTTCACTGTCAAAGTAACAGTACATCACCTTTAAAAAATATGCGGATATTGCCTCGAATTTTCACCAGAATTTAATGCAGGTAAACGTCCAATTCTCAGCCAGGCATAACTGAAAATTCATCCGAAGGAGGCCATTTGCAGCGATAGCATGCGGAACACCTACAAGTAAAAGCATGCGAAATATCTACGAGTGAAGGAGTCATCGCGCCTAGGGTTCAATGGCGAGGACGAAAACCGATCCGTACCAACTGGATCGGGCTGATCGACATTGCAATCTTCGCCGTGTGCGCCTCGGTGCTGACGTGGTTCACCCGTGGGTTTGAAGCGGCGATCGTGTTGCACGCCATCGGAAATTTGATCGCCTTCGTCTCCGATGTCGTCGAGCCGAAAATGCTTATGCGCGCCGATATATCACCGGCGTCGACGGTGATTTCGTCGGTGTTCACAATCGTGGTCACCGTGGTGCTCTGCCTAGTGCTGCGGGATGTGCGCCGCCGTGACGCTTTCCCGCCGCCAGGCGCGCCCCAGTTCGTGCCGCAGCAGTACCTGCCGCCCCAGTCTTTGCCACCGCAACACCTGCCGCCGGCTCCACCGTCGTTTGCAGGACCCCAGTTCGCGCCGCCGTTCCCGGTGCAGCAGCCCGGTGCCCCGATGTGCCCGCACAACCCGTACGCGCCGCACCCGCAATCGCACCAGCAGGTCCAAGGGCCGTACGCCCAGGGCCCGCACCCGCAGGCGCCGTACCCGTCTAGCCCTCGTCCGTGGACAGAGCCGCCACGAATGCCTCCTGGGGCACGGTGACCGAACCGATCGACTTCATACGCTTCTTACCCGCCTTCTGCTTCTCCAGCAGCTTGCGTTTACGCGAGATGTCGCCGCCGTAGCACTTCGACAGCACGTCCTTGCGCAGCGCGCGGATGTTCTCGCGGGCGATGATCTTCGAGCCGATGGCGGCCTGGACCGGCACCTCGAACTGCTGGCGCGGGATGAGCTCTTTGAGCTTCTTGGTCATCTTGTTGCCGTACCACTGCGCGGAATCCTTGTGCACGATGGCGGAGAACGCGTCCACCGGCTCTCCCTGGAGCAGGATGTCCACCTTGACCAGGTCCGCCAGCTGCTCGCCGGCCTCCTCGTAATTCAGCGACGCGTAGCCCTTGGTGCGGGACTTCAGCATGTCGAAGAAGTCGAAGATGATCTCGCCGAGCGGCATGATGTAGCGCAACTCCACGCGGTCCTCAGACAGGTACTCCATGTTCTTCATCTGGCCGCGCTTGGACTGGCACAGCTCCATCGTGGAGCCCACGAACTCCTGGGGCACGATGATGGTCATGTTCACGATCGGCTCGTAGACCTCGGGGATCTTGCCGCTGGGCCAGTCCGACGGGTTGTGCACGATCTGCTCGGTGCCGTCCTCGGCCACCACGCGGTAGGTCACGGACGGTGCGGTGGAGATCAGGTCCAGGTCGAACTCGCGCTCCAAGCGGGTGCGGGTGATCTCCATGTGCAGCAGGCCCAAAAATCCACAACGGAAGCCGAAGCCCAGCGCAACGGAGGTTTCCGGCTCCCAGGTCAAGGAAGCGTCGTTAAGCTGCAGCTTCTCCAAGCTCTCGCGCAGCGTGGGGAAGTCTTCCTGGCTCACCGGGAACAGGCCCGAGTAGACCATGGGCTTGACGTCTTCGAAGCCCTCCAGCGGCTCTTCGGCGCCCTTGGAGGCCCAGGTGACGGTGTCGCCGACTCGGGTGTCGCGCACGTCTTTCACGCCGGTGATGAGGTAGCCCACCTCGCCGGGGCCCAAACCCTTCGTCTTTTTCATGGTGGGCGAGACGACGCCGATCTCGAGGATCTCCAGCGTCTTGCCGGTGTTCATCATCTGCACCTTCTGGTTCGGCTCGAGCTTGCCGTCCATCATGCGGATGTAGGTGACCACGCCGCGGTAGGTGTCGTACACCGAGTCGAAGATCAGGGCACGCGCCGGTGCGTCCGCGTCGGTCGCTGCCGCGCCCGACGGGGAGGAAGGAGAAGGAATCAGATCCACCACGCGGTCCAACAGCTCCGGCACGCCCTCGCCCGTCTTGCCGGAAACGCGCAGCACGTCCTCCGGCTCGCAGCCGATGATGTTGGCGATCTCCAGGGCGTACTTCTCCGGGTCCGCCGCCGGCAGGTCGATCTTGTTCAGCACCGGGATGATCTCGAGGTCGTTGTCGATGGCCATGTAGAGGTTGGCCAGGGTTTGCGCCTCGATGCCCTGCGCTGCGTCGACAAGCAAAATTGCCCCCTCGCACGCGTCCAAACTGCGGGCGACCTCGTAGGAGAAGTCCACGTGGCCCGGGGTGTCGATCATCTGCAGCACCATCTGCTCGCCTACGTGATCGCCGGTCTTGGGCACCCACGGCAGGCGCACGTTCTGCGCCTTGATGGTGATGCCGCGTTCGCGCTCGATGTCCATGTTGTCGAGGTACTGGTCGCGCATCTCGCGCTCGTCGACGACGTTGGACAGCTGCAAAATGCGGTCTGCCAGCGTGGACTTGCCGTGGTCGATGTGCGCGATGATGCAGAAGTTGCGGATCCGGGCGGGGTCCGTGAACGTTTCCTCTGCAAAGTTTTTCGATTTGGCGGCCATAGTTGCCACATCCTACTTTGCGCACCCCGCGCTACGGTATGCACCATGCCTTACCACCGTTTAGGACTTGTCTCCCGCTACCGGCCCGCTACGTGGTGGCGGGCACTGATTGAGCTTGTTGTGCTGGTCGCGTTCGTGGCCCTGTTTGCGGTTGCGTCGGTGATCGCCCTCGGGCTGGCCGCGGGGATCTCCGGCCGCGACTTCGAGATGCTCGTCGAGGGCGGGGCGGACCCGCTCAGCCCACTTGTCCAGGTGCTGATCATCGCCGCGATCCTGCCGGCGCCGCTTCTCGCCGCGCGCATCGCGGGCCGCCGCCCGTCTGCGCTGTTCAGCACCGCGCTGCGCATGCGGTGGGGTGTGTTCGGGCGCGCGCTTGCAGTCGTCGGCGCGGTCTACGGGGCGCAAGTGCTTATCGACGCCTTCCGGGGCGCCCCCGCCGAAGCCACCGTCAACCCGTTCCGGCTGACCCTCCTCGCGGCCCTGCTGATCGCCGTGCCGCTGCAGTCCGCCGCCGAGGAGTTCCTCTTCCGCGGCGCGCTGCCGCAGATCCTCGGGCAGTGGCGGGCGCCCGCGTGGCTGGCCTACCTGCTGCCGGGCATCGCCTTTGTGGCGGGCCACGCCTACAACTGGGTCGGGCTCATCGACATCGCCATTTTCGCCGTGTGCACCGCGGTGCTGACGTGGCGCACGGGCGGGCTTGAGGCGTCGATTGCGCTGCACGCCGTGAGCAACACGATTTTCTTCGGCTACGGGGCGCTGGACATGGTGGACCCGAACGCGACGGAGATCGGTTGGCAGCAGATGCTGGGCGCCTCGCTGATGACCGTCGTGTGCACCGCCCTCCTGCTGTGGGCGCTGCGGGGGATTTCAGCCGATCAGCAGAAACCCCTTGTCCCGGCAGACACGAAAGCTTAAGGTTGCAGATAACTGCAATGTGGAGGTGCCAACGTGGCGTTCGAGCGATTTAAGCGCAAAGGCGCGCGACCCCGCACGGCATCGCTCGACCAAGGCCTGGCCCTGCTGCACGACCGGGTGACCAACCAGATTGAGATGCGCCGCAAGCGCGCCTCGCGCGTGGACGTGCGCCCCACCGGCTCGGTGCCCCGCAACGTCTACTACGCCCCCGACATGGACGGCGGCGCCGAACCCGGCGAGGTGGTGTGGGTGACCGTGCCGTCGCACCCGCCGAAAGAGCGCTCCATGCTGGTGGTGGGCCGCGAACACAGCGACATCCTGGGCCTGCTCATCTCCCCGGAAGAGGAGCACGCGGAGGACGACCGCTGGTTTGAAATCGGCCCCGGCGACTGGGACGCGTCGGGCCATCCGTGCTGGGTGCGCCTGGACAAAACCCTCGTGGTGCCGGAGGCGGACGTGCACCGGCGCGGCACCACCGTGCCGCAGCGCCGCTTCGAGCGGGTGGCAAACACGCTGCGTGAGCGCTTCCAGTGGTTGTAAGGGCAGTTTGGCCCGCACCGCCGGTGCTGTTATCCTGCTCGAGTTGACCGTTACCGGCCACCTTCGGGTGCGCACTGCTACGCGGGCAGGACCTTGGGTTCGCGTTCATAGCCAAAGCTGTGCGCAAGATACCCCGGCTGGGACGACGACATCCACGTTCGATTGAGAAACCAAGAGGTATTTCACACAGATGGCTAACATCAAGCAGCAGAAGAAGCGTGTCCTCACCAACGAGAAGCGCCGCATGCGCAACAAGTCCGTCCGCTCCGCCACCCGCACGGAGATCCGCAAGTTCCGCGAGGCTGTGGAGTCCGGCGACAAGGCTGCCGCTGAGGCGCAGCTGCGCGTGGCTTCCCGCAAGCTGGACAAGGCTGTGACCAAGGGCGTGTTCCACCGCAACTCCGCAGCGAACAAGAAGTCCAACATGGCCCGCGCCCTGAACAAGATGGACTAATTCCGTCATGTTCCGCCCCGTGCATCGTTGAATCGGTGCGCGGGGCGTTTCGTGTGTAACCCCCTTGAACTAAGAATCGATGTACCCGCTGTGAAACACTCCCGCCGCGCGCTCGCAGCTGCGCTTGCCACCTCCCTGTCTCTGTCGTTGCCGGTCGCGCCGGCCGAGGCGCAGCAGTTAAGTTCTTCCTCCGAGTTTGAGGCGCTGCTGGCCCGCTACGCCCCGGGCGTGGACCCGGAGCAGGTGCGTGCGCTCGGGGTGCTGGCTGCCTTGTTGGCCAGCATCGCAATCGCGATTCCGATGGCGAAAAACGGGAGCGTCGTCTCGCCGAGCCGCGAGCACACCCACTCGCTGACAGTGGACGGGCGCACCCGCACCTACGACGTGGTGCTGCCGCGCGGCTTCGACGCGGAGAAGTCCTACCCGGTGGTGCTGGGCTTCGGCGGCTGGCACCACACCTCCGGCAACATGCACGACTACTCCAACCTGGAAAGCGAGTTCCCGAACGCAATCGTGGTCTACGGCCAGGGCGTGGATAATGCATGGGGCGGCGCGCCGTACGCGGACACCAGCATCGACGAGGATGTCGCGTACACAAAAGCCGTGCTTAACGACGTCGCTTCGCGCTACAACGCCGACACCTCCCGCACCGTCGCCGTAGGCCTGTCCAACGGCGGCGGCATGGTCGCCGCGCTGGCCTGCCACGCCCCGGAGACGGTGCGCGGTGTCGCGTCGGTGGCGGGCGCGTTCTACTCCCCCACCGTCACGGGCTGCACCTCCGGCGAGGTGCCGACGATGATCATGCACGGCACCAACGACGGCGTGGTGGGCTACAACGGCGGTTTCCGCCACGGCGCACCTTTCGAGTCCGTGGAGAACGTGGCGCGCACCTTCGCCCGCAAGAACGACTGCTCCATGGTGGCGTCGCAGTCGCGCTCCGGTGCCATCACCACCTTCGACTTCGAGGATTGCTCCGCGCCGGTGCGCATCGAGCGCGTCGAGGGCGGCGGCCACACCTGGTTCGACTCGCCGAGCGCGACGCGCCAGACTGCGCAGTTCTTGCGCCGCTACCTCTAGAGCACGCTGAAAAGCCCGCGGGCGATGAGCACTGCACCGACCACCATGAAAAACGCGCCCGCGACAATGTCGATGTAGGGCCCGGCGCGCAGGAACCTCCGGCGCACCCGCTCGGCGGAGGTGATCTGCGCGATCGCCCCGAACAGGGCGAACGAGCTGAGCCAGAGCGAGGCGATGACAATCAGCGCGGTGGAAAGCGAGGGGTTCGCGGGCAAGAGCGGCGCGATCATGGCGGTCAGCGCGACCACGATTTTGGGGTTGGCCAGGTTGGTGGCAAGGCCCCGTCGATAGGCAGCACGCACCGAGCCCAAGCGCTGCACCGCTTCATCCAGGTCCGCGGGCGGGTCGTGCCTGTCGCGCAGCCCGCCGCGCAGGTTGTGCTGGCCCATCCAAATCAGCGCCGCGCCGCCGAGTATCTGGATGGCGGCGACGGCCTGCGGCACCGCGTGCAAAAGCGCCGCCGCGCCCACGACGGTGAGCGTGAACCACAAAGCGGCGCCGGTGTGGATGCCCAGGTTGGTCGCCCAGGCGTGCCTGCGCGAGCGGGTGGCCGTGCGCATAAGCAGCACCATGTCGGGGCCCGGGGCGGCGGCGCCGACCAGGTTGAACCCGACGATGACCGCGAGATCGCCCGGCGCGATCATGCAAGCTCCGCGATGCGGCGCACCGCGTTTTCGAGGGCGAACTCCGGGTCGCCGCCCTGGCCCTTCACCTCGGCGTCGAGGTCGGAGACGATGATCACCGCGTGCGAGACCGCGTCCCCGCTCCACTGGCGCGCGACCTGCATGGTCTTTTTCGCCACGTACGGGTGCATGCCGACGGTGCGCGCCAGCTGGTCCGGGTTGCCGCGCACGCCGTGGAGTTTGGCGATGTCGCCGACCTTGCGCGCGAGCGCCGCCGCGATGGACACCGGGCTAGTGCCCAGCTGCAGCGCGCGGCGCGTCGACGCGAGCGCCCGGTCCGCGCGGCCTGCCACCGCCTGGTCCGCGATGTCGAAGCCGGCGACCTCAGCCACGCCCACGTAGTAGGCGCGCACGGATTCGACGGTGAGCTCGCCCTCAGTGTCGCTGACCAGTTGGCTGACGGCGGAGGCGAGCTCGCGAAGGTCCGAGCCGACCGATTCCAGCACCGCGGCGGCCACGTCCGGGGTGGGGCGCACGCCGTGGCTGCGGAACTCCTCCATGAGCCAGGAGCGGCGCTCATTGTCTTTCAGCGGATCGGCCTTGTGCACCTCGGCGACCTTGGCAAACTTCTTCACCATCGCCTTTTGACGCCCGCCGCCGGTGTGCTCGATGATCAGCGTGATGCCCGGCGCGGGGTTCACGCAGGCCTGCAGGAGGATCTCGGTGGGTTCCTTGCCGGCGAGCTCGGCGTGCTTGACCACCACCACGCGGTCCTCCGCGAACAGTGACGGGCTGGTCGCCATCGCGATCTCTCCTTCAGAGACGTCGCCGGCGCGCAGAGTGGTCACCTCCACGCCCTCGCCGGCCTGGGCGACGATGGCTTTGGTTGCGCGCTCGGCAAGGAAATCGTCCTCGCCGAGCACCAGGTGCACGGGGTTGAGCATGCGCGCCATCTTACGTCCTGCACCCACTTCCCACAGAGCGACTCCGCACCGGGGTTTTCCCCACAAACCCACAGGGTTTTTAGTATCCGTAAACCCTGGCAAATTCCGCAGTGAGTCTTCATACTTGTATTGGAGACTGCGCAAAGCGTCACCGCCCGCGAGCATCCGCGCGCCAGTACCGGACCGGCACAACACAACAGAAGGACCCCCCTTTGAGCACGCACCTGACCTCCCGTCGACGCGGCACCTCCATCGCTGCCGCCGCACTTGCCCTCGCCACCGTTGCCCCGCTTACGCATGTGGTGGCCTCCCCCGACACTGCCCCAGAAGCTGAGGCTGTGACCAACAGCAGTCCGGCCGACCCGAAGTGGTCTGCCCCGGCCGGAACCATCGACGCAGACGCCATCAAAAACGGCTACGTCAACAGCGCCATCGACCTCACAAACGCCGGGAGCCTGCTGTCCGGGCGCGTCGGCGTCATGGAGTCAACCGCGCCGTCGAGCATCAGCGACTCCATGGGTCTCAACGGTGTCACCGTGTTGATGCAGTTCCGCGACTCCGACGGCACACTTTCCCCCGTCTACGCAGCCCAGTCCCAGGCCCTCAAGGGGCAGGCCGCCGGCGCGTACGCCTTCGACCTCCGCATGCGCGACGCCAAGGGCAACCTGGTCAAGGACAAAAAGGGCAACTACGTCTCCTTCTACGACGCCAACGGCAAGCCCCACCTGTTCGACGCCTCCGGCGTGGGCAACGGCCAGCAGGCGTACCGCCTGTGGGTGGCTGAGAAGGACATGGTCAACCCGGAAACCGGCAACCCGTACGTCTACACCCGCCAATCCGGCGGCATCGTGCCCAACTCCTGGGTCGGCGTGGCGCCGGGCTCTGGCCAGTACCCCGCGGACGCGTCCGGCATGTTCCAGCTGGTTGGTCAGAATATCCAGCGCACCGGCATCTTCCTCACCGAGGTGGTAGACCCCGCCAAAAGCTACATGTCCGCCCCCAACGTCAAGGTCGATCCTCTCGGCCCGCTGAACAACCCGGCAACCACGCTTTCTGTCAAAGACACCATCTCCGGTTTCGTGTGGATGGACACGCTCAAAGGCGACCGCCAGGTCGGCCCGCCAACCCGCAACACGGGCAACGGCGACACCAACCTCGAGGGCTACAACGTCTTCGCCTCGGTGCTGACCCCCGAAGCCCAAAAGCGCGTCGAGGCCATTGAAAAAGATTCCAAGATCACGCTGGCGCAGCGAGCGGGCGCTATCAAGGCCATGCTCGAGGAAATGCGGGCTGCCGGCAACGAACCGATCGCGGTAACCGTCACCGGAAAGACCGACGAAAACGGCCAGTACACCCTGCGCACCGACTACAAGGAACTCTCCGGCAACTCGCGCATGTACATGTGGGTCACGGACCAGAACGGCCAGCAGGTCAACGCGTACTCACCTTTTCCCACCCCGGTGTTCCAGGAGTACAACGACAACGCCGGCGAGGCTCCCCACCCCGCCGCGGCCATCGTGCCGGGCATGAACCCCGCGCCGGACAACTTCTACAACTTCGGCTTTGCGGTCGTGCCCTACGGGCCGGTGAAGTTGGACATTCCCAACTACGACCAGCTGCTGAACCCGTCGCCGCTGAACGGCACGGCGCAGCTCAACGTCACGGGCACGCTGCCGCCGGTGCCGGGCAACCGCATCGTCTGGCGTAACGAAACCACGGGCAAGGTGGTCAAGGAGTGCCCGGTGTCCTCGCTTTCGGACGCAAACGCGTGCACCTTCCCGGTGTCCGCGGACCCCACCGCCGCCCCCGGAACCGTGTACTCGGCAACCCTCTACAGCGGCATCGACGACCTGCTCGCGTCTGACTCCTTTATTGTGGCCAAGGGCCAAAACGCGATGAGCCAGCCGGCCTACCCCGCCAAGGAAACCTTCCCTGGCAAGGCCGTCACACTGAACCAGACGGACACGTCCGTTCCGGCGGACACGACGTTCACCTTCGGCACGCCTGTCGACGCCTCCGGTGCCCCCGTTTCCGGCTGGACTACGCAGGCAGCTTCGGATGCGGGCACCGGCGGGTTCACCGCCACCCCGCCCGCCGGCACCGCGCCCGGCGAGTACACGATCCCCGTGCAGGTGGTCTACCCGGACCGCTCGCAGGAGACGGTCTTCGCCAAAGTCACCGTCACACCGACCCCGCAGGCGGAGGAGTTCACCCCGCAGGGCCAAACCACGGAGGCCATCGTGGGCACCTCTGTGCCGGAGGCGCGCTCCGCTATCGCCAATGTGGTGGACCTGCCTGCGGACGCGACCTACACCTGGGAAACCGCGCCCGCCACCGACAAGGTGGGCGACGTCCCGGCTGTGGTGCTGGTGCGCTACCCCGACGGCTCCGTCGACCGTGTGGATGTGACGGTGCGGATCACCCCTGCTCCGACGAAGCCGCTGGACCAGACCAACGACCCAGCCGGGCAAGACCAGACGGTCAACCTGAATGAGGCGCCGAACGCGAACGCCTCCATCGCCAACGCCGACGACATGCCCGCCGGTACGTTTTTCACCTACAAAACTCCGGTGGACACCTCCACGTCCGGCGAAAAGGACGCCGTGGTGGTGGTGACCTACCCGGACGACTCCTTCGAGGAGGTGTCGGTGAAGGTGTACGTGCGCACCCAGGAGCAGCAGTACGACCCGTCCGGCACCACCCAGGAGGTCGATCATGGGGAGGCGGTGGACCCGAAGGCGTCGATAAGCAACGCCAGTGACCTGCCGAAGGGCACCACCTTCGCCTTTGAGAAGCAGCCGGATACCTCCACCCCCGGCACGAAGGACGCCGTGGTGGTGGTGACCTACCCCGACGGCACCACCGAGAAGGTGTCGGTGAAGATCGACGTCACCCCGCTGAACAGCCAATTCGACCCGCAACCTGCCGTGCAGGTGGTCAACCAGGGCGACGCCCTCGATCCGGAGCTGTCGCTCGTGCCCAACCAGCAGCGGCCTAGCGGCACCACCTTCGAATGGGCCACCACCCCCGACACCTCCACGCCGGGGATGAAGGACGGCGTGGTGCGCGTGACGTACCCGGACGGCACCACCGACGACGTCAAGGTGCAGGTGGAGGTCCGCACCCAGGCCGAGCAGTACGCGCCGGTGGCGAAAACGCAGACCGTCGACAACGGTGCGACGCCGAAGGCACAAGACTCCCTCGTCGACACCGCATCGCTGCCGAAGGGCACCACGTTCGAATGGGAGGAAGCGCCCGACACCTCCTCGCCGAGGTCGAAGGACGCCGTCGTCGTGGTCACCTACCCCGACGGGTCCACCGAAAAGATCCCGGTGAGCGTGGTTATGCGCACGCAGGCCGACGCGCTCACCCCCGAGAGCCAGGACCGCACCGTGGACAACGGCAGCACGTTGGACCCGAAGGACTCCATCACCAACGCCGGCGACCTGCCGGAGGGCACCAAGTTCGCCTTTGAGACGCAGCCTTCGACCGACAAACCAGGCACGTACACCACCAACGTCATCGTCACCTACCCCGACGGCAGCGTGGACACAGTGCCGGTGAAGGTCACCGTGCGCCCGCTTTCGGACACCACTGACCCGAAGGGCGCCGACATCACCGTCGACAACGGCGGAGCAGTCACCCCCGAAGACGTGCTGACAAACGAGGCCGACTTGCCGGAAGGCACCACGCTCGCGCTGGAGAACCCGGTGGACACCTCGAAGCCGGGCAAGCAAGAGGTCACCGTTGTTGTCACCTACCCGGATGGCTCCACCGAGAAGGTCACCACAACCGTTACGGTGCGCCCGCAGGCGGACACCAACTCCCCCGTGGGCCAGGACATCGACGTGGTCGAAGGCGCCGCGGCGTACCCCGAGTCGGCGATCACCAACATCGGCGACCTGCCCGTCGGCACCACCTTTACCTGGGCCACCGAGCCGGACACCAACGCAACCGGCACCCAGGACGCGGTCGTGCGCGTGACCTACCCGGACGGCTCCACCGAGGACGTGCCGGTCACGGTCAACGTCACGCCGAAGCCCGCCGAGCCGATGAACACGACCAACGATCCGGCCGGCCAGGACGTCACCGTCCAGGCCACCAGCGCACTGAACGCCCGCGATGCCGTGGCAGACGCGGACTCGCTGCCGGCTGGCACGTACTTCGAGTTTGTCAACCCGCCGTCGACGGACAAGCCCGGCACGTTCGACAACGTCGAGGTGCGTGTGGTGTACCCGGACGACACGGTCGACACCATCACCGTGACGGTCACCGTCACCCCGCTTGCGGACGACTACGCTCCCACCGCCACGGAACAGACGGTGGACAACGGCGCCACCCCGGACGCCGCCGCATCCATCGGCAACCTTTCGGGCCTGCCGGCCGGCACGACGGTGGAATGGGACAGCGCGCCTGACACCTCCTCCCCCGGCGACAAGACCGGCACCGTGAAGGTGACTTACCCCGACGGCTCCACCGACACCGTCGAGGTCACCGTCACCGTGCGGCCGCAGGCCGACACCTCCACCCCCGCGCCCAAGGTGCGCACCGTGGAAAACGGCGCCAAGGACCTGCACCCGGAGGACTCCATCGCCAACACCGACGACCTGCCCGGCGCCACCTACACCTGGCAGACGCCACCGGACACCAGCAAGACCGGCGTCCAGGACGTCTCCATCACCGTCACCTACCCGGACGGCTCCTCCGAGGTGGTCACAACCCAGATCGTTGTGAGCCCGCTTGCGGACGCGAACGAGCCGGCCGGCCAGCCGCAGACGGTGAATAGGGATGCTGCGGTGGACCCGAAGGCGTCGATAAGCAATGCAAACGACCTGCCCGAGGGCACCACCTTCACCTTCGAGTCCCCCGTGGACACCGCGACTTCCGGCGCCAAGGACGCGGTGGTGCTGGTGACTTACCCGGACGGCTCCGTCGACCGCGTCAGCGTGCAGGTCAACGTGCGCACCGACGAGCAGTACTACGCGCCCACCGGCAGGACGCAGACCGTCAACATCGGCGACGACCCGGCGCCCGCCGCCTCCATCGTCAACCCGGATTCGCTACCGGTGGGCACCAAGCTGACGTGGGAGAGCGCACCGGATACCTCGAGCGGCGGCGTGAAGGACGCCGTGGTGCGCGTGGAGTACCCCGACGGAACCAGCGAAACCGTAAGCGTGACCGTGAGCGTCCGCTCCAACGAGCAGCAGTACACCCCGCACGCAGGTCTGCAAACGGTGGACAAGGGCGCGCAGCCGCAGGCCGCCGACTCCGTGGACAACGCCGACGAGCTGCCTGAGGGCACGGAATTTAGCTGGGTAAGCCAGCCCGACACCTCCTCGCCCGGGCAGAAGACCGGCGAGGTGCTGGTGACCTACCCCGACGGCACTTCGGAGACCCTCACCGTTGTGGTGCAGGTGCGTAACGACGCTGAGATGCACGATCCCACCACCGCCGACCAGGTGGTGAACCAGGGCCAGGCCGCCGACCCGCGCGCGTCGGTATCCGGCGACCTGCCGGACGGCACGAACCTCAGCTGGGAGCAGCCGGTGGACACCTCCACTTCGGGCGTGAAGGACGCCGTTGTCGTGGTGACCTACCCGGACGGATCCGTCGACCGCGTGCCGGCGAAGGTCATCGTGCGCACCCACACCGACCAGCACGACGCTGCGGGCCAGGACATCACCGCTGTCGAGGGCGTCGACGCGCCGCCGGCGCGCACCGCCATCGCCAACGTGGCGGAGCTGCCGGCCGATGCCGTCTACACGTGGTCGGTCGCGCCGGATACCGCTGCGACCGGCGACGTCCCGGCCGTCGTGCTGGTGACCTACCCGGACGGCACGGTGGACCGCGTCCCGGTCACCGTCCACGTCGTAGCGGCCCCGAAGACCCCGATGAACGAGCAGTACTCCCCGGACGCTGGCGAGCAGACCGTCAACGTCGGCGACAGCGTCGTGCCACGCGTTTCCGTGGGCAACGTGGACGACCTGCCGGCCGGCACCCACTTCGCGTTCACCCAGCCGGTGGACACCTCCACCCCGGGCAATAAGGACGCCGAGGTGCTAGTGACCTACCCGGACGGAACGACCGACACTGTGAAGGTCACTGTTGCCGTGCGCTCCCAGGCCGACCAGTTCTCCCCGGAGGGCCAGCCGCAGAGCACCAACAACGGACAAGTGCCAGTGGCCACCAGCTCGATTGCCAACGCCTCCGAGCTGCCTGCCGGCACCACGGTGACCTGGAAGACCGAGCCGGACGTCTCCGCCCCGGGCGACAAGGACGCCGAGGTGCTTGTGACCTACCCCGACGGTTCCACTGAAACCGTGAAGGTGAAAGTCAGCGTTCGCGAGCAGTCCGAGCAGTTCAACCCGGCCGGTAAGGACCAGTCCGTGAAGGAGGGCGATGCCCCTGAGGCGTCCGCGTCTATTGCCAACCCGGAGCTGCTCCCCGAGGGCACCACGATTACTTGGGAGGACGCCCCGGACACCTCTACTCCGGGCGCAAAGCAGGCCACAGTGGTGGTGACCTACCCGGACGGCACCACGGACAAGGTCAACGTCCAAGTTGCCGTCGGTTCCATGGCTGACCAGCACGACCCGGTTGGAAAGGACCAGAGTGTCACCAGCGGCGATGTGCCGCAGGCCGGAAACTCCGTGGCGGATGTGGCCGACCTTCCCGCGGGGACCACATTCGGCTGGGAAACCGCCCCGGACACCTCTACCCCGGGCGCAAAGCAGGCCACAGTGGTGGTGACCTACCCGGACGGCTCCACGGACACCGTGGACGTCACCGTTGACGTGGCGAGCCAGGCTGACACGCACGACCCGCAGGGCCAGGGTATCCAGGCCGTGGTGGACATTCCTGCGCCGAACGCTGCGGCCGCTATCGCCAACGCGTCCGACCTGCCGGCCGGCACCACCATCACCTGGGACAGCGAGCCCGACACCTCCACACCTGGCGCCACTGCCGCAACTGTGGTGGTGACCTACCCGGACAAGACCGAGGACCGGGTGCCGGTGGAGGTCACCGTCATCGAGGCCCCCGCGACCCCGATGAACGAGTCCCACCAGCCAGACACCCGCCCGGTGTTTACGAAGCAGCTTGTCGACGCCCCTTCGGCCGCCACCGCCGTCGTCAACGCCGACACCTTCCCGCCGGGCACCCACATCGAGTGGACCACCGAGCCGGACACCTCCGTGCCCGGCGAGCAGACAGCGTCGATCACCGTGACCTACCCGGACGGCACCAAGGACGTCGTGGAGACCACCCTGACCGTGGGTGAATCGCTGTCCACCACGCACACCCCGTTCTGGAACCAGACCCACGCCCAGCCAGGTGCCAAGGTGACCCTGCCGCAGATCGGCGACCGCTCCTTGCCGGCCGGCACCACGTTCACCGTGGACAACCCGGCGTTTGTCATCGCCGACGACGGCACTGCGTACTTCACCGTGCCGGCGGACGCGAAGCCCGGCGACGTGTTCACGACCACCGTGACCATCCGCTACCCGGACGGCTCCTATGAGACGGAGGAGATCCGTGTCACGGCGGGGATGGCCTACAACCCGAGCTACGGCGATCCCGTCGCCGCGGCACTCGGCGGCTCCGGCACCGCGCTGCTGACCTTCGAGGTTGTCCCGGACGTGTCCGAGGCCCACATCACCGCGGCCCACGACCACAACGGGCTGTGGCACATCTCCGACCCGGACGCGCACGGCAACATCACCGCAGTCGGGCCGACGCTGGAGACGCTGGCGAAGATGTACACCGGCAAGGAGTCGATCGCGGAGCTCGCATCGCTTTTCGACGCCTCCGCCGACGTCACCGTCACCTACCGTCCGGGCGTCCCCGCCGACGAGGATGTCACCGCACGGTTCACGCTCGTGGCTGTCGACGGCACGCCGATGTCCGAGGTGACCGACTGGGACGGCGACGGCGTGTCCAACGAGGACGAAGTAGCCAAGGGCTCGAACCCGTTCGACCCGGCATCCGTGCCGGCCGGCACCGACACGGACCCGGAGCAGCCGAACGGCGGCTACCCGCCGGAAGTCACCGTCACCCCGGGCGGCTCCACCGAGGTCCCCGCACCGACGCTGCCGGACGACACCACCGTCACCCCGGCACCGGAAACGCCCGACTGGGTCGAGGTCAAACCCGACGGCACCGTCGTGATCACCCCACCGGAAGACACCACACCGGGCACCTACCCGGTCGAAGTCGAAGTCACCCGCCCCGACAAGGAGCCGACAAAGGCCACGATCGAGGTCACGGTGACAGACGGCACCGCCGAGCCGGAAAAGCCGAACGGCGGCTACCCGCCGGAAATCACCGTCACCCCGGGCGGCTCCACCGAGGTCCCCGCACCGACGCTGCCGGACGGCACCACCGTCACCCCGGCACCGGAAACGCCCGACTGGGTCGAGGTCAAACCCGACGGCACCGTCGTGATCACCCCACCCGAGGACACCACCCCGGGCACCTACCCGGTCGAGGTGGAAATCACCCGCCCCGACAAAGAGCCGACAAAGGCCACCATCGAGGTCACGGTCACAGACGGCACTGGCGGCACCACTGAGACTCCCGCACCGTCCGGCTCTTCCGAGCTGACGGAGGAGGAGCGCGGGCGCTGCATCGCCACGGGCGTCGGCTTCGGCCTGCCGCTGCTGGCGCTGATCCCGATTGCGCTCGGCTTGCAGGTGCACCTGCCGTGGGTCGACGAGATGTCGCAGCAGGTCAGCGCCGCGCTGCGCGACACCAACACCCAGCTGCAGCAAAAGGCGGGCGTGTACAACCAGGATGTTGTCAACCAGGTTGAGAGCATCAACCGCCAGCTGCAGGAGTTCGGCCGCGAATACGGCACCGTCATCGGCGGCGCCGGCGCTGTCGCGGTGGTCGTGCTCGCTTCCGCACTCCTGTGGGAGAACTGCACTCCGGGCGAGCAGCTGAGCTCCGAGCCCAGCAGTAAGTAGTACTCGGGGTCAGGACGCCTGACTCGCGACGATGCGTCGCGAGTCAGGCGTCTTCTGCGTTTTCGTTGGGGAAGATCACGGGGATTCCCTCGCGCGTGGCCACCGGGCGGCCGCGCGGCGGGCCGCCCTCCAACACGACGACAAGCTGCGCCCACTTGGGCACCGGCTCCGCATCCTCGATGGTCTCGACGACGTGGGCGCGAAGCCCCGTCGGGTCGATGGGTGCTGGCTCGCCCGGCGCGATACACAGCGCCAGACCGCTGACAGCAGCGCAGACCGTGGCGCGGGGCCGGCCCGCCAGAAATCCGGCGAGCACCCACCCGTAGACCACCAGCGCAGTCAAGGGGGCGGCCGCCACCGTCGCGCTGGGCAGCCCCGCGCCGAATTTCGCCACCGTGTGCACCCACCACGCCAGCGGCTCGACGCACCACAGCACCGGTACCTCCAGCCCGCCGGGCAAAAGCGACGCCACCGCCGCGATGAGCCCCAGCACCGTCACCGGGCCCACCACGGGTGCGACCAGCACGTTGGCACCGACCGAGACCAGCGAGACTTTGCCGGCCATCATCGCCACGATGGGCATGGTGGCCAGGTCCGCCGCCACCGCCACGGCAAGGGCGCGCACGAGGATGTCCGGCCAGCCAGTCACCGCCAGCGCGCGGTACAACAGCGGGTAGAGCGCCACGATGCCCGCCGTCGCCGCCACCGACAGGGCGAACCCGTAGTGCACCGCAAGGTCCGAATCCACCAGCACCAGCCCGATGACCGACAAGCACAACGCGTGGATGGGCTCTGCCTGACGGGAGGCGAGCACCGCCACCAGCCCCACCAGGCCGGACACCGAGGCGCGCAGCACGCTCGGCTCCGGGCCCACCAGCGCGGCGTAGATCAAAAGCGCGACCGCCGAGGCGGCGATCCTGCCGCGCAGCCCCGCCCCAATTGCGGCCGCCGCCACGGTGGCGAAGGTGGCCACGATCGCGATGTTCGCCCCGGACACGGCGGACAGATGTGACAGGCCTGTGTCGATGTACATCTGTTGTTCGGCTGGCGGTTGCAGGGAAACGTCGCCAAGCACCATGCCCGGAATGAGCCCGCGCGCACCCTCGCCCACCTGCGCCTCCACCGCCGCGGCGAAAGTCGTGCGCACGTGGTGGGCGAACGCCGCCAATCCGCGAGGCGGGCCAAGGACCTCGACGTCGCCGTTGAGCACGAACGGGTTGACACCCGGCACGCCAGATTCCTTCGACACGCCGCGGCCCACCACATGCGCGCCGGCGACCGCGCCGTCGGGCAGGTCGTCTGCGAACACCGGCGTCGTCGACGGCTGGCCGGGCACCTTCACCCGCACCAGATAGGCGCCCGACTCGGTCTGCTTCGGGGTGCCGCTGACGGTGCCCACGATCTCGGAGGCGGAGACGCTTGCGTGTTTGCGCACCGCCGCCGTGAGCGTCGCCGCCGCGCCGAGGCCCGCGGTCAGCACCGCCTGGCCATACTCGCGCGCGAGCAGGCAGCCGGCGGCGAGGACCCCGACAACAAGAAGCGCCGCCCACACCCCGAACAGGACGCAGCACGCCGCCGCGGCCCACACCGCCAGCGCTGCCGGCACCAGCCGCAGCTCCGACACCGCTACAGCCCCACCATGTCGCGCATGGCTTCGAACTTCGCCGGTCCGATGCCGCGGACGTCCATGAGCTGCTCCACCGCGGTAAACGGCCCGTTGGCCTCGCGGTGGGCCACGATCGCCGCCGCGGTCGCCTCCCCCACCCCGGGCAGCACGGTCAGCTCGGAGGCGGACGCGTTATTCAGCGACACCGTTCCAGTGTCAGGCGCGGCCGCTCCTCCGCCGCCTGCCGGGGGCGCCGCGCCGACGGCCTGGACGTGGATCTGCTGGCCGTCCACAAGCAGCTGCGCCTGGTTGTGCGCCAACAAATCCGCGTGCGGCAGCGGCTGTGCGATCTGCAGGGCGTCGGCGATACGGGAGCCCTCGTTCAGCGTCATCAGCCCCGGGTTGGCCACCTCCCCCACCACGGCCACGACCACCACCCCGCTGACCTCGGTCGGCGAGGCCACCTGCTCCCACGAAACGTCCTCATCCGACCCGCCGCCGCCACGCAGCAGCGCCCACGCACCCACCACAACCAGCAGCGCGACCACCGCCGCGGCGGCCGGCTTCACCGGCACGGACACACGCGGCGCGGGATAGCGCACGGCCAGGAGGTCCTCTTCCCCGGTGGGCCGGGTGAGCTCCTGGAGACGGTCGATGGCGTTCATGCCCGGCACGCTAAGCCGAGAACCCCCGCACCGGAAGCCCCCACCCGCAAACCTGTGGATAACGTTGTTGCGGCGTCACCAATCAGGGCGGGTTATCCACACCTACTGGGCAGATTCCCGAGAAGAAAAGACAACCGACAGCCCAATGGCGCCGGGGCCGGTGTGGACCGCGAGGACGTCGACAAGCGGCTCGCACATCACCCGCGAGCCCTCCGGCAACTCCGCCTCAAGCGAAGATGCCAGCTGCTCGGCCGCTTCCTCGGCGTCCGCGTGCTGGATCGCCGCGAACACCGGCTGCCCCTCGGCGCGCTCCACCACCAGCTCCGTGAGCTTGGCAAACGCCTTCGACTGGGTGCGGGTCTTGCCGGCAAGCTCCAGCTTGCCGTCGTGGATGCGCAAAATCGGCTTGTTAGCCAGAAGCGCCGCGGAGAGCACCGCGGTGCCGGTAGGCAGGCGCCCGGATTTGCGCAGGTCGTCGAGCTGGTGCAGGTACACCCACGTCTCGGAGCGGGCGAGCGTCGATTTCGCCATCGCCTCGCACGCCGCCAAGTCCCCGCCTTCCTGGGCCACGGTGGCGGCGGCCATGGCGGCCGCGCCGATGGTCATGCCGGCCGCGTCCGTCTCCACCACTTTCACCGTGCCGGGAAACACCGCGGACGCCGCCACGGCCGCGGACCACGTCGACGACAGCGCCTTGGACAGGTGCAGCGCGATCACCCCGTCGTCGCCGCCGCGCTCCAGCTGGCGCGCGTAGCAGGCCGCAAGCTCCAGCGAGGACAACCCGGAGGTGCCCCTGTCCTCGCCGCTGCCCATGACGTGCATGTCGGCGACGGTGATGTCCAGCTCGCGGACGACCTCGGGCGGCAGCCCCGCCGAGGAATCCACCACCACGCGCACTGCCATTTAGTTCAGCCCCCGGTTCCAGGCTTCGAGGAACCAGCGGATCTTCGCCGGTTCGTCCAGGCGCGGCATCGCCACCAGCCGCGCCGTGTTCGCGTTGCCCAGCCCCTTGATCGCGGGGTACTGCGTCACCACGAAGCCCAGCAGCGACGCGGTCAGCGCGGCGATGGTGCCGCCGTGGGAGACCAAAAGCACGGCGGAGTTGTCCCACTCGTCGTAGTCGCGCATCAACTCGTCCACCACGGCCTGCGCGCGCGCCGCCACCTCGAGACGGCTTTCCCCGCGCGGCGGCGCCCACGTCGCGTCGGTGCGCCACACCGCCCGCGCACCTTCGTGCTCCGTGTCCACCTCGGTGTGGGTTTTGCCCTGCCAGTCGCCGAGGTGTGTTTCGCGCAGCCGCTTATCGACGTCTACAGTCAACCCCAAATCCGCCGCCACCACGTCAGCAGTGTTTTTCGCGCGCACGAGGTCGGAGGAGATAATCTTGGAAATACCCAGGTCACGCAGCTCTTTGGCGGCGGCGTGGGCCTGGTTCACACCGCGTTCGGAGAGCACGGTGTCCAGCTGCCCCTGCATGCGGGAGGTGGCGTTGTACTCCGTTTCGCCATGGCGCAGCAGGATCAAACGTCGTTGCATGCGCGACGCCTAGAACTCGTCGTCTGCGGCCGCCGGGCCGTCGCCGGCCAGCGGCAGGTCCTCGATGTTCTGCGCCTCGCGCAGCTCGGCCTCGTTGCCGAAGGTGGCTGGGCGCTCGTAGGGCTCCAGGCCCTCGACCTCGATGGCCGGGCAGTCCGCGTACAGGCGGTCCAGGCCGTAGAACTCGCGCTCTGCCTCGCGCTGGATGTGCACGACGAAGTTGCCGTAATCGAGCAGCACCCAGCGGTTTTCGCGGTTGCCCTCGCGGCGCTTCGGCTCCATGCCCTCATCCGTCAGGTCGTCTTCGACCTCCTGGACGATGGCGGCGACCTGGCGCTCGTTGTCGGCGGAGACGATCACGAACACGTCCGTGATGGCCATGACGTTGGAGACGTCGATAACAGCGATGTTCTTGCCAAGCTTTTCGTCGGCCGCTTTGGCGGCAATCTTGGCCCGGTCGATGGAGATCTGCGGAGCGGTCAAGTGGCAAACCCTTCGTTGGTTGGACAGACCCCGCCATTGTCCCACGACACGGCCTAAGAGTGCTACTTAGGCATAGAGGGCGTTTTTGGTGATGTACTGCACCACCCCGTCCGGCACGAGGTACCACACGGGCCGGCCCTCGGCGGCACGCTCGCGGCAATCGGTGGAGGAGATGGCCATCGCCGGGATTTCCACCAGGTGCACGCGCTCCTGGATGTCGGCCGGCAGCATGTCCTCGCGCAGGTCGTAACCGGGGCGGGTCACGCCGACGAACTCGGCGAGCTGGAACATCTCTTCCCAGTCGTGCCAGGACATGATGGAGGCCAGCGCGTCGGCGCCGGTGATGAAGTACAGCTCCTCGTCCGGGAACTGCTCGCGCAGGTCCCGCAGCGTATCGATGGTGTAGGTCGGCCCGTCGCGGTCGATGTCGACGCGGGAGACGGAAAAGCGCGGGTTGGAGGCGGTGGCGATCACCGTCATCAGGTAGCGGTCTTCCGCCGGGCTGATGGTCTTGCCCGCCTTCTGCCACGGCTGGCCGGTGGGCACGAAAATGACCTCGTCCAGGTTGAACCGGTCCGCCACCTCGCTGGCGGCGACCAGGTGGCCGTGGTGGATCGGGTCGAACGTGCCGCCCATGACCCCGATGCGCCGCGCCTGCTCCAAGGAGGCGGCGTAGTGCTCCGTCATGCGCCGTTACGTCGTCGGGGGCAGCATGCGGATGTCCACGGACTCGATGAACAGCAGTCCGGCGCCGAGCACCAGCGCGAGCAGTGCGCCGACCACGCCGACGACGGCGCCGATGCTGAGCTCGTCGCGTGTGTCGTCCGCCCACTTGTTGGCGCTGCTCGATGAGCCGGCGGCAACCTCACGCTCCTTGCACACCTGCTTGCCGTCCACCTCCACCGGGATCGGGTTGCCCTTGGCGTCCAGGATCGGGTTGCCCTTGGCGTCCACTTCCCACTCGCAGGTCTTTTCCACCGTCACGCGCTGCGTGGTGTCGCGCGTGATGGTCTCCGCGCCCGCAGGCGCAACTGAAAGCGCGACGGCGCAAGCGGTCGCGGCGGCGGTGGTCCGAATCAGCTGGTTCATTAGCCGTACCGTACCTGATCCACGAAGCGCCCGAACGCGTCGGAGACTTGGTTGTCCCAGCGGGAGCTCCAGCGGAAGTAGCGGGCGTGGTTGCCGCCGGTGGCGCGGGAGGCCTCCAGCGTCTGCACGGACAAGTCGCACACGGCGTCCAGCGGCAGGCAGTAGTTGACGCGGTTGCGGGTCGCCGCGGCGGTCTTGGTGTTGAACGGCAGCGCGCCGAGGATGCCACCCGCGCCGCCGCCGCGCACGCCCACGGTGGACCAGTCACCCGGGGCGGTGTTCGGGTTGCCAAAGTAGACCACACCGGCGAGCTGGCCGCGCCGCGCCAGTTCACGCTCGTGCTCCAGCAGAATCATCGCGCCCTGCGAGTAGCCGGACAGGATGTACTTCGGGCGGCAGCCGGTGGCGCCCTGGTAGTCGTTGATCATCTGCATCACGCCGCCCCGGCCGATTTTCACCGAGTCCAGGAACTGGTTCGAGGCCCTGCGCGCCATCATGAACATCGGGTTGGCCCACTGGATGGCAAGGCCGAGCGCCTGCAGCAGCGTCGACGGCACAGCGACCTCGGGCACGTCGTACTCCGGGAACGTCGCCGGGTAGTAGCGCGGCTCCAAGCCGATGACCTCGACGTCCTTCATCAGCGAGTTGCCGCCGTGCGTGGCGGTGTAGCGGCGTTCCGCGTGCTGCAGGAAGGCGCGGATGGTCTCCGCCTCCCAGCCGTTGGAGGTCCAGGCCGCCCCGCCGGAGTAACGCGTGGGGTAGATCTGGGTGTTTTGGCCGGAGCCGCGGGCGGCGATGACCGCGACGGCCGGGCAGCGGGTTTGCGCGTCGGCTTCCTGCACGGGCGCGACGGGGGAAACGGTGGCTGTCACGGCGGTGGCGACAGCGGTGGCGAACAGGCCGAAGCGGGCGCGCCAGGAGGAACGGGATTTTTTCACGCGGATAGACTAGCGCACCTGGCCGGTACCTTCCAGGATCCTTTTAGTGGTGGTCAGCTCCGGCAGCGCCATCGGTCCGCGGGCGTGCAGTTTCTGGGTGGAGATGCCGATTTCGGCGCCCATGCCGTATTGCTCCCCGTCCGTGAAGGCGGTCGATGCGTTGAGTACGACGGCGGCGGCGTCCACGGCGTCAGCGAATCGTCGTAAAGCATGTGCGTCCTGGGCCGCAATTGCCTCGGTGTGGCCGCTGGAGTAGCGCGCGATGTGGGCGATCGCCCCCTCGACACCATCCACGACGGCGCTCGCGATGTCCATGCTGAGGTACTCCTCGGCGAAATCGGCCTCGGTTGCAGGCGAAACGTCCGCACCGAACGCATGATGCTTCTCGACGTCTCCGTGCACCTCAACCCCCGCATCCTGCAACGCAGCAACGACCGCGCGCTTGTCCTCGTCTGCGAGAGCGGCGTCAATGAGCACCGTTTCGGTGGCGTTGCACACGCTGACCCGGCGCGTCTTGCCGTTGAGCAGCATCGCAATCGCCTTGTCCAGGTTGGCGGAGGCGTCGATGTAGAAGTGGCAGTTGCCGGTGCCCGTCTCGATGGCGGGCACGGTCGCGCCGGTGACCACCGCCTCGATGAGGCGGGCGCTGCCGCGGGGGATGACAACGTCGACAAGCCCGCGCGCGGTGATGAGGTCCTGGACCGAATCGTGGGACTCGCAAGGCAGCAGCTGCACCGCCTCGCGAGGCAGGTCGTGTGCTGCGAGGGTGTCCTGCAGCACCTCGACCAGTTTTTCGTTGGAGCACCGCGCCGTCTTCGAGCCTCGCAGCAGCGCCACGTTGCCGGATTTCAGCGCCAGGCCGAACGCGTCGACGGTGACGTTCGGGCGGGCCTCGTAGACCATGCCCATCACACCGAGCGGGACGCGCACCTTCTTCATCTGGATGCCGTTGGGCAGCGTGCGGCCGGTGAGCACCTCCCCCACCGGGTCCTGCAAGCTGGCCACCTGGCGCAGGCCGCCGGCGATGCCCTCGATGCGGTCCTGGTCGAGTGCAAGCCGGTCCAGCACCGACTCCGCCAGGCCATTTTGGCGGCCGGTTTCAAGGTCGCGGGCGTTGGCGTCGAGGATCTCCCCGGCGCGCTCCGTCAGCGCAGCGGCGGCCGCGAGCAGCACCGCGTCCTTCGCCGGGGTCGGCAGCGCGGCGATTATCGGCGCTACCTCCTTCGCGCGGCGCGCCTTCGCGAGCACCTCCTCGCGCTCGGCCTGTCGTTGCTGGTCAGTCTGCTGCGCACTCATGCGGCAATCCTAGCGCTAGACGATTACCAAAACCCTTGACACCGGCGCGAGGGTGGCCCACTATTTCGGTATGACCGATTTGCAGCTCTTCAACGTCCCGGAAAAGCTGGTGCGCGCTCTTGAAGCGCAGGCCCAGCTGCGGAACACCTCCGTGTCCGACGTTGCTGTTGACGAGCTGACATTCGCGCTCAACCGCCGCAAGCGTTCCGCGGCTCTGGCTCGTCTCGCCAATCTTCCCCGGGTGAGCACGAAGGGCGAGTCCATTGCCGAAGCTGTTCGCGCTGAACGGGATGCCAGGGCATGATTCTGGATACGTCCGCGGCAATCGAACTATTGCTACGTACTGAAAAGGGCGACCAAGTACTCGAGCTGATCTCTGCCGAAGACGCAGAAATCCACGCACCTCACCTACTGGTAACTGAAGTCGTGCAGGTAATGAGAAGACAGGTGCGTTCCAACGTTTTGGACGTGAGTAGAGCGGCCGAGTCTTTATCGATCTTGAGCGAGCTGGGTATCCAATTTCACGGACACCTTCCGCTCATGGCTCGAACCTGGCAGCTCCGCGAGAACGTTTCCGCTTACGACGCCACTTTCATAGCGCTTGCCGAAACGCTTAATCAGCCGCTCGTCACCGCAGATGCCCGCCTCGGTAACGCACCTGGATTCGGGGCTACCATACTGGTCATTTAGTACCCGGCGTCGACGTCGACCTCTGTGGCCATCTTCTCGCCCGCGGCGTAAAGCTCCCAGTTCTTCGCGGCCAGGCCGCCGATGCGGCGCTCCATGAACCGCGGGATGTTGGCCACGTGCGGGGTGATGACGCAGTTGTCCAGGCCCCACAGCTCGTGGTCGGCGGGCAGTGGCTCGGGCTCTGTGACATCGAGGCCGGCGCCGCGCAGGTGGCCGTCGGCAAGCGCTTGCGTGAGCGCCTGCGTATCGACGAGCGGCCCGCGCCCCACATTGACGACGACCGCAGTGTCCTTCATCTGCTCAATCCGCTGCGCATTCACCATATGGCGGGTTTCCTCCGTCAGCGGGGTGAGCAACACAAAGTAGTCATGATCTGCCCAGATCTCGCCAGCGTCCTTCATGGCAACGGAACGGTCCGCGCCGTCCACCGGGTTGCCCGAGCGGTTCACCGCAGTGATCTCCATGCCGAAGGGCTGAAGGAATCGGATCAGCGTCTTGCCGATGCCTCCGGCGCCGATGATCGCGAGCTTCTTGTTGTCGAAGAGGTACTCCTTCTCCTTGAACAGCTGCGTGTTGTTCCACTCGCGATCTACCGCTTTCATACGGTGCTCTACTGCCAGTAGGAGGGCGAGGGTGGATTCGGCGACGGTGTCGTCGTAAAGCCCACCCGCATTAGCAAAGCGCACGCCATTGGCCGCATGCTTGGACAGAATGCCGGCCTCCAGCAAACCTTCAATGCCGGCGTACTGGATCTGCACAACCTTCACGCTGTCCGGCAGCTCATCCGGGAAATCCTTCGGACCGCCACCGAACAACACGAGGTCCGGGTTGTCCTCAAGGGCGACGTGTTGATGTCCCTTCGCCTCCAGCGCAGCGATGGGTTCGTTTTTAGGCTTTGGCAAATACGTGAACTTCATGCCTACCCAGAGTATGGAAAAACTCGACCTCCGACCCCGGCATTCACACCCCGGCATTCACACCATTTAAGTGTCCAAGACCGCACCGGTGCCGCCCCTGGGAAACTGACAAACGAGTCCCGCGAACGTGCCAACGGACTCTTGAAACGTCTTCGTCAATTCGACGTGGTCATCGACTGCGACCCGTCCTCCCCACCCATCGTGGGCCTCACGAGCCTTCCGGGCTTCACCCACCTGCCACGCACAGTAGAAGACAAGAACTTCGTCATGAAGATCAAACCCGAAACTCGCATCACTCCGCTGGGTGACAAGATCTGGCGCATGGTCCTTCGGAGATAATCGACTCCATGCGTTCTCTCATCCTGAGACTTCTCGCCATTTTGCTCGCAATCGTATTTGCAGCCGGTGCGGCAGACCTTGTAATTGCCAAACGTGCGGGATTATCCCCGATTGACAGGCGGGCTCTCGAGGAGTTCCAAACACTCGCCGACACCCCGCAACTGTGGCGCGACGTCGACGTAGTGTCACACCCGTTCGTCCTCATGAGCAAAGACTCCGGATTCAGCTATCTCGTCACAAACGAGCCAGTATCGTCGCCGTTTGCCGAGCCGATTCCTGCACCGGCGGCAGAAGGTTTCCACGTATACCGGCTTGCACGCCTTTACCCGCAGCTGCTGCCAACATGGTTGCTCGGTGGCAACTTCACCACTATCGGTCACCCCAAACGAGTGCTCGGTCAGGATTCCTATTACGTGAAGTTCGGCGAGCACAGCTTCGACGTTCCAAACTCTTCTGAGCACTTCATCACTTTCCTCGCACACGAGGCTTTCCATTTCTACGGGCAGGAGAACTGGAGCATGGATCCGGGTCCGCTTGGTCAGCCAGATCTTGCTTTGCTGGAAGAAGAGCTCGTGCTTTTCGACGAAATACGCGCCGAAACCAGCCCAAGCCGCCTCAGAGACTTAGCCCACGGGCTGTTGGCTATTGAGATGCGCCGACTCGCTGCCGACCCGGAGTACGTCGCCGCTGAACGCTGGAAGGCAACGATCGAAGGCACAGCAACATACGTTGGGATCAAAGCTTTGGAAATAAAGGCCCTTACACTATCGTGTCGCAGTGGACGGATAAAAATGGAAAGCTGGTTTACTTTCGGGAAAAGGCTCGGGCGAAAAACCAGAACAAACACGGTCTATCCATTCGTGCTTCACAAGCTTCAACAAAATATGCGCCAAAAATTAAGCGCTCCGGCGACCGCTATGAATATCGCCTGCCCATGGATCATATTTCCTGCTCAGGTTGGGGACCTTTTAAGAAGTGCCGGAAAGTTGAAACCACAGACATATTAACGGTGGTTGGTTTCAACAAGATAAGGGACGGCAAACCTTACGGAGTTGTAACCACTCACTGCCTTGGCTACCAAGGCCGTTGCCCGCAATGGATTATCAATTCACCGCAGATTAAATAGCAAATGTACAAAACGATGCCTCAATCGTGGGCCACGGAGCTCGCTGGGGAAGACATTTCCGGGAAAGATATGTCCAACTATGACCTGACGGATATCAATCTCGAAGGAAGCATATGCAAAGGATGCTCGTTTCGCGGCTCCATGGTGGCATGGGCTAACTTGAAATCGGCAGATTTCACCGACGCAGATTTTACGAACGCAATTCTTAGCGAGTCAGACCTTCGTGGAGCGACATTAACGCGCGCGAATTTTACGAACGCATATCTGGTACCTGTTACCGCCAGTCCAAGGCAATTCTCTGAATGTACAGGTTTGGATGCAAGTAATGCGATACTTTATAGCCCCTGATTGCGCCTACACGAATTCCGTTCAAGCCCTACGGTGTATCGGGTGTTGAAAAACGCATAGATACGGCGCGGCGTGCGGGTGAATATACGCCCCACGGTGATTGCTGTATGGCAGGCTATATGTTTAGGCATATGGCACGACATACGCTAAAGCATATGTTATAGCGTATGTTCACCGAAACGTGGCTTTACCTGTTGGTTCTTTCATTGAGGCGGGCTCCGAAAATGCCAGTCCACAGGGCGAGTAGTCCCAGCGACGCAATAAGTGCGGTAAGAATTAGCGGCAGCTCTGCGAGGTTGAAGATGAGATAAGCGCCCAGGATCATTGCCACGCTGGTTCCGCCTCCAATCGCGGCGACTCGCATACGGTCTTGGGGCTGTTCGCGGCGGATGGTCTGGACGGCCAAGACGGTGGCACACACCAGCGCAGCCAAGACAATAACTATGTACAGTCCTCTTCTCCTTTCGGTGCTGGCGCTTATCCTATCGGGAGGGTGTGCACGGTCTGCGTGCTGCATTTCCTCAGAATCAGGGTGTGTTAGTGTTACCTCCCGTAAGATCCTGATGCGCGAAACGCACAGTCTCAGTAGGAAGTCTGAGCGATAGCACTAGCCAGTTCTATCCGTCGCTTTAGCTCTTGCGCTCATTAGAGCTAAGGAATCCAGCGTCGTCAGGTCCGCTTTAGCGTACCTGGAGACAACTTTGCCTGCTCAATTCACCCTTTTTCACGATGGTCAGTTTTGGTGCGGAGTCTACGAGACTTCCAGTAACAACCAACTCCGCGCCGTCCGAGTAGTTTTCGGCCCAGAGCCTAATAACGCCGAACTTTATGAGTGGCTGCTCGTCAATGGTTCTTCCCTAGTCAAACGGGCCCATCGTTCCGTACCTATACCTGGCGCTATTGAAGAGCCACAGCGAGGAAATCCCAAACGCCTGCAGCGGAAAGTCAATAAAGTGACCGGCTCCGGTTTTTGGTACCGGTTGGGCGGGTATCGGGTACTGGGTGTGCGTGTATTGGGTACCGGGGGTAGTTGGGTTGGCAGTCTGTGGTTGACGGCCTGCGCAGTGTGTACGCGCGGGCCGCGTAACCATGGAAGGAGTTTGGTGTGGTCACCAATTACAGGTTGATCATGCTGGCGCTTGTGCAAGGCCGCTCGTGGTCGCAGATCACGTCGGATTTGGGGTGTTCACGCAGCAGTATCGATAAGGCCAGCCGAGTGTTGCGCTCGACTGGAATGGACGAAGACGCAATTATCGCGTTGTCGGCGCAGGAGCTTTCGGAGTTGTTTCCGGATAACCGCCGGCGGGATTCGGACGCGTTTGTGGAGCCGGATTTCGCAGGTATCGCTGCCCGCCGCCGACGCGGTGAGCGGGTGACGTTGAAGGTGGAACACCATAAATACACCCGGCGTCAGGCCGCTTCTGGCCAGCAGCATTATTCCTACCGGCAGTTCTGCGCGCTGTTTGAAAACTACGTCGATGTCAACGACCTGACTGCGCTTTTGACCCATGCCCCTGGTGAGGAGCTGTGCGTTGATTGGTCCGGGGAAACCATGGCAGTTGTTGACCCGTTGACCGGGGTGTCTGTGCGGGCGTATGTGTTTGTGGCGTCGCTGCCACATTCGGGGCTCATCCATGCCAGTGCGTGGCCGGATATGCGGATGCGGTCGTGGCTGTGTGCTCACCGCGACGCGTTGGACTACATCGGTGGCGTGCCGGTGCGCATCGTTCCCGATAACGCCTCGACAGCAACCAACCAGGTTGCACGTGGTGCGACGGTGCGTGAGGTCAACGAGCGCTACCAGCAGTTCGCTGAATTCTACGGTTGCGGGATCACCCCGGCTAGGCCGGGTAAACCCAGGGATAAGGCTCATGTGGAAAAAGCGGTCGATATCGTCCAGACCTGGGTCGTAGAAGCGTTGTCGGGCCAAGAGTTCGCCACGCTTGAGGTACTCAACGCCGCTATTGCAGCACAGGTTGACTGGATCAACGACCGGGAAGGATTCCGGGGCCGGAAAACAACCCGCAGGCAGCTGTTTGTTGAAAGCGAAGCAGAAGCGTTGCGCCCGCTGCCTACGCAGCGCTGGTCGTATTCCACGTGGCGCACCGCCAAGGCCGGGGTGAACTACCACGTCCAAGTGGAGAAGCATTTCTACTCTGTGCCGTGGAGCTTCGCCGGTAAAAGTGTCGACGTGCAGATCTTCGACGATGTCGTCGACATCTTCAGCGCGGGTGAGCGTATCGCTTCCCACCTGAAGAAACCGGGCAATATGCAGTACTCCACAGATAAAGAGCATGTGCCGGCAAAGCACCAAGACTTGGCCACGAAGTGGGATCGGGGCCGGAGAGGGTGTCCGATTCTTTGTGTGCGGGGGTTTGGTTTACAAGTAGTCCGCGAATCGGTCGGGGTAAGCCACGGCTAGTTGGTTGATGGCTTGTTTCCACCCGGTGGCTTTCGCTCCTTCAA
>NZ_JAKRMR010000021.1:0-28526 GCF_022346205.1 Corynebacterium sp. ACRPZ
CTCCTGCGGGGCAGGGGCGGGCTGCTGGACCTCCACCACGGGCTCCGGGGCGTTTTCCGGCAGCTCGGTGCTGAACTGGGAGGGCGAGGGTTCGGTGGATTCCTCGGTCGGCTCGGTGGAGGGCTCCGTCGAGGGCTCTGCCGAGCTACTCGGCTGGGAGACTTCGCTGGTTTTTTGGTACGCCGAGGTGGAGTCGCGCTCCAGGCCCGACGGCGAGCTCATCACCACGGTGCCCACGCCCGCCAGCACGAGCGCCGCGACGGCCGCGGCCGCGGCGATCAACGGGCCGCGGGATTTGCCCGGCTCGCGCACGGACTCCGCCGGGCGCTCCTCCGTGTCCGCGGCAAGGGCTGCGGCCTCCGCGTCCATGGTGGCGAAGAAGTTCGTGCCCGGGTGCGCGACTTCCACCTCGCGCACGATCGGCGGCAGCGGGGAGATCGGGATGTCATCGGTCGGGATCGGGCCGGCGATCACGGCCAGCGACGTGCCAGCCTCCACCGCGGTGGTGTAGCCGCGCGCCACTGCGATCAGCCCGCGGTCCTCCAGGCGCCGCAGCGTCGGGGTCAGCGCCTCGCCGGCGGCCGGGTCCAGCTCGCCGATGATGTCGCCGTCGACGCACAGCACGATCTCGCCGGCGTCGTCGAAGCCCATCGACACCAGCACCTGCGCCGGCGCCTCCACCGGCAGCTTACCGGTAAGGTCAGCCACGTAGCGCTCGCCTGCGGGCAGCAGCGCCCACGGCTCGCGCGGCGGGGTGTTCACCGGCAACACCTGGCCGGCCGGCGGCAGCACAACCGCCCCGCCGTCCACGGCCACCACCGGGGTCACACCAGACGACGCCAGCTGGGCCAGCTCCGCGTCCTCCACCGAACCGACGGTCTCGCCGTCCACCACGACGTCGAGTTCCGGGGTGAGGGTGGCCGAAGGAACGTCGATAGGCAAACGCTCCACGGGGAGGCGACGGGGGCCCGAAGGCACCTCGTACATGGCCATCGCGAACCTCCCGCTGAAATGTGTGGTTAAGTCACGCAAGTATAGCGCGCGGGCCTAGTTCGCGGCAGTCGAGCGGTTGACCGCGGAGACGATCGCCTCGAGCGACGCGCGGGTGGTCGACCCGGCGATACCCACGCCCCACGCCGAGGTGCCGTCGACGTCCGCGTGGATGTAGCAGACCGCGTCCGCGTCGTCGCCCGCGCTGCGAGCGCGCTGCGAGTAGTCCTGCACCTCGAAGTCGATGCCGACCTGCTCCAGCGCGTTCGCGAACGCCGCGATCGGGCCGTTGCCGGTGCCCGCGACCTCGCGGGAGGCGCCCTCGTAGACCACCGTCGCCTCCACGCGGGTGTCTTCGCCCTCCTCCTCGGCGGCGTCGATGCGGTAGTGCGCCAGCTCCAGCGGCTCGTCCAGGTCCAGGTAGGTGGTGGCGAAGACGTCCCACATGTTCTTGGAGTTGACCTCGCCACCCTCGGAGTCGGTGATGTTTTGCACGATCGCGGAAAACTCCGGCTGCATCGCGCGCGGCATGTTGATGCCGTGGTCCGTCTTCATGATGTAGGCCACCCCGCCCTTACCGGACTGCGAGTTCACGCGGATCACAGCCTCGTAGGTGCGGCCGACGTCCTTCGGGTCGATGGGCAGGTACGGCACCTCCCAGGTGGTCTCGCGCAGCTCTTCCCAGGTGACGTCGGAGCTCGTTGCTTCTGGACGCACATTCTGTGCCAGCGCATCCAGCCCCTTGTTGATCGCGTCCTGGTGCGAGCCGGAGAACGCGGTGAAGACCAGGTCGCCGCCGTAGGGGTGGCGCTCCGGCACGCGCAGCTGGTTGCAGTACTCGACCACTTCGCGGATGCGGGTGATGTCGGAGAAGTCGATCTGCGGGTCCACGCCCTGGGTGAGCATGTTCAGCCCGAGGGTGACCAGGTCGACGTTGCCGGTGCGCTCGCCGTTGCCGAACAGGCAGCCCTCGATGCGGTCGCCGCCGGCCAGGTAGCCCAGCTCGGCGGCCGCGACACCGGTGCCGCGGTCGTTGTGCGGGTGCAGGGAGATGATGATGGACTCGCGGTTTTGCAGGTTGCGGTGCATCCACTCGATGGAGTCGGCGTACACGTTGGGGGTGATCATCTCCACCGTGGACGGCAGGTTGATGATCATCGGGTTCTCCGGCGTCGGCCCCATCACGTCCACGACCGCGTCGCAGACTTCCTTGGCAAAGTCCAGCTCGGTGCCGGTGAAGGACTCCGGCGAGTACTCCCAGCGCCAGTTGGTGTCCGGGTAGTCCGCGGCGATGGTTTTGATCAGCTCCGCGGCGTCGGTGGCCAGCTTCTTAATCGCGTCGCGGTCCTTGCGGAAGACCACGCGGCGCTGCAGCTTCGAGGTGGAGTTGTAGAAGTGCACGATGACGTTCTTCGCGCCGGCGCAGGCCTCGAAGGTGCGGCGGATCAGGTGCTCGCGCGCCTGCACGAGGACCTGGATGGTCACGTCGTCGGGGATCATGTCCTTTTCGATGATCTCGCGCACGAAGTCGAAGTCCGTCTGGGAGGCGGACGGGAAGCCGACCTCGATCTCCTTGAAGCCCATCTCCACCAGCAGGTTGAACATGCGGCGCTTGCGCTCGGGGCTCATCGGGTCGATCAGCGCCTGGTTGCCGTCGCGCAGGTCCACGGCGCACCACTGCGGCGCGCGGGTGATTTTCTTGTCGGGCCAGGTGCGGTCCGGCAGCTGGATGTCTTCGACCTCTTCGGCGAAGGTGAGGTAGCGTTCCACCGGCATCTGCGAGCCGCGCTGCTTGTTCCATGCGGGCTGGCCGTCGTAACGCGGGCCGGAAGGGGTCTGGATCTCGCGGGGTGCGAAAAAGTCGGTCATTGGAGTTCTCCTTTTGTTGGGGGTGTGTTCCACGGCCGGCCAACAGAAACTCCGCGACGGGGTGCCGGCCGTGTTAGTTGGCCTGATTCCCGCCGCGGCGTAGAAGGAGAAGCGCCCTGTGCGACATGTGGCACACCTTACATCAGGTCGAGTCGTGTGTGCACAATTTCAGCGAACCCTGGGCAGTCCGCAGTGCGGAGCTGGGCGGCGAGGTCGAACGGTTCACCAATACGTCGCCGGAATTCAAGCTGCTGGGAGATCGTCCGATCAACAACGCGCGGTGCGGTGTCGGCTGCCTCGACGAGCCAGCGGTCGGCGGTGACGACGTCGTACGGCAGGCGCTCGGCCACTTGGAAATCGGCCACATTTTGTGTCACTAGCACGTCGATGTCACCGTGAACGGCCGCGGAGTGGACGTGCGCATCCAGCGGGTCCGGCAGTGTAGCGCTGCCGTCGAAAGGGAAGTCGCGGATTTGGTTGTCGCCCATCACTGTCATGAGTCGTTCCCGGAGTTGTTCCATCTGTGTGCTCGATGCGTGCGGGAATCGGCGCCGCCTCGCATGTACCGCTTCGGCGAGGATGTCCTCGGTCCAGTGAAATTTCCACACTCCGGGAGAGACCGCAGCAATCAGGCCGAACCATGAATGCAAGGTCGCGGAGGCCCAAATGTTTGCGTCGGGCAGCACGTTGCGGACCATGTCAGTGGCTGTTGCCCATCGTGTGTTCTAGCTGCATGACGTCGAATACTGCGTCCAACCTTTTGCGCTCGATCTCGTCGCGTAGGGCAAGTACTTCACGTGCAGGAATCCGGTGGTGGCTGCCCACCTTCGTGGCGTGAAGGCGCCCTTCGTCGACGTATTTCATCACCGTAGTGCGGGACAGGCCCAACATTGAGGCGGCGGTGTTGGGGGTGACTTCTTCCGGCAGTGAGGAGACGGAGAGCGGTTCGCCTTCAGCAATTGCTTGCAGGACTGCGTGGAGCACTTCGTTGATGTCGTCGGGCAGCGGGTGGCCTGTTTCGTCGTGCAGCACGCTTAGACGGTCTATCGAATGGGCGACGCGCCGCTGCGTGTCGCGGGTGAAGTGCAGGTTTCCGCTTGCGGGTATGAGTGTCATCGCAACCCCCTTAGGTTGACAGTTATATCTGACACCCTACCGGATGCTCACCCGCGTGAGCATTGCGGCGGCCACGAGCATCACGCCTATCGACGTCCCGACGGCCGCCCACCCCAGCACCGAATCCACGCGGAAGGATTCGCCGAGCACAAGCAGGCCCAGGGAGAACGCGACGAGCGGCTCGATGATCTTCGACGCCGGCAGCGAGGTGGCCAGCCTGCCCGCGGCGAAGGCGTACTGCTGCACGACCGTGCCGGCCGTGGCCGCGGCCAGCATCGCCCACAACTGCCACGTGGCGAGCAGGCCGGTCACGCCGCCGTGGACGAAGCCGTCCACCGCCACCTTGGAGAACACGGCCTGGTAGCCGTACATGGCGCCGCAGGCGGAGCCGAAGATGAGGGCTTTGCCGGCGGGGGGACGTCGAGAAGCAAAGGCGTAGGAGGCCGCAATGATGGCCACCGCGGTGCCCACGACCGCCCACCACTCCCAGGCGGCGGGGTCGCGGTCGCCGGGCAGCGGGCGGCCGAGCACGACCACCCCGCCCACAGACGCGGTGAGCAGCACCGCCCAAAACGCCTCCGCGGTGTGCATGTGGCGCTTGTCCGCCCACGCCGAAAACAGCAGCGTGAGCATCAGCGACAGCGCCAGGATCGGCTGCACCACCAGCAGCGACCCGAACGCCAGCGCCGCGGCCTGGAAGCCGTACGCCAAAAATGCGATGCCCATCGACGCCCACCACGCCGGCCGCTTCAGGGACTCCAGGGGCGAGTCGTTGTTCTCCCCTTCGGGGGCGCCCGCGCGCATGATGCGGTGGCGCCACACAGTCCCTGCCGCCATGGTCGCGGCCGAGATCAGCGCGAACGCGACGGCGAGAAAATTGTTGTGCACAGTGAATGATATTAACGCGGGTGGCTGAATCGGCAGTTTTGGGACGCTATTCTTGACCGTTGGAATGCACCCAGATCCGCGGAGGTACGAATGGCACTGATCGTCCAGAAATACGGGGGATCCTCCCTGGAAAGCGCGGAGCGGATCAAGGCCGTGGCCCAGCGGATCGTGGACACGCGCCGCGCCGGCAACGACGTCGTGGTGGTCTGCTCCGCCATGGGCGACACCACCGACGAACTGCTCGACCTCGCCGCAGAGGTCAACCCCACCCCGCCCGCGCGCGAAATGGACATGCTGCTCACCGCCGGCGAGCGCATCTCCAACTCGCTGGTGGCCATGGCGGTGCACGCGCTGGGGGAGAAGGTGCAGTCCTTCACCGGCTCCCAGGCCGGCGTGATCACCACCGAACGCCACGGCAACGCCCGCATCCTGGAAGTCACCCCGGGGCGCGTGCAGGAGGCTGTGGACGAAGGCAACATCGCCATCGTCGCCGGCTTCCAGGGCGTCAACCGCGAAACCAAGGACGTGACCACCCTCGGCCGCGGCGGCTCCGACACCACCGCCGTCGCCCTGGCCGCGGCGATGAACGCCGACGAATGCGAGATCTACTCCGACGTCGACGGCGTCTACACCGCCGACCCGCGAATCGTGCCGGACGCCCGCAAGCTGGACACCCTCTGCTTCGAGGAGATGCTCGAGCTTGCCGCGTCCGGGTCCAAGATCCTGGTGTTGCGCAGCGTGGAGTACGCCCGCGCATTCAACGTGCCCATGCGGGTGCGCTCGTCTTACAGCACAGATACCGGCACCCTGGTCGCCGGAGCATTGGAGGATATCCCCATGGAAGAAGCAGTACTTTCCGGCGTGGCCACCGACGACTCGGAGGCCAAGATCACCATCCTGGGTATCAAGGACGAGGTCGGCGAGGCCGCCAAGGTCTTCCGCGAGCTCGCCGACGGCGAAGTCAACATCGACATGGTGATCCAGAACATCTCCAGCGCCGAAGACAACAAGACCGACATCACCTTCACCTTGCCCAAGGCCGACGGCGCGCGCACCATGGAGAAGCTGCGCGAGCTGCAAGCTGCCGAGGGCTGGGACGATCTGAGCTACGACGACGAGATCGGCAAGGTCTCGCTCGTCGGCGCGGGCATGAAGTCCCACCCGGGGGTCACCGCCGACTTCTGCGACGCGCTGCGCGACGCCGGCATCAACATCGAGATGATCACCACCTCCGAGATCCGCATCACCGCCGTGGTGCGCCAGGCGGACGTGGCCGAAGCGGCGCGCGCGATCCACACCAAGTTCGACCTCGGCGGCGACGAGCCGGCCGTGGTCTACGCAGGCACCGGACGTTAGAAGGAGACTCAATGACCACTCTCGCAGTCGTCGGCGCCACCGGCCAGGTCGGCCGCGTGATGCGCGACATCCTCACCGAGCGCAACTTCCCGGCCGACAAGGTCCGTTTCTTCGCCTCCCCGCGCTCCGCGGGCAAGCAGCTCGAGTTCCGCGGCGAGGAGATTACCGTCGAGGACCTCACCCAGGTCACCGAGGAGTCCGTCAAAGACGTGGACATCGCCCTGTTTTCCGCCGGCGGGTCCACCTCGCGCGAGTGGGCGCCGGTGTTCGCCGCCGCGGGCGCGACCGTCGTGGACAACTCCTCGGCGTGGCGCAAGGACCCGGACGTCCCGCTGATCGTCACCGAAGTCAACCCGGAGGCGGCGCGCGAGCTGCCCAAGGGCATCATCGCCAACCCGAACTGCACCACGATGGCGGCGATGCCGGTGCTCAAGCCGCTTCACGACGCCTTCGGTCTGACCACCCTCCGCGTCGCCTCCTACCAGGCAGTTTCCGGCTCGGGGCTGGCTGGCGTCGAGGCGCTGGCCACCCAGGTCGAGGCGCTGGGGGATCCGCGCGGGCTGGTCCGGGAGGACGTCGAGAAGCCTAGCGACCTCGGGCCCTACGTCGAGCCCATCGCGTTCAACGCGCTCCCACTTGCGGGCTCGCTTGTCGACGATGGCTCCGCCGAAACCGACGAAGAGCAGAAACTGCGTAACGAATCGCGCAAGATCCTCGGGCTACCGGAGTTGAAGGTGGCGGGCACCTGCGTGCGCGTGCCAGTGTTCACCGGCCACACGATGGTGGTGCACGCCGAGTTCTCCGAGGCCGTCACCCCGCAGCAGGCCGAGGAGATCCTGGCGGGCGCGCCGGGCGTGAAAGTGGTGGACGTGCCGACGCCTCGCGCCGCCACCGGCATCGACGAGTCCCTGGTGGGCCGCATCCGCCAGGACCAGACCGTCGACGGCGGCCGCGGGCTCGTGCTCGTCGTCGCCAGCGACAACCTGCGCAAGGGCGCGGCGCTGAACACCATCCAGATCGCCGAGCTGCTGGTCTAGCGCCAGGCGGCGGGGCGGCGCTCCTGACAGATTCCGCCGCCCGTTTGCGTCGACCAGGCACGATAAAGCCCCACTGACAGATTCCGCCGGGAATCGTCGGTGGGGCTTAAAGCGTTGGTGGGCGCTACAGCTTGGTCGAGCCGTCGTCCTTCGCGCTCACTGCGGTCGAGCCGCCGGTTTCCTCCGCGGCGTCCTCGTCTTCGTCTTCTTCGTCGTCCTTGTCGCCGCCCAGGCTGTTGTCCGGCCCGGCTGCCGCCTCCTCGGCTTCTTCGGCGGCGATCATGTCGTCGACGGTGTGGTCGTTCCACGGCTCGTCGGGGTTGCGGCGGTACTCGTCGGCGGAGACGGGGTCGGTGTAGGAGACGTAGACGACTTCGGAGGGGTTCTCGCGGTCTTCTTCCTCGAACTCGCTCTCATCGTCGTCGAGCAGCTCCTGGGCGACCTCTTCCTCGAGGGCCTCGGACAGCTCCTCGGAGTCCACGTTGGACTTGGAGGTGAGGTACTCGAGCTCGCGCTCGTCGTTCTTGGTGAAGCGCTCGGCCGGGTCCATCTTCTTGCGGGTCAGCTCAAGGGCGCGGCGGCGGCGGTCGCCTTCCTTGCGCAGCTTGGGGATGCCGCGGACCCACGCGATGGTCATCACGACGATGAGCAGCAGGCCCAGGTAGCCCAGGATCGGGTACACGGTGGAGACAAGCTGCTGGAAGCCCACGAACGACAGCACGAAGCCGATCAAGCAGGCGGAGATGAAGATGACGCGGAACTTGTCTTCGCGGCCGCGGGCGAGGCGCTTGCCCAGGGCGAAGAACATGCCTAGGCAGGTGGCGAAGATCATGCCGAAGATGACCAGGGACATGATCAGCCCCATGGTCGGGTTGATGTCGCTGATCAGGGTCAGAAGCGGCATGTCCTGGCCTTCGACGGTCTCGATCTTGACCAGCAGCGCCAGCGCCAGCAGCATGAGCATGACCAGGTAGCCGATGCCGCCGAACAGACCGCCGAGGCCGGCTGCGCGGGTGTCCAGGTGGTTGCCGCCGATGACCAGCGCCATGGACACGACGCACATGACGTTCAGGCCGGTGTAGTTCAGCGCGGCGATCCACCAGTTGGGCAGGGAGGTATCCACCTGCGCCGCCGCGGCATTCAGCGCGCTCCAGTCCGGGTGGGCGTTAATCAGGGTCCAGCCGCATCCGAAGATGACAAACACCAGCAAGAACGGGGTGAGCGCGCCAATGGCGCCGGTGACCTTGTCCACGTCGAGCATGCCGAAGCCGATGGTGGCGGCGAGCATGAGCACCGCGCCGATCCACACTGGGATGCCGAATTGCTGGTTCAGGTTGGCACCGGCACCGGCGAACATGACAAAGCCGATGGAGAACAGGGTGACAATGGTGGCGATGTCCAGGATCCAGCCCATCACCTTCGAGGAGATGGAGCCGAGGACTTCCATGTGCTCTTTGGCTTGGAAGAAGGAGCCGAGCTGGAGGATGGTCACGCCGGCGATGAGCATCAGCGCGGAGCCTAAGACGGCGCCCCAGATGCCTTGGGTGCCGAAGGCGGAGAAGTACAGCATCGCTTCCTGGCCGGACGCGAAGCCGGCGCCGACGACGGTGCCGATGAAGGCGAATGAAATTAAGAGTGCGTTCTTCAACATAGTGTGATCAGTCTATTCGAAGGTTCTACGTGGGCTGGATTTCGCTTTCGACGACCCACTTGTGCCGCTTCATGGTCATTTCCGGCGAATCGATGTCCACCATGTAGACCGTCTCGTCGGTGGCGGAGTCGATGGTCGCCTCCGCGCCCTGCATGCCGGACATGTGCTCGGCGGTGATCGTGGCCGTGTCGCCCGCACCAAGCTTCTCGCTGCCAACACCGTCGAGCTCTTCCTGCACGACCCACTTGTGGTTGGTCACCGGGTCGCCGCCGTCCGTGGGGGTGTAGGACACGGCGTAGGCGGTGGTGTCGAAGGCGCCGGAGATGGTTGCGGTGGCACCGTCCATGCCGGGCATATGGTCCGCGGTGAGCGTGACTTCGGTGCCCACGGGGTAGGTCGGGTCGGCCGCCTCGGCGATGCCGGCCGGGGCAGGCCCGCCGTCCGCCGGGTGGTCGTGCCCACCGTGGTCAGTGTGGTCAGCGTGCTCTGCGGGGGCGTCGTCGCTTTCCGACGCACACCCAGCCACCGACAGAGCCGTCACCGCCGCAAGGGTGGTCAGTGCAATAGATCGAGAGATACGCATGTCTTCAACTCTAGCTCTACCCGCCTAGTTACTCCCGGCAACCAGATCCCGCCGGGCGCGGGCCACTCTGGAGCGGATGGTGCCGACGCGCACGCCGACGATGCGGGCGGCTTCTTCGTACGTGTAGCCCATCACTTGCGTGAGTACGAGGGCTTCGCGGCGTTCGGGCGGCAGCTCGTCGAGAAGCGAGCGCGCGTCGATGACGTCGCCCCAGGTGTTGGGGTTGTCGGGGCTGGGGTTGGCGGCGGCGACGTCTTCGTATTCGGTGGCGGATTTGCGGGGCCGTGCCATGTCGTGGCGCACGGAGTCCACCCAGGCGCGGCGCGCGAGCGACAGCAGCCAGGTGCGCGCGCTGGAGCGGGCTTGGAAGCGCGGAAGCGACCCGAGGACGCGCAGATAGGTCTCTTGTGTGAGGTCGTCGGCGTGTTGGGGTCCGGCGAGGTGGGCAAGCAAGCGCCACACGTCGTTTTGGGTGAGCCGGATGAATTCGGTGAGCGCGTGTTTGTCGCCACGGCCGGCGCGCAGTGCCAGGTCCGTGACGTACGCGTCGTCGCTAGTGCTCACAAGCTCATTACGTTAGTTCTTTTTGTCGGAGACGGTGACGCCGTAGAGGGAGCGGCCCATGATGAACGACGCCACGGAGCCGACGATCCACACCGCGGCGATGGCCAAAACGGCGCGGATGAAGTCGTTGAGGTCGAAGCCGGTGGTGGACCAGGAGTGGATGAGTTTGGCCACGATGAGGATGGGGAAGGCCACGACCACCAGGGGGCCGAGCAGGTTCACGCGCGTCAGGGCGTCGGGGGCGCGCAGCTGCAGGATGGTGGTGGCGACCACGCAGATGGTGGCCACGACAACCAGCACGGCGACGATGATTTCGGCGATGGTCATTAGCGGCGTCCTCTCGAGATGATGCGGGCCATGGAGATCGTCGGGATCACGCCGCACACCAGGCCGGCGAGCAGCGGGATCTCGTACGCGATGGCAGACGAATTGAACAGCGTCCACACGAGGAAGATGGCGATCATGGAGTAGAAGATCACGTCTGCCATCACGGCGCGGGAGAGTTCGTCTTTGGTCAGGATCACGGCGCCGAGCGCGATGAGCAGGCTGACGGCCATGATGATCAGGCAGATCTGCATGATGGTGGTGAACATGGCTTAATCCATCCTTTCGGCCGGCGGCACGTTGTCGCCGTTTGTGTCCGGGCCGTGGTCGACGTAGGGCTCCCAGGCGACGGTTTTCGGGTCGATGGGGCTCTTGCTTAGCGACGGCCGAAGGTGTTCCTCCATATCCACCAAGCCCGCGATGACATCTTCCGGGTCGGAGCCGAACGCGGCCTGCACCAGCAGGGTGATCGGCCCGTTGTCGGTGACGGGGTGGCGCAGCCCCATGGACAGCGTGCCAGGCGTTGCGGTGATGGAGGTGGAAAACCAGAACACGTCCCAGTCCGTGTTCACGCGCAGCGGGTAGTAGATGACGATGGGGTCGAACTTCGCCGCCGGGTTGAACGCCTTGGCGACGGCATCGAAGCCGGCCACGAAGATTTCTTTGGCAAGCCAGACGGCGTACTTCACGCCGTGGAAGAAGCCTCGCATTAGTTCTCGCCTCCATTGGTTTCGGCGCCGAAGGTGTCGCCGGGTGCGGGGACGCCGATGGGGTCGTCGCCGAGCACGGCGGTGGTGTAGGCGTCAACGTCGAGCAGGTCGTCGACGGCGTTGGTGGTGATGTCCCACATGTGGCCGGCAAAGATGAACATGCACAGCGACATCACCATCAGCACCGCGGACGGCAGCATGAAGCTGGCGCGGACGTTGAGCGCCTCGGGGTAGTTCTGCATCGGCCTGCCCCAGAACACGCGCTGCCACATGCGCATCATGGACAGCAGCGCGCCGAAGGAGGCGATGATGATGGCGGTGATGGCCACCCAGGAGCGCCAGTCCCCGGCGGAGGCGGCTGCCAGCACGACGGTGACCTTGCCGAAGATGCCGGAAAACGGCGGGAAGCCCACGATGGAAAACGCGCCGGCGACGAAGACTGCGGACGTCCACGGGTCGCGCCGGGCGATGCCGGAGAGTTTCGCCATGGTGCCGGTGCCGTAGGTCTCCTCGATCGCGCCGGAGTTCAGCACGAGCGCGGCGATTGTGATCATGTGGTGCAGGGTGTAGAGCAGGCCGGCGGCAAGGGCGTAGCGTGCGTCGTCGTTAGTGAATGCGAGCATGATCAGGATGAACGGCATGCCGTTGACCATCTGGTAGGCCAGCACGCGGCGCATGGTGGCCTCGGCCAGGCCGGCGTAGCCGCCGATGATCATGGAAATGACCATGACCACGATGATCAGCGTGTTCCAGCGCGGGTCCATGTCGAACATGATCACCCAGATGCGGAAGAGCATGTACACGGCCACCTTGGTGTGCAGGCCGGAGAACAAGCCCATCACGGCCGCGGAGGTGGACGGGTAGGTGCGAGGCAGCCAGGTGTAGACGGGGAATACGCCGGCCTTCGCGGCGATGGCGATGACGACGATGCCGGTGGCCACCGTGGCAGGCCCGTTGCCTGCGGCCACGCCCTGCAGGGAGGCGAGGTTCACCGCCCCGGTGACGGCGTAGAGGTAGCCCACGCCGAGCACGAGCATTGTCGACGCCGCCAGGTTGACCAGCACGAACATGCGCGCGGACAGCAGGCGGTGGCGGGTGCCCGTCATGGCGATCAGGCCGTAGGACGGCAGCAGACACACCTCGATCATGACGAAGAAGTTGAACAGATCGGCGGTGAGCAGCGCGCCGGAGACGCCGGTGATGAGCACCAGCGACAGGGGCACGTAGAACCGGGACTGGGTTTCGCCGACGACGATGGCGAACCAGTTGGACATCAGTGCCACGATCATGGTGGTCACGATCATCACGGCGGAGAACGTGTCGGCGGCAAACGAGATGCCCACGCCGCCCTGGTACAGGCCGATGACGTGGCTGATGGTGCCGTGGTCGCGCGTGTAGCCGTAGAGCCACACGCCCATACCTAAGTTGATGGCGGGGATGAGGATCGCCAAAGCGTCGTTGAGCCACTTCCAGGGGCTTAAGGCCGTGACCGCGGAGACGATCAGCGGCAGCGCCACAAATACGGGCAGGATTGCGTCTACGGCCATTAGTCGGTCACCCTCAGGCTTTCGTTGTCGACGTGGCTGATCTCGCGTGCGCGGATCTCCTCCAGCTTCTTCTGGTTCAGCCGGGCGTTGCGGCCGGCGGTGGATAGCGCCGAGGGGCTCAGCCACATCTTGGAGTAGCCGGCGTCGGTGCCGGTGGGCTGCTCCGCGGTGTCGTCGTTACGCCCCAGCGAGGACAGCATCAGCAGGATCGTCGTGGTGGCCATCGCGATGACGACGGCGGTGAGCACGAACGCCTGGGGCAGCGGGTCCGCCATGTCCTCGAACGGCACGCGCGACGGGAAGGCCTCCCCGCGCCAGGCGCCGACGCCTGTGGCCAGCAGGGTGAGGTTGGTGGCGTGGCCGAACAGGGACATGCCGAAGATCACGCGCACGAGGCCGCGCTGCAGAACCAGGTACACCGATCCCGCGACCAGGACTGCGATGGTAAGTGCCATGACCATGGGTTAGTGCTCCTTCGTGATAACCGGTTGCGGGTCGTGCGCCGGGTTGATCGGCTCCGGGTGCGCGTCCACGGGGTTGTCGGGTTCCGGCGGGGCCGGGATGCTCGGCAGCGGGTTGTCTTCTTCGTCGCGCGAGTAGTCCAGGTCCGACAGGTCCATGCCGGGGCGCAGGTAGCCGCCGAGCGCGTTGATCGCCGCGGTGACCATGCCAAGCACGGCGAGGTAGATGCCGAAGTCGAAGATCAGCGAGGTGGTCATATGCTCGCCGGCGATCTCGCCGTGGATGGCGTACATGAACCCGCCTTCGATGAAGCCGAGGAAGCCGGAGGAAATCGCGATGATGATGCCCCAGCCGGTCAGGCGGATCGGGGTGAAGTTCTTCACCACGTCCGCGTCGGCGCCGCGGGACAGGTAGTTGAGGGCGAACGCCGTGGCCATGACCAGCGCGGCGACGAAGCCACCGCCGGGGGCGGTGTGGCCGCGGAAGAAGATCAGCACGGACAGCACCACCAGCACCGGCGCGACCAGGGCCGCGGCCTTGCGCAGCGGGATGGAGTTGAGCTGGGACTGGCCGAACGGGCGCGGGCGGGTGCCGGCCTCGAACATGTGGCGCGGCATGGAGCTGACCACCGCGGCGATGACCACGGCGGCCATGCCGAGCACGGACAGCTCGCCCAGGGTATCGAAGCCACGGAATTCCACGATGATCACGGCGACGATGTTGTCGGCGCCGGTGGCCTCGCCGCCTTGGGTGAGGTACCACTCGGCGAGCTCCGAGCGGCCGCGGCGTCCGGTCAGGCCGTAGACGCCGAAGAAGGTGACCACGCCTGCGAGCAGGGCGAAGATGGAGGCAAATGCCTTGCGACGGGCCTTCGTCTCCGGGAACATCCGCGGCTGGTAGCGGAGCACCACCAGGATGACCACCACGGTCAGGGACTCGACCAGGAACTGCGTCATGGCCACGTCCGGGGCGCCCAGCAGGAACATCTGCAGGGTCATGCCCACGCCGACGGTGCCCAGCAGCACGGCGGAGGCGAGGCGGGAGCGGGTGAACACCATGCCGAGCACCGACATTGCGATGATGGCGAACGGGATGAGGTCCCACCACACGTCCAGGCCTTCGGCGCGCGGGGCCGGGGTGACGCCGTCGATGCCGTCGGTGGCCAGGATGACGGTCAGGCCCATCGCGGTGACGGAGGCCAGCAGGGGGAACAGGTGGCGCGACGGGTTGAAGCCGTCGGCCAGCGAGCCGAGCTGTTTGCCCAGGTCGGACAGGCTGCGGGTAAGCCAGGCCAGCACCTCGGTGCCGTCTGCGGGCAGAAGGTCCTTGTTGCCCAGTGCTGCGAAGACGCGCTTGCGGAAGAACACCACGAACACCACGCCAGCGACCAGCACTGCCACCGACACCAGGAATGGCGGGGTCACGCCGTGCCAGAGTGCGAGGTGGGTGGCGAAGCTGTCGTCGCCCGTCACAGCCCGCACGCCTGCGGAGACGGGGTTGTCCACCCAGAACAGCACAAACGGCAGGACCGCGGAGGTCAGGCCCGGCAGCGCGGCGGGCAGCCAGAGGGCGGTGGGGGCTTCGTGGACGTCGGGGAGGTCCTTTGGTCCGTCGATAAATGCGCCGAAGACGATCTTGGCCGAGTAGACGAAAGTGAGAAATGCGGCGATGCCGGCCACCGTGAGCAGGAGCGCGCCGTAGGAGGATTCGTGGAAGGCGTCCAGGATGGATTCCTTGGACACGAAGCCGAACAGCGGCGGGACCGCGGCCATGGAGGCGGCGGCGATAACGGTGGAGGCGAACGTGAACGGCATCTTGTTGTAGATCGGGCCCAGGCGGCGCATGTCGCGCGAGCCGGCCTCGTGGTCCACCACACCGATGAGCATGAACAGCGAGGACTTAAACAGCGCGTGCGCCAGCGTGTGCGTCAGCGCCGCGGCCAGGGCGATCGGGGTGCCGATGCCGATCGCGGCGACGATCCAACCCAGGTGGGACACGGTGGAGTACGCAGTGAGGTGCTTCAGGTCCGTCTTGGTAATGGCGAACAGCGCGGACATCAGCGCGGTGAACAGGCCTGCGGTGACCAGCAGGTAGTTCCACGCGGCGACGTCCGAGAAGATGGTGGAAAAGCGCAGCAGCACGTAGATGCCGGCCTTGACCACGGCCGCGGCGTGCAGGAACGCGGAGACCGGGGTGGCGGCGGCCATGGCCTCGGGCAGCCAGAAGTGGAAGGGGAACTGCGCAGCCTTGGTGAACGCGGAAAACGCGATGAGCAGCGCGACTACGACGGTGACGCGGTTGTCGCCCCAGATATCGGCAGCGAGGATGTCCTGCAGGCGCGTCGTGCCGGTCTGCGCGGAGGCCACGGCCAGGCCAGCCAGCAGCGTCAGGCCGCCGAAGAAGGTGAGGATCAGGGTGCGGTAGGACCCGGCCTCACCGGAGGAGCCGGAGCGTGCGATGAGCAGGAACGACGCGATGGAGACGAGCTCCCAGGCGATGAACAGCAGCACGGCATCGTCCGCAAGCACAAGCAGCAGCACCGACAGGGTAAACGCCGTCATGATGGTGTAGAAGCTGGTGTTGCCGTCGCGCTCGGGCAGGTACGCGGCGGAGTACAAAAAGACCACGCCGCCGATGACCAGCGCCAGCAGCGCGAAGAAGATGCCCAGCCCGTCTGCGCGCAGCGCGAAGTCCACGGAGGTGCCCGTGCCCATCACGTCGTGCGCCCACTCCTTGGACCATTCGAGGTCCGTTCCGCGGGAGACTTCTGTGAACTTGGAGCCGAGCACGGCCGCGGCGGCGAAGAGGATCGCCGCGAGCGGGTACCCGGCCTTCTTGTCCATGACTCGCACGAGGATCGGTGAGAGCACCACCGTCGCTGCGACGAGCCCGATGACAAGGGGAAGTGTCATGGTGAACCCATTTCATTCCATGGTTTTGGCAAGAACCCTTACGACAGTATCAAGGCTGCCGACACGGTTCTAACGGTGCGCAGTTCGGGCGATGGGCTGGCGGTGCGCCTCCCGCAGCAAGTCGGGCGCGAGTGCTAAGAACAATGCCATGAAATCGGGCAACGCGTGGCGGTTGGTGTGTGCGCTTCTGGCGCTGGTTGTCGGGGTGTTTTTGCCCATGAATCCGGCCGACACATGGGCGAACGCGGGGCGCGATGCTGAGGTTTCGGGCGCCCCGCAGGTCGGCCCCGACAACTTGGGGGATGCGCGCCGCGCGGCCGGTGAGGCCGGGCAGCAGGCGAAGGTGCTCAAGGAGGGCGCCGGCCAGCTTGCTGCGGGCATCGGGGAGGCGCAGGGGCAAACTCAGCAGCTTATCGACGCCCTCGCCGCCGCCCAGTCCGGCTCCCAGCAACTCGCTGACGGCATGGTCGAGCTCCAGGCTGGCACCGGCCAGTTGGGCGCGGGAGCGACGCAGCTGGCGGATTCCATCGGCGAGGTGGTCGGCCAGGTGTCCGGGTTTGAGGCCGTGCGCGGCCAGGTGGTCGGCGCGATCGATCGCTCCCTGGAGGAACTCAAAGACGCGAAAGACCCGGAGGCGGTCAAGGCCCGCGAGTCGCTGAAGGACCTGCGGGCCCAGGCAGAGACCGCCCAGCTGCCGCCGGACGTGGTGGCGAAGATGAACCAGCTTCGCGACGGCTCCCGCGACCTGGCCAACCAACTCGCCGTACCGGGCTACGGCTACCACGACGGTATATATACAGCCACGAACGGCTCCGCCGAGCTGGCCGCGGGCCTGCGTGAGCTACAGACGCAGACCGGGCAGGCCACCGGCGGCATCGACGAGTTGGTCGCCGGCGTGGAAAAGATCAACCAGATGGCGGGCATGAACGCCGACAAGGTTGGCGCGGTGCGCGCGGCCCTGCCGGTGCCGGCAGTCGCGCCGGGTGCTGCCGGGGCTGAGCCGGTCGGCCCGACCCTTGCGCCGGTGGCGGCGATGCTGCTCGCGGCGATGGCCGTACTCGGAGGCACCGCACTGGCGGCGGCGGCGTGGTTCGCGTCCCGCGGGCGCTGGTGGATCCTGGGCGTCGGTTCCGTGGTTTTGGCCGCCGCGGGCACCATCTTGGCCGGGGTGATCGGATCCGGGTTTGGTGTGCAGGAATACGGGGTGGCGTTTATAGGCCTGCTGCTGGGCACGCTCGCCAGCGCGGGCCTGGCTTCCGTGTTAAGTCGAGCGTTCGGCGCTGGGGTTGGTCTTGGCTCAGCCGGCGTGCTTGCGCTTGTGCAGACCGGGCTCGTCGGCTGGGTGTGGCGCACCGCGACCACCGCGCAGGTCGACTCTGTGTGGGTGGCGTTGTCGCAAGCAGCGCCGATGCACTGGGCGTCGACGGCGGTGTCCGCAGCGGGTAACGGCGGCGACTACCGCGGCATCGTCTCGGCGGTGTTGCTGTCCGCTCTGCTTGCGGTGGCGGGCCTGGTTGGGGCACGGGGTCGTCGTTAAGCAAACGCTTAGGTAGACAGCAGTTTCTCCGATCCCTAAAATGTGATGTTATCTGTCACCTCTCTATTGGGACGTGGTGACACCCGCGCTAGCCCGCGCGAAGAAAGATGGCCCCCGGAGCGATCCGGGGGCCGTCTTTTGCATTGAAGGTCCGGTTGCGGGGGAGTAGTCAGACCTCTCGTGACGAATAAAAACGCCACTAGTTGAACACCGATTTCACTTACCTGCAACACATATAGGGGCCAGGAGCTGCGCCGATGCGGACGTAACCTGAAATTAACCTGAATGTAGCCTCCTGTACGCAACCTGAGAGTAGCTTGCGCCGTGGTTACAAAAACCATCCCTCTTACCTCAAGGAAGTCTTATGCGTTTCTCCTCCAAGGCAGTGGCAGCTGTCGTCAGCGTCTCCGCGCTGGCACTGGCGAACCTGCCGGTTTCTCTCGCTCAGTCCGCGGAGCAGGCGTTCAACGGCAAGGACACCTGCATCACCATTGATTCCGAAGGCAACGTCGTCGCGCCGCAGCCGGGCGACTGCACCCAGTTTGGCAAGGGTGGCCAGGGCAACTCCGACGCTCAGGCCCGTAACGTCATCTTCATCCTGGGCGACGGCATGGGCCACCAGGAGATCACCGCGGCGCGCAACTACCTCAAGGGCGCGAACGGCCGCTTCGAGGGCCTCGACGAGCTCACCGCGTCCGGCGCGTACACCACCTTCGCCGTGGGCAAGGACGGCAAGCGCCAGTACGTGACCGACTCCGCCGCGTCCGCGACCGGCTGGTCCACGGGCGGAAAGACCTACAACGGCGCGCTGTCCGTGGACATTACGGGCAAGCCGCACGAGAACCTCTTGGAGATGGCCAAGAACGCCGGCATGCGCACCGGCAACGTCTCCACCGCGGAGATCCAGGATGCGACTCCGGGCGCGATGCACTCGCACATTTCCAAGCGCGGCTACTACGCACCGTCCGGCGAGGCGAAGCCGGTCAAGGGTGCTGAAGCTCGTGAAAACGGCGGTCTCGGCTCCATCTCCGAGCAGATCATCGATACCCGCGCCGACGTCACCCTGGGCGGCGGCCGCAAGTACTTCGACGCTGAGGTGCTTGAGGGCGGCGAGAACCGCAACCCGTTCCTGACCGAAAAGAACGACGGCGGCGCCGACTGGGAGGCCGGCAAGTCGGTCCGTGAGAATGCGATTGCCAAGGGCTACCAGGTTGTCGACGACAAGCAGGGCCTCGAGGGCATCACCGTCGCAAACCAGGACCAGCCGGTGCTCGGTCTGTTCCACGACAAAAACATGACCCGCAAGTTTGAGCAGACCGTGCCGGTGAAGTCCGATGGCACCACCGAGCCCGAGGTCTGCAAGGAAGCGGATCGCGGCGACGAGCCGTCCGCAGCTGAAATGACGAAGAAGGCCATCGAGCTTCTCGACGACCCGTCGGCGGACAAGGGCTTCTTCCTGCAGGTCGAATCCGCATCCATCGACAAGGCGGACCACGCGGCCGACGCCTGCGGAATGATCGGCGAGACCGATCAGATCGACGAAGTGATCAAGGAAGCCCTGGACTTTGCCAAGAAGGACAAGGACACCCTGATCGTGGTCACCGCCGACCACGCGCACACCGCCGAGATCATTCCGGACGGCCGCCCGTCTGTGTCCGCCGTGACCCGCCTGCAGTCCCCGAAGGACGGCGGTGCGGTCATGTCCGTCGGTTTCGGCACCCAGCCGTGGCTGGATGAGGAGGGCAACCCGGTCTTTGACAAGAAGGCAAACGGCGACCCGTTCGACACCCCGAACTTCTCCATGATGCACACTGGCACCCAGGTACGCATCGCCGGCTACGGCCCGGGCTCCGAGAACGTCAACGGCCAGATCGACCAGACCGACGCGTTCTACGTCATGGCCAACGCGCTCGGCCTCAACGGCGGCACCGACGGCGGCCAGAAGCCGTGGAAGATCAATAAGGACAACAAGGTCGTATCCCTGGCCAACCGGTCGAAGGCCAAGTCGGGCGACGAGCTGTGCTACCTCGTCGCCGCCGGCGAAGCTCCGAAGGTGGGCGACTGCGCCCAGTTTGGCACCGAGGGCCAGGGCATCGACAACGCCAAGGCGAAGAACGTCGTGGTCCTGATCGGCGACGGCACCGGCGACTCCGAGATCACCGCAGCCCGCAACTACCTGAAGGGCTCCGCCGGCCGCTTCGAGGGCCTGGACAACCTGGACTACACCGGGTACCTGACCACTTTCTCCCTGGATAAGGAAACCGGCCTGCCCAACTACGTGGCAGACTCCGCCGCCACCGGCACCGCGTGGAACTCCGGCGTGAAGACCTACAACGGCGCCATCGGTGTGGACAACGCCGGTAAGCCGGTCGCCACCATGGGTGAGCTGGCCAAGGCCCGCGGGATGAAGATCGGCAACGTCTCCACCGCCGAGATCCAGGACGCCACCCCGGCTGCCTTCGCCGCGCACGCGCTCGACCGCTCCTACTACGCACCGTCCGGCGACAAGAAGGTGGCCAAGGGCGACCAGCTGCGTGAAAACGGCGGCTTGGGCTCCATCTCGGAGCAGATCGTGGACCTGCGCGCCGACGTCACCCTCGGCGGCGGCAGCAAGTACTTCGACACCGAGGTCGTTCAGGGCGGCAAGTGGAACGCCAGCGGCAATACCTGGACCGCCGGCAAGTCGGTGTTGGACAACGCGAAGGACAACGGCTACCAGGTGGTGACCAACGCGTCCGAGCTTGACGCCATCGCCGAGGCCAACTCCGACAAGCCGGTGCTGGGCCTGTTCTCCGAGGGCAACATGCCGCGCGTGCTCAACCAGTCCATCCCGACGACCGACGGCGGAGACCTGCAGCCGGCGACCTGTGTGGCCAACCCGGAGTTCACCGAGGAGACCCCGCGCCTGGGCGCGATGACCTCCAAGGCGCTCGAGCTGCTGCAGAACGACAACGGCTTCTTGCTCCAGGTCGAGTCCGCGTCCCCGGACAAGGCCGACCACCAGGCGGACGCCTGCGGCCTGATCGGTGAGGTCGGCCAGCTGGACGAGGCAGTCCAGGCCGTGCAGAAGTGGGTCGAGGAGACCGGCGAGGAGACCCTCATCGTCGCCACCGCCGACCACGCCCACACCGCGCAGATCACCTACGAGAACCAGAACACCGCCGGCCGCGTGACCCAGCTGACCACGGCGGATGGCTCCACCATGGCGGTCAACTTCGCCACCTCCAAGACCAACGAGGACGAAGACGCTCTCGGCGGCCAGCAGCACACCGGCGCGCAGCTGCGCGTCGCGGCGTCCGGCCCGGGTGCGGCGAACGTGACCGGCCAGATCGACCAGACTGACCTGTTCTTCCTGGTCAACAACGCCCTCGGCATCGAGAGCATCAACCACGGTCTCACCTTCGAAAACAAGATGAAGCCGGTTGAGGCAGCCCCGGCCGAGCAGCCTTCCCAGAGCTCCGAGGGCTCCTCGCTCTCCAACGTCGGCCTGATCGCCGTTCTGGCAATCTCCGGCATCGTGGGCCTGCTCTCGTTGCTGGCGCTGCTCTTCCCGTTCCCGGTCGATGAGGTTCTTGGCCCGATCGCGAAGCGTTAAATATTTCTAGCCCGTCACGTCCCGTCCCCGGTTCAGCACCGAGGGCGGGACGTTTCGCGTCTCCGGGCCGTCCTTCTTTGCTCGGTGCCGTCTGCTTGAGGTCTGGTTACGGGGGCGTAGCCAGACCTCAGCGGGAAACCAGACCTCAGCGCGTTTGGCGACCTGGGGCTTTGTGGTGGCCGTCGGCTTGAGGTCTGGTTGCGTGTCTAGGCGGGGCTACATGCGCGGCATGTTCATGCCGGGCACGTGAATGCCCAGCATCGGCAGCGCCGCCGCGATTCCCGCCAAAGCCAGCAGGGCAGCGATCACGCCGCCGACGATCGCGGCAACGTTCGGGGAGTCCTTGCCGTCCTTGTCCTTGTCGGACGAACCCATGTCGCCCGGCTTGTCCTTGTCCATGCCTTCCTTGCCCGGCTTGTCCTTGCCCGGCTTAGTCTTATCCAGGGCGATGGGGCCGGTGGGGTAGTCCATTTCCTTCGCGTCGCCCTTGGCGCAGGAGGTGGCGGCTGAGGCGTTAGCTACGTCGATAAGCTGCTGGTTCATGGAGAGCATGCCGCTGGGGGTGGCGGACCATGCCTCGTAGAGCTCGGTGCCCGCGGTGAACGGGGCCTCGGCCATCGGCGCGGTGGACGGACCGACTGTCCACGCGTCGGTGTCCACGTCCTCGAGGGTGGTGGCGGTGGTCGGCTCGGTCTCGTCGAGGGTCCGCAGCGCCTCGGTGTAGGGCTTGACCAGGTCAGCCGGCAGGATCGTGGAGTAGTCCGGCGCCTCGCCCTTGAGGTCGGACTCGTTGGCGGCCATGACGCCCGGGTAGACCGTCTCCACAGCGGCGACGACATCGCGGGCGCGCTCGTGCTCGCCGATCTGCTTGGACTCGTCGAAGGTGTCCATGATGAACTCCTTCTCCATGTCAGTGAGGGTGACGGCGCAGTTGCCGTCCGCGTCCTTCTCGCCGACGGTGGCGGCGTGGGCCGGGGCGGCGACGGTGCCGAGAGCGATCGCGCAGGCGGCGGCGCTGGTGATGATGCGTTTCATGTAGGCCTCCTTGAGGGGTAGGTGTGTACTCGAAGCGGTACGTGCACCAGCGTGATGGGGGCCATGTTGCGAGAGCGTTAAGGGGCAGGGACCCCGACTCTTCGCGGCTGAATCTGTCAGGCGGATCCCATCGCCCCAGGTCGGAGCAAACGGCTGCCGTGATCTGTCAGGATTCTCGGAGCAAGGGCGCGGCAAATGCGAAAACCCGCCTCGAAAGGCGGGTTGTACGTGGTCGGGATAACAGGATTTGAACCTGCGACCTCTTCGTCCCGAACGAAGCGCGCTACCAAGCTGCGCCATATCCCGGTTGTATCTTCGGACTCTCGCCCGCGGTACTGGCAACACCTTACCCCCGGCCCGGCGCCACGCCAAAACGCGAGGTCACAATACCTATTCTCCGCGCTCCACCACCCGGATCAGGCTCGCGGACGGCGGGCAGAACAGGCGCACCGGCGCGTACTTGGATTGGCCCAGGCCGTTGGAGACTTCCATCCACATCCTGCCGTACTTGTGCAGCCCGGAGGCGCGCTCGCGGTCGATGTCCGCGTTGGTCACAATGGCGCGCTGACCGGGCAGGCAGATCTGCCCGCCGTGGGTGTGGCCGGCGAGCGCGAGCTGGTAGCCGTCGGTCTCGAACGCGTCCAGCACCCGGCGGTACGGCGCGTGCAGCAGGCCGATAGACAGATCGGCGTCCTCATTCGGCGCCCCGGCGATTTCGGCATACCGGTCCAGCTCGTGGTGCGGGTCGTCCACGCCCGCCAGCGCCAGGCGCACGCCGGATGCCTTGAACTCCAGGCGGGCGTGGGTGGCGTCTTGCCAGCCGCGCTCCACAAACGCGGCGCGCATCCCCTCCCACGGCAGGTCCTCGTAGGACGGCTCGCGCTTCGCCCCGGTCAGGTACTTCAGCGGATTGACGGGCCGCGGCGCCCAGTAGTCGTTGGTGCCGAACACGAACGCACCCGGGCGGTTCAACAGCGGGCCCAGCGCGTCCAGCACCCACGGCACCCCGCCGACATCCGACAAGTTGTCGCCGGTGTTGACCACTAGGTCGGGGTCGAGCGCGTCCAGGCTGGAGACGAATTCCACCTTCTGTTTCTGTCCCGGGATCATGTGCAGGTCGGACACGTGCAGCACCCTAAACTCGTCGCGACCTTTCAACACCCCCGGCTCGAGCAGGGGCAGGGTGTACTCGCGCAGCTGGAAATTGTTGCGTTGGGTGTACCCCCACGTCAGCGTGGCGGCGCCCGTCGATAGGCAAAGTGCTCCGATTCCCGTCAACTTCTTCACCCGCACCACTGTAATCTCGCAAGCATGAGTGCACTGAAAGACCAGATCCGCGCAGACCTCAAAGAAGCCATGAAGGCGAAGGAAAAGGAGCGCACCGGCACCATCCGCATGCTGCTGGCCGCGATCCAGACCGCCGAGACCGAGGGCTCCAAGCATGAGGTGGACGACGCGGAGATTCAGAAGATCATCGCCCGCGAGATCAAGAAGCGCCGCGAGTCCGCGGACATCTACAAAACCAACGGCCGCGACGACCTCGCCGAGGCCGAGCTCACCGAGGCCTCGATCCTCGAGGTGTACCAGCCGAAGCAGCTGGATGACGACGAGCTTGCCAAGCTTATCGACGAAGCTATCGCCGAGACCGGCGCCGAGTCCATGGCCCAGATGGGGCAGGTCATGAAGGCCGCCACGGCGAAGGCCGAGGGCCGCGCCGACGGCAAGCGCCTCTCCGAGGCCGTCAAGGCGCGCCTGAGCTAGTTGCCGTTTCCGGCCCCGCCGCCGAAGACGTCGGCGATGGCGTCGCGGGCGTCGTTCAGCGATTGCTCGAGGCCCTCGATGCCCGGCGGGGAAGCGGGGCTTGGTTGCGGCGGCGCGGACGGCGAGGGGGCCGCCGCCGAGCTCGGGGGCGCGGAGGGGCTGGCGCTGGCGGCGCCGGCGCCGTCGGAGACGTTCAGCGTCACCGTGGTGTTCGGGCCGTCCTGGACCGCGGAGACCACCGTGCCGGCCGGCGCGCCGGCGCCGTTGACCGTGTTCAGCGTGACCGCGTAGCCCTGCGCTTCAAGCTGGGACTTCGCGGCGGAGGAGTACTGGCCGACCACCGCGTCCAGCGCCCCGCGCTTCGTTCCACGCATGTGCACCGGGCTCGCAGGCGGCAGCCCGCCCGCCGCCGCGCCCGGCACCCCGGCCGCCGCCTGGAACCAGGTGTCGGCCGCTTCGTTGCCGCCGAACAGTGTGCCGTACTGGCACTGGCGCACCGGCTGGGTGCACAGCGGGGTGGACTGGGTGCCGTCGTTGTAGATGTACGGCGCGGCCGCCATGGTCTGGGTGAAGCCCAAAAACGCGGTGGAGTGGTGGGACTCCGTCGTGCCCGTCTTCGCGGCCGTCGGGGCGGACCAGCCGTTGTTGCGGGCGGAAGCGGACGCGGTGCCGTCGACAATGTCCTTTGACATGCCCTGGGACAGCGCGCCGGCGATGTCCGGTTCGACCGCCTGCTCGCAGGCGGGGCGGTCGATGAAGACCTGCTTGCCGTTTTCGTCCAGCACTTCCTTGATCGGGTTCGGCTCGCACCAACGCCCGCCAGAGGCCAAGGTGGCACCCACGTTGGACAGCTCCAGCGCGTTCACGGCGAGGGGGCCCAAGGTGAAGGCGCCCATGTTCTCTTCCTTCGCGGCCTGTGCGACGGAGCGGCCGTCGCCGAACGAGTTCTCGTCCGCGTACGAGCGCAGCCCCAGGCGCACCGCCAAATCGACGACGGGTGCCACGCCGGTTTTCTGGATCAGCTCCACAAACGTGGTGTTCGGCGACTGCGCCAGCGCGTCCTGCAGCGTCATGCGCGGGGCGTAGGTGCCGGCGTTTTCGACGCAGTACGCGCCCGGCGGGCAGTTGGCCGCGCCGCCGTCGCCCATGCCGTAGAGTACCGAGCGCGCCGGCGTCTCCAGCATCGTGTTCAAGCCGTAGCCCTGCTCCAGCGCCGCGGCGGCGGTGAAGATCTTGAACACCGAACCCGCACCGGCGCCAACCAGGGAGGCCGGCTGCGGCAGGATGGTCTGGCTCTGGTCCAGGTCCAGGCCGTAGAAACGCGAGGACGCCATGGCCAACACGTCGCGGGAATCCGCGCCGGGGCGGATGATGTTCATCACCTCGGCCACACCCGGGGTGTACGGGCTGACGTTGTTGCGCACCGCGTTGTTGGCCGCCTCCTGCACCGCCGGGTCCAGGGTGGTGGTGATGGTGTAGGAGCCGTTGAGGATTTGCTCCATGTCCAGACCCTTGTCCTCGAGGTAGCGGAGGGCGTAGTCGCACATGAAGCCCTTGTCGCCGGCGGCGATACAGCCCTGCGGCAGCGTCTTCGGCTGCCCCAGGATGCCCAGCGGGGTGCCGGCCAGGCGGTCCGCTTCCGCCTGGTCCAGGTAGCCCTGGGCTGCCATGTTGTTCAGAACCACGTTGCGGCGCTGGGTGGCGCCTTCCGGGTTGGTGTACGGGTTGAGCGCTTCCACGGACTGCAGGATGCCCACCAGTAGCGCCGCTTGCGCCGGGTTGAGCTCGCGGGCGGGGACGTCGAAGTAGGTCAGCGCCGCCGCCTCAATGCCGAAGGCGTGGTTGCCAAAGGAGACGAGGTTGAGGTACCTGGTCAGCACCTCGTCTTTCTCCAGCGTCTTGTCTAGGTCGGAGGCCATGCGCATCTCGCGCAGCTTGCGCGGGATGGACTGTTCGGTGGCGGCGTTGGCCTCGTCCTCGTTCTCCGCGTCGATGAGCCAGAGGTAGTTCTTCACGTACTGCTGGTTGATCGTGGACGCGCCCTGCTCCACCCCGCCGGCGAGCACGTTGGTCACCATCGCGCGGGCGAAGCCTTGCATGTCCACGCCCTCGTGCTGGTAGAAGCGGCGGTCCTCCGTGGCCACCAGGGCGTCCTTGACGTGCTGGGAGATCCCGTCGCTGGCCACCTCGTAGCGGCGCTGTTTGAAGATCCAGGCCATGGGGGTGCCGTTGGCGTCGTTAATCGTGGTGACGCCGGGGACTTCGCCGTGGGTGAGGTCGGAGAGGTTCGACTGCATCGTCTCGTCGGTGCGGGCGACGGCGGCGCCGCCGAGGCCTGCGAGAGGGGCGAGGCACAGGGCAATGGCCAGCGCCGCCGCGACGAGCGTGGCAAGCAGGCTTCCTAGGGATTTCAGTGCGGACACGCCATTACCTTAAATGACTCGGCCCGCGCGCGGGAATATAAAAGACCCCCCAAAAATGTGACCCATTCGACAGAATTCTTTCTTGTGTGATTACATTTACATGGGACCGTAGATATACGGTCGGATGTATAAAACTGCGCCGGGGAGACGGTGCAGGTGAACGAGTAGAGGAGCACGGCTATGACCACGGCTTTGGGTAACACCGCGCAGCGAAACGCACAACGGACCACGTCCCGCAAGTGCGACGCATCCGGACATCTCGTTTTTGACCGAGGGGATTGGGTCACCCACGCGCAGTGCCGCGGCAAGGATCCGGACGCCCTGTTCGTCCGGGGTGCGGAGCAGCGCAAGGCCGCCGCGATCTGCCGCGCGTGCCCGGTGCTCACCGAGTGCCGCGCCGACGCACTGGACAACAAGGTCGAGTTCGGCGTCTGGGGCGGGCTCACGGAGCGTCAGCGCCGCGCGGTGCTGCGCAAGAACCCGCACGTGACGGACTGGGCGGAGTACCTCTCTGCCGGCGGCGAAGTTGTCGGCCTGTAGGTAGTCTTGGGCGCCATGACGAAATGGGAGTACGCAACGGTTCCGTTGCTCACGCACGCCACCAAGCAGATTTTGGACACCTGGGGCGAGGACGGCTGGGAGCTCGTCTCCGTTGTCCCGGGCCCGACCCAGGACAACGTTGTCGCTTACATGAAGCGGGAGGTCGAATAGATGTGGACTGATCGTCTCAAGGAGCTCGGCATCGAGCTGCCCGCCGTCGCTGCACCCGTTGCTGCCTACGTGCCCGCCGTCGAGGCCGGAAACCAGGTGTGGACGTCCGGCCAGCTGCCGTTTATCGACGGCAAACTGCCCGCCACCGGCAAGGTCGGCGCGGAGGTCACCGAGGAGGCCGCTTACGGCTACGCCCGCCAGGCCGCGCTCAACGCGATCGCCGCGGTGGATGACTTGGTCGGCATCGACAACGTCGCCCGCGTGCTCAAGATCGTCGGCTTCGTCGCCTCCGACCCGGCGTTTACCGGCCAGCCCGCCGTGATTAACGGCGCCTCCGAGCTCATGCAGGAGGTCTTCGGGGAGGCTGGCGCGCACGCCCGCTCCGCGGTGGGCGTGGCGTCGCTGCCGATGGACACGCCTGTCGAGGTCGAACTCGTCGTCGAGCTGAAGAGCTAGAACTCCAATACACGGCTGTTAAGCGGGTACGCTGGGGCATATGCAACATCCCGCTTACAGCCAACTGCGCCCTGTGACCGCCAACGCCGCGGTGGTCCTGGCGCCGAACCCCAGCTACGCGGCGCTCGAGGGGACCAACTCCTGGGTGATCAGGGGTGAGGGGGATCAGCGAAGCATCGTCGTTGATCCGGGCCCGGAAGACGAAGGCCACCTCAACGTCCTCCATTCCAAGGCGGGGGAGGTGGCGCTCATTTTGCTCACGCACCGCCACCACGATCACGCTGACGGCGCGGAGCGTTTCCGCCAGCTCACCGGTGCTCCTGTTCGCTCGCTGGATCCGCAGTACAGCTCGGGGGCGGATCCGCTTATCGACGGCGAAGTGGTCGCCGTCGACGGCATCACCCCACGCCTGAAGGTCGTGGCCACCCCGGGCCACACCAGCGATTCTGTGTGCTTCTTTGTCTACCCGGGAGACCCGGAGACCACCGAGCTGGAGGGCATCATCACCGGCGACACCATCGCTGGCCGCCACACCACCATGATCTCCGAGACCGACGGCGACCTGGGCAAGTACCTGGATTCCCTGGAGCTTCTGGAGGAGCAGGGCAAGGACATCCCGCTGCTGCCGGGCCACGGCCCCGAGGGCGCGGACCTGTCGGCCTACGCCCGCAAGTACATCGACCGCCGCAACCAGCGCCTGGAGCAGATCCGCGAGGCGCTGAAGACCCACGGCGAGAACGCCGACATCAACACCCTGGTCGACGCGATCTACGACGATGTGGACCCGGTGCTGCGCGGCGCCGCCGAGCAGTCCACCCGCGTGGCCCTGCGCTACCTGAAGGCCGCGCCCTAGGGGTTTTGTACGAATCGACAAAACGCCCTCTCTGTCAGGCTGGTTGTGAACAACGATCCGTAGGAGGTTTTGTTCATGACTTTGCTCGATGTTCCAGTGTTGATCCCGGAGCCGGACGTGCTGTCCGAGGCAGCTTCGGTCGGTGG
>NZ_JAKRMR010000022.1:0-26975 GCF_022346205.1 Corynebacterium sp. ACRPZ
TAAGAGACAGCACCGGCTCCCGCGCCTGCGCCTGCCCCGGATCCCGCGCCGCAGCAGCAGCCGTACGAGTACAACATCGGCGGGCTGAAGGTGCGCTCCAACACCAGGCTGGATCAGCCGCTGTACGAGGTGGCCGAGCCGTAAGCTACGTTGGAACGATGACTGAGAACGACTACCCCTACGTGGCGCTGTTTACCCAGGCCACGGGGATTCACCCGTCGACAGGGCGTCTGCTCACCATCGACGCGGTCACGTTCGACGCCGCCGGGCGCGTGGGCGAGGAGTTCCACGCCGTGGTCAACCCCGGCACCGACCCCGGCCCCGCCCACACCCACGGCCTGACCCCGCACGACTTCGCCCAAGCCCCGCGGTTCTCGCGCTTTTTGCGCACGCTGGACAAGCTTCTCGACGGCCGCGTGCTCGTCACCCACGACTCCCCCACCACCTGGGGTTTCCTCGTCTCCGAGGCGCGCCGAGCCATGAACGCCGCGGCCCGGGCGAACCGTTCGCGCCGCGGCCGCGGCAACAGGCGCCGCCAGAGGGTCGGCCACGTCCCTAAGCCAACTGCGATCGTGGACCTTTTGGCTAGTGCGCGCAGGCAGGGCCACATCCCGGTGGACACCCGCATCAACGCCGTAGCCAACCTCGTCGGCGTGGCGTCTACCCCGCCGACCGCCTCCACCGAGCGCATCGGCGAGGCCGAAGCCGACTTCTCGCGCGGCCAAACCCTGAAACTCGTCGCCATGTACCTGCAGATCGCCCCCGGCGGGCTGGTCGAGCTCAACCCCGAGGACCTGGCGCCGGACGCGTTCGGGTTGCAGCGCTCGTCGATACGCGTAGATGCGGAAAAAGCCCCCGCAGTCAGCGCGAACCCCGGTCACCTCGGCAAAGGCGGGCTTCTGCGCGGCATGGAATTCGTCGTCTCCGACGACATCGCCCTCAACCCCGACGAGCTCATCGACGCCGGCGTGCGCGCCGGCCTGACCTACCGCGAAAAAGTCACCCGCGAAACGTCCGTCACCGTCACCGACGCCATTCAACGCGGCGCCGACCTGCGAGGCAAAGCCATGCACGCGCACCGCAAAGACATCCCCATCGTCTCCGGCGACGAATTCGCCCGGCTAGTCGGACAGATGGAATCCGCGGAGTAGCCTTGTCCGCATGCAAGGACCCATCTCCCGCTTCCGCACCGCGGTAGCCGCCACCGCCGCCAACCTGGCCACGGCCGCCTCGCGGGCCACCGGCCGCGGTGCCGGCGGCATGATCGGCGGCCTCGTCGCCGCGGCGATCGACCCGAACATCATGGCCTCCCTCGGCGGCGGCCGCCCCACCGTCCTGGTCACCGGCACCAACGGCAAATCCACCACCACCCGCATGCTCGCCGGAGCCGTCGGCGCCAAGCACAAAGTGGCCACCAACGACGGCGGCGACAACATGGACGCCGGCATCATCTCCGCCCTCCTCGCCGGCAAAGACGCCGACGCGATCGTCTTAGAATGCGACGAGCTGCACGTGCCCAAAGTCGCCGAGCGCCTGCAGCCGGCAGCGTTCGTGCTGCTCAACCTCACCCGCGACCAGCTCGACCGCGTCGGCGAAATCAACTCCATCGAACGCGCCCTCCGCACAGCCGTCATGGCCCACCCGGACGCCACCGTCGTCGCCAACTGCGACGACGTCCTGATCACCTCCATCGCCTACGACCACCCCAACGTCGTCTGGGTATCCGCCGGCGCCGGCTGGACCGGCGACTCCGTGACCAACCCCCGCTCCGGCGGGCACGTCGTGCGCGAGGACGACGACTGGTACGCCGTTGAACCGCTCCCCGACGGCCGCGAATTCCGCCGCCCCACCCCCAAGTACCGGGTTGAGGGGGAAACGTTGGTGGGACCGGAGGGCGTCGCGAAGCTTGAGCTCAAACTCCCCGGCCGCGCCAACCGGGGCAACGCCGCCCAAGCCATCGCTGCCGCTGTCGAAGCGTTCGACGTCCCCCTCGACGCCGCCGTGCGCGCCGCCGCCGACGTGGACAACGTCGCCGGCCGCTACACCACCGTCCACCTCGGCGACCACGACGTCCACCTCCTCCTGGCCAAAAACCCCGCCGGCTGGCAAGAGGCGCTGTCCATGGTCGACCGCGATGCCGACGGCGTGGTCATCGCCGTCAACGCCCAACAAGGCGACGGCGAGGACGTCTCCTGGCTGTGGGACGTGAAATTCGAGGACTTCGGCGACACCCACGTTGTCGCCGCCGGCGAGCGCGCCACCGACCTCGCCGTGCGCCTGACCTACGGCGGCATCGGCCACGACACTGTCCACGACCCCATCGCCGCCATCCGCGCCTGCCCGCCCGGGCGCGTCGAGGTGCTGGCCAACTACACCGCGCTACTCAACCTGCGCCGCGCGCTGACCAAGGAGGAGGACTACCGTGCCTAAACTCACCATCGGCCTCGTCCTGCCCGACGTGCTGGGCACCTACGGCGACGACGGCAACGCGCTCGTTCTGCGCGAGCGTGCGCGCCGCCGCGGCATCGACGCGTCCATCGAGCGCATCATGCTTCACGACGACGTCCCGCCCTCCCACGATCTCTACACCCTCGGCGGCGGCGAAGACTCCGCCCAGCTGCTCGCCGCGGCGCGGCTGAGCGCATCCCCCGGGCTGCAGGCCGCGGCCGCCGACGGCCGGCCCATCTTCGCCGTGTGCGCCGGGCTGCAGGTGCTCGGCCATACCTTCCGCGCCCACGGCAACGAGGTCGAGGGCGTCGGGCTTCTCGACGTCACCACCGCCCCGCTGACCCGCCGCGCCACCGGCGAACTCGCCTCCGAGCCCACCCGCGCCGGCATCACCGCCGAGCTTTCCGAGCCGTTGACCGGCTTCGAAAACCACATGGGCGCAACAGTGCTCGGCCCGGACGCGTCGGCGCTGGGGCGCGTGACCCGCGGCGTGGGCAACGGCGCCGACGGCGAAGAAAAGGTCGACGGCGTCGTGCAGGGCAGCGTGATCGCCACCTACATGCACGGCCCGGCACTCGCCCGGAACCCGCAGCTGGCGGACCTGCTCATCGCCCGCGCCCTGGACATCCCGCTGGCGGAGCTGGAGCCGCTTGAGCTCGACGCGGTAACCAAGCTGCGCGAGGAGCGCCTGCGCTAAAAACCGCATGCGTGAGCGCCGTCGTCCGATTGGGCGGCGGCGTTTCGCGTTGTCAGTGCAGGGGTGTACTTCGTGGTCCGAAGAGTTGGTCGAGTGCTCCGCGGTCTGTGTTTCTCAGGTGGTATCCGCGGGGTGAGATCCACCAGGGTGCGCCTCTGATCATGGCGATGCGTCCGCGGGATTTGCGCCAGGGGTCGTCGTCGTTGATGCGGTTGTGGTACTTACACAGCGGCACGAGGTTGTCCATGTTGGTGTAGCCGCCGTGCTTCCACGCATCCACATGGTGGATCTCCGCACCGTACGCCCCGTGGCGGCAGCCGGGGAACGCGCACACGGGTGAGACCATGCAGGCCATGTCGCGCTGCTTCTGGTTGGCGAAGCGCTCGGTGTCGTACAGGTTCACCGCCCCTTCCTCCGGGTGGAAGGCGGCAACCTCCAAGGTGTCGCCGAACTCTTGCTGCATGTACTCCGCCCCGGTCATGGTGGTGCCGTCAGTCAAGGTGAGGATGACGTCGTCACCGTCGCCGGCCATGATGCGGGCGTGCTCGGTGATCGGCACCAGCACGATCGGGCGCGGTGCCGCGGCGACGACCCCGCCGGTTTTGCCTTCGACGATGCGCCAGAACGCCTCCTCCATCTGGGGTGCGGCCGGCTGTGTGGCGTCGATGCCTTGGCGCAGGCGGTGCTCGAGGTCTGCGGCTTTGCGGTCGGTGGTGTCGATGGTGATGCGTGCTCGGCCGTTCTTCGGCGCGGAGAACGCGACCTGTTTCTTCTTCGGAGCGTTATCCGCGCGGGGCACCAGTTCGCGGGCGGCGCGCTCGATCGCGCGGTACCCGCCGGTGACATCCAACAAGGCCAGGCGAAGCCGCCACCGCTCGCCGGCGTCTTTCACGCCGCCGACGCGGCGTTCAATCAGCGCCAGCTCGTCCAGGGAAAACCCGCGGGCCTTCTGTACTGCCACAGCTTGCTTGCGGGTGAACTTGGTCGGCCCGTAGTACACCTTTTGCATTGCGTCCCACGCGCGTGCCCGATCCGGTGCCATCCCGGCGCCCAGCGCAACAGACAGGTCGAAGTGCCGCAGCGTCTCCATGGATGCAGCGGCCATCGCCTGAATGAATGCGTCGAACGGGTTCATGCCACGAACACTAAACACAACGCAACCCCACACAACCCCCGAACCGAAATCTGTGGATAACTCACCACACCAGCCCCAACGTTGTCCACAGCCGCCCCCACCCGGGAACCGCGGCGCTACAACCGCAGTCTGCCGGTCAGGGCCCGGGAGAGCGTGAGCTCGTCGACAAATTCCAAGTCCCCACCCAGCGGCATGCCGGACGCCAAACGGGAGATGGTCAAGTCCGGAAAATCCTTCAAAAGCCGCACCAGGTACGACGCGGTCGCCTCGCCCTCGGTGTCGGGGTCGGTGGCCAGGATGACCTCGGACACCGCCGGCGCCTCGGCGCCCTCCAGATCCGGCAGCACCCCGCCGATGCGCTGCAACAGCGGCGCGATCGCCAGATCCTTCGGCCCGACGTTGGCCAGCGGGTCCAGCGCCCCGCCAAGCACGTGGTACCGGCCCGAGTATTCGCCGGTGCGCTCGATGACCTGGATGTCTTTCGCGTCTTCCACCACGCACACGAGCGCCTTGTCGCGCCCCGAGTCGGCGCAGATGCGGCACACGTCCTCGCGCGAGACGTTATTGCAGATGCGGCAGAACGTCACCCCGTCGCGCACGGCGGCCAATGCGGCGCGCAGCCTATCGACGTCCTCCGGCTCCTCCTTCAACAGGTGAAACGCGATCCGCTGCGCGGACTTCGGTCCGACGCCGGGGAGGCGCGATAGCTCGTCGATAAGGTCCTGCAGTGGTCCTTCGAACACGGCGTCCTTTCACATAAGAAAACGCGCCCGACCGCGCAAAGGGCCGGACGCGTAGAGCGGGAGTTAGATGATGCCGCCGAACGGGATCTCGCCCGGGCCTGCCTGCGGTGCGCCACCCTGCGGGGCGCCGCCGCCCACCGCGCCGCCGGTCAGCGGGGCGATCTTCTCCTCGGCGAGCTTGCCGGCCTGGTTGTGCGCGTCGCGGTACGCGGCGAGGATGAGGTCCTGCAGCGACTCGATGTCGTCGGCGTCGACGGCTTCCGGCTTGATCTTGATGTCGGTGATCTCGGCGCCGCCGGTCATGGTGACGGTGACGAGTTCGCCGCCGGCGGTGCCGGTGACCTCGGTCTGCAGCAGCTCCATCTGCGCCTGCTGGAGGGCGGCCTGCACCTCGGCGGCCTGGCGGATGAGTTCCTGCATGTCTTGCGGCTGGGTCATGGTTGTCCCCTTTCGTTCGCTAATAGTTCTCGCGCCAGTCTACAACGGCTTCGCGCCGAGCTCGGCGGCGAGCAGGTCCATCGCGACTTCGGTGGCGTCGCGGCGGTCGGCGGTGCCGGCTTCGTCGCGCGCCTGGTCAGCCATGTCGCGTTCTTCGTCCTCGCGGGTGTATTCGGGCACATTGCCTATCGACGCCTCCGGCTCCCCCTCGTCATAGTCATACGGCTCGGGCGGCGGCGGAATTTCGTCGCGTTCGCGCTTGGCTTTCTCGGCGGCCTTCTGGCTGGCGGCAAGGGCGGCGCTGCGCCAGTCGTCCTCGCGCTTGGCGGGCGTTGGCTGCGCCGGGGCTTGCTGCTGCGGCTGCTGCTGTGCCTGTGGTTGCGACGGGGCGGGTTGCGACGGGGCGGGTCCGCCGATCTGGGCGGGCGCGTCCCAGCCGCTGGCAGGCGCAGGGTCGTCCGATTCGGCGCTGTCGGAACTCGAGCCGTCCTCGCTGCTGGTTTCAGCGCCCGGGTTCCACACCTCGCGCTTGGCGGGGCGGCGCAGGTTCGCGGTGGACGGGTCGGTGCCGATGACGCAGCGGACCTGGATCTTCGCCCCGAGCTTCTCGGAGAGCACGGTGGCGATGTCCGTGTTGTTCTTCTCGGCGTTGATGCGCTCGGCCAGCGCGCCGGTGTGGTGGCCGACCACGAGGACGTCGCCGTCGAAGCCGAGCGGTTTCGCCTCGGTGAGCATGATCTCGGCGACCTTGTTGCGCTCGCCGACGGACTGACGCAGCCGCGTCCAGTCCTTGTCGATGCGCTCGAACAGCTCGTCCGTATCCGGCTGGGGCTCAGGCTTGGGTTCAGGCTGCTGGGGTTCTGCCGGCTGCGGCTCCGGTTGCGCGGGTTGCGGCTTGGGCTCGGGCTGCGCAGGCGCCTCCTGCTGGCGGTTGCGCGAGCTCGCGGCTGCGGCTGCTGCGGCGGCCGCCGCGGCCGCGCCACCACCCGCGGGAGCAGAGCTGGGTTGTTGCGACGTCTGGGGCTGCTGCGGTGACGGCGCAGATGAAGGCGTGGGCTGGGGCTGCTGCGGGGAAGGCGCAGCGCCAGCACCGGCGGCCGGGGTGGGCAGGGCGGCCCCGCCGCCCGGCTGCAGCGTGAGCAGGTGCGCGGCCATGATTTCCAGCAGCAGGCGGGGCGAGGTCGCGCCGCGCAGGCTCGCGATGCGGTCGTTGACCTCGGACGCCAACAACGCCAGGTGCTGCGGGAAGAACTGGTGGGCTTCTTGGGTGAGGATGTCGGCGCGGTCCGAAGGTGCGTCGACAAGCCCTTGCCCGAAGGCGTCCGGGACGGTGCGGATCAGCAGCAGGTCGCGCATGCGGTCGAGCAGGTCGAGGGCGAAGCGACGGGGCTCGTGGCCGGATTCGATGACCTGGTCGATGGTGCGGTACATCGCGCTAGCGTCGCGGTCGGCAAGGGCGTCGACGGCGGCGTCGAGAAGCGTCAGGTCCGTCACGCCGAGCAGCGGCAGCGCGAGCTCGTAGGTCAGGCCGTCCTCGCCGGCGCCGGAGAGCATCTGGTCCAGAATGGACAGGGTGTCGCGCGGCGAGCCGCCGCCGGCGCGGATGACCAGCGGGTAGACGTTCTCGTCGACGTGGACGCCTTCCTCCTCCACCACGTGCTGCACCAGCTCGCGCATCGCCTGCGGGGCCAGCAGCCGGAACGGGTAGTTGTGGGTGCGCGAGCGGATGGTGCCCAGCATCTTCTCCGGCTCGGTGGTGGCGAAAATGAAGATCAGGTGGGCGGGCGGCTCCTCCACGATCTTCAGCAGGGCGTTGTTGCCCTCCTTCGTGATCATGTGGGCCTCGTCGATGATGAAGACGCGGTAGCGCGACTCCGCCGGCGCGAACAGGGCGCGCTCGCGCAGTTCGCGCATGTCCTCGACGCCGCCGTGGGAGGCGGCGTCGAGCTCCATCACGTCCAGGTTGCCGCTGCCGCCCGGCGCGAGCGCGACGCAGGATTCGCACACGCCGCACGGCGTGGAGGTGGGCCCCTCGACGCAGTTTAAGGATCGCGCCAGGATGCGTGCCGAGGACGTCTTTCCGCAGCCGCGTGGGCCGGAAAAGAGGTAAGCGTGCGAGATCCGCCCGTTGTCCAGGGCGGTTGAAAGGGGGCGGGTCACCTGTTCTTGGCCGATGACCTCGCCGAACGTTGCGGGGCGGTATTTCCTGTACAGAGCCACGCGGGCAAGTCTAGTCCGCCTGTGCCTCCGCAGCTTCCACGCAGGCGAGCAGCACGCAGGTGGCTACGCCGTCCATGGCGGTGCGCACCTCATCCAGCGGCGGCAGCGACGGTGCGAGGCGGATGTTCTGGTCGTTCTCGTCCACCCCGCCGGGGAAGGACGCGCCGGCCTTGGTCAGGGTGATGCCGGCGTCCTTGGCTAGCTCCCACACGCGGGTGGCGGAGCCGTCCAGCACGTCGAGGGAGATGAAGTAGCCGCCTTCCGGTTCGGTCCACTCGGCCACCCCAAACTCGCCGAGGCGGTCCTGCAAAATCCCGACGACGGCCTCGAACTTCGGCGCCAGCGAGTTGGCGTGCTGTTTCATGAGCGTGTGCAACCCTTGGACGTCGCCAAGCAAACGCGCATGTGCAAGCTGGTTGACCTTGTTGGGGCCGATGCCGCGGATGGAGGCGTGGGAGGCGTACCACTCCAGGTTCGCCTTCGAGGAGGCGAAGAATGCCACGCCGGAGCCGGCGAGGGTGATCTTGGAGGTGGACGACATGTACCAGAAGCGGTTCGGGTTGCCGTGCTTTTCCGCCAGTGCGATCACGTCGGGGTTGTCCGGCAGCGCGCCGGTAAGCGTGTGGATGGCGTAGGCGTTGTCCCAGATGATGCGGAAGTCGGGCGCCGCGGTTTCCATCGCAGCAAGCTTCTCGACGACCTCCGGCGCGAACGTCACCCCCGTCGGGTTACCGTAAATCGGCACCGTCCACATGCCCTTGACCTGCGGGTCTTTCACCAGTTCCTCGACGGCGTCCATGTCCGGGCCGGTCGGGGTCATGGGCACCTGGACCATCTCGAAACCGAAGTGCTCGGTGATGGCGAAGTGGCGGTCGTAGCCCGGCACCGGGCAGATCCACTTGACGCGCTCCTCGTCCTTCCACGGGCGCGGCGAGTCGTTGGTGCCCCAGATATACGCCCAGGAGATCAAGTCGAACATGATGTTCAGGCTGGAAGAATCGCCGGCGATGAGGTTGTCCGGGTCGATACCCAGCACCTCGGCCCACAGTTCGCGGATGTCGGGGATGCCGGTCAGACCCCCGTAGTTGCGCACGTCCGCGCCAGTGTTGTCGGTGTAATCGCCCTCCCCCGGCAGGGAGAGCAGGGTGTTGGAGAAATCGAGCTGCTCGCTCGACGGCTTGCCGCGAGTGAGGTCCAGGTTGAGGTTGCGGGCCTTGAGCTCGTCATACTGCTGACGGGTGCGCTGGGCCAGCTCGGAGAACTGTGCGGGATCGAGATCCGAAAGAGACATGGGTTACATCGTACAGCGCAATAAAAGGGGACCCCACGCACCTGCCAGAGCTCGCTGACCCTTGCTGCGTTCCCGCCCTGGGGGAGTTCACAAGATAACACCGCGTGGGATCCTGCCCGATACTGTAGCCATGTTGCCCCTCCAGAAACAAGCCAAGGACGCATAAGCCGGATGCGCTGCGGTTTTGGCCTTGGGCGCCGGGTGGTCTAATATATCGCAAGACGCTTTCGAGTGTCGCTGGAGGATTCGACTAGCGGCCTATGTCACACGCCTGGAACGCGTGCGGGTTTCACGACCCTCGTGGGTTCAAATCCCACATCCTCCGCAAAATCCGAAACCGGTGCCCTGCGTGGGTGCCGGTTTTCGCATATACGCGTGGGGGAATTGGGGTTAAACGACAGATCTGTCATCAATGCCGTTGCAACACACCCACTCACCGCCATAGGGCTCCTCCTAAAAATTTTTAGGCAAGGCTTACCTAGCTACAAAATTTCGCGTACGATTGCGCACCATGATCGACCAACAGCTCAAAGACGCCATCAACCAGCAAGTCACCGAAGAGTACGCAGCCGCCTACACCTACCGCCACCTGGCCAACGAGATGGACGCACTGTCCTTCCCGGGCCTGTGCCAGTGGTTCGTCGCCCAAGCAAAGGAGGAGTGCGAGCACGCACTGAAGTTCGCCCAGCACCTCATCGACCGCGGTGAGCGCGTCGTGCCGAAGACCATCGAGATCAACGCGCCGGAGATCAACACGCCGCGCCAGGCATTCGAGGCCGCGCTCGCCCACGAACGGAAGGTCTCCGAGCAGATCCGCACCATCACCCGGCTTGCCGACGAAGTCGGTGACCTCGAGTCCCGCGCCCTGCTCAACTGGTTCCTCAACGAGCAGGTCGAGGAGGAGGCCACCGTCGGTGAGATCCTCGACCAGCTCAACCTCGTCGGCGATGACGGCTCGGGCCTTCTGCGTATCGACGCCCGGCTGGGCAACCGCGACATCGCGACCCCATCCGCGTAAAGGGTAAACAGCGCGAAAATTCGAGCTGAAATCCCCGCAAAATCGCGCCACTCGGGTCGCGGGACTGCCATCCACGGCCCAAGATATGGGCGTGAACTCGCCGCACACAGTCTCCCGCCGCAACTTCCTGCGCACCGCCGCTGTGGCGACGTCGGCGGCGGGTGCGGCGGTGGCGGTGCCGAGTGCGCAGTCACAGAGCACGCTGCCCACGAAGCCGGTGCCCGTGGAGATGGAGCTGCCACCCCTGCCGTTTGTGCACGGCGTGGCCTCCGGCGACCCGCTGCCGGACGCGGTGGTGATCTGGACGCGCATCACCCCCGACGAGCAGGCGATGCCCGGCTCCGGCGGCGGCGCCAACACCCGGGTGCGCTGGCGGGTCGCGCGCGACGCACAGCTCCGCGACGTCGTCGCCGAAGGCGAGACCGAAAGCCGCGTGGAGCGCGACCACACCATCCACGTCGACGTGTCCGGCCTGGAACCGGACACCGTCTACTACTACGCGTTCACCGTGGCCAACGGCCCGCACGAGGGCGCCGCTTCCCCGCTCGGCCGCACCAAAACCGCGCCCACTGGCCACGTGGACCGGCAGCGCTGGGCCGTCGCCTCCTGCGCCAACTGGGAATCCGGCTTCTTCACCGCCTACCAGGACATGGCCGCCCGCGCCTGGGCGGGCGAGCTGGACCTGACCGTGTTCCTCGGCGACTACATCTACGAATACGCCCAGTACGAATACGCCGGCTACGGGCCCGTGCGCCTGCACCAACCCGCCCACGAAATTGTCGCCCTGGCGGACTACCGCACCCGCTACGGCCGCTACCGCACCGACCCGCACCTGCGCGACGCCCACGCCGCCATGCCGTGGGTGGTGGTGTGGGACGACCACGAAATCGCCAACAACAACTGGCGCGACGGCGCCGAAAACCACAACGCGGACGAGGGCGACTTCCACACCCGCCGCGATGCCGCCATGCGCGCCTACTACGAATGGATGCCGGTGCGCCTGACCGAAACGTCCGACGAGGGCCACATCTACCGCTCCCTGCGATTCGGCGACCTGGTGGAGCTGACCATCATGGACCTGCGCACCTACCGCGACAAGGAGTTTTGGCGCGGCGGCGCCCGCCAGACCGGCGACGCCCGCACGATGCTCGGCTCCGAGCAGTACGACTGGCTCATCGACACCCTCGAGCGCTCCACCGCGACGTGGAACGCACTGGGCAACTCCGTGATGTTCTCCCCGCTGCACCTCGGCGCGGCGTTCAACCACGCGGCCACGCGTCCCGTCGCGAAGTCGCTCAGCGCGAACATCGTGCCGGCGCAGGCGCCGCTGCCCGAGCTCAACGACCTGCCGCTCAACGGCGACCAGTGGGACGGCTACGACTTCGAGCGCCGCCGCCTGATCAACGCCCTGGGCCGTTTAGGCAAGCAGCCGATCTTCCTCACCGGCGACATCCACTCCGAGTGGGCGCACACCATCACCCACGGCGGCGAAGAGATCGGCTGCGAGATCGTCTGCTCCTCCATCACCGCGCCGAACGTGGCGGAGTCGACGAAGATCCGCGCCGGCCACCCCATCTTCGGCGCGGCGTGCGGCTACCTGCGCGCGGCGAACCCCAGCCTGCACCACGTGGCGCTGGACACGCACGGCTACACGGTTGTGGACATCACGCCCGAGCAGGTGGACATGCAGTGGCTCCGCGTGCACAACATCCTGGACCCGGCCTCGCCCGTCTCCCCCGGCGCGACCCTGACGTGGCGCAAAGGCGAGGGCTTCGGGCAATAAGCCTATCGCGCCCACACCCACGGCCGGCGCGACAGCTGCGCCGGATCAAAAACCGCCCGTAACTTCTGGACGCTCGAAACGCCCGCGCAGCCGAGCGATTCCGCGATCTGCGCCACCACTTCTTCCGCACTGTTTTCGCGCAGCATCTCCCGCAACGTCACCGCCCCATCGCGCTTTGCCAATCGACGTCCCTCCGGCCCCACCACGAGCGGAACATGAACATACGAGGGAACTGTGAGCCCGAGCCGGTCGGCTAAGTACGCCTGAGCCGGCGCCGAAAACAGCAGATCGTCTCCGCGCACCACCTGGTCCACGCCCTGGTAGCCGTCGTCGACCACCACGGCCAGGTTGTACGCCCAGTCCCCCGCCTGCGCCTGGTCGATGCGCCCGCCACGTTTCAAGATCACATCGTCCACCGGACCTGTGTATTCGCCCTGATAGAAGTCGTGCACCGTCCACTCCCGCACGTGCGCCCGCAGCCTGATTGCCGGGAGGCGGCCCTCGGCGTGGAGCTCGGAGCGTCGATAAGCACGCTGCTCCTCCGTGAGATCGCGGCAGGTGCCCGGGTACATGCCGGGCTGCGCGTGGGGCGCGGAAGCCGCCTCGCGGATGTCGCGGCGGGAGCAGTAGCACTCGTAGGTGCCCAGGCGGGACAGCGCATCGGCGTACGCGTCGCCGCGATCGTGCTGGTAGATCACGGGCGGATCGAAGTCGAGCCCCAGCGCTTCCAAGTCCTCGATCTGGCGCTGCGCGGAGTCCGCGGACGAGCGCTCCGAATCAATGTCTTCCACCCGCAGGTAGAAATTGCGGCCCGTCTGGCGCGCGAACAACCACGCCAGCACCGCGGTGCGGAGGTTGCCGAAGTGCAGATCACCGCTGGGACTCGGTGCGTAGCGGCCGGCGGGAGCTTGAAAGTCAGACATGTGTGCCATGATAAATCGCATGTCACCTCGCGTTTCCCGCTCCCCGTACCCCTACCTGCTCGCCCTCTTCTGCGCAGTGTTTTTGATCTCCAACATCACCGCCCAAAAAGGCGTGGCCCTCGGGCCGCTGATCACCGACGGCGCGTTCTTCCTCTTCCCCATCTCGTATGTCATCGGCGACGTGATCGCCGAGGTCTACGGGTTCAAAGCGGCCCGCCGCGCCGTGTTCACCGGCTTCGCCATCGCCGTCATTGCGGTCCTGTCCTTCTATATTGCGATCTGGCTACCGGCCGCGGATTTCTACGACATGAACGACACCTTCGCCGCCGTCCTCGGCCTCCTGCCGCGGATCGTGGTGGCCTCGCTGACCGGCTACGTGGTGGGGCAACTGCTCAACGCGTGGGTGCTGCAAAAGATGAAGGACCGCTTAGGCACCGACCGCCTGTGGGCGCGCCTGATCGGCTCCACCATCGTGGGCGAATTCGCGGACACCTTATTGTTCTGCTCGATTGCCGCAACTGTGATTGGAATCGACTCCACCGGCGCGTTCGTGAACTACGTGGTGGTCGGCTTCCTGTGGAAGACCGCCATGGAGGTGCTGCTCCTGCCGGTGACCTACCCGACCATCGCGGCGGTGCGCCGGGCGGAGGCGTCCGTTTAAACCAGGCTTTTTCTGCCCGCAGCCGTTGTGGTTGCGGGCATTTTGCGTATCGACGCTCCCCTGCCACCGCAGCGGGGGTAAAAAACGGGGGTAGCGAGCAGAACGGGATTGTCGAACAATCCACGGATCTTTCAACAATCCGGCCATGACCGGCAGTTTCTTAACGGTTTTGGGGGAACTCTGAGAGACGATGAGTTGTATGCACTCCCCAAACGCGCAGGTAAAACCATGATTGTCTGAGGCGGTGCGCTATTACACCTTAGAGTGCATATTATGCCACCAATATGGATTGTTGAACCATCTACGGCCGCCCGGCGGTTGATCGTTCAACAATGCGTCGGAAGCCCGGATTGCAAGGCCCGGATTGATGAACAATCCGCAGGCCAACCGGGGTGCAAACGTTGAACAATCCAGAAAGTTTGTTCAACGATCCGCCCTTTTTTCTTCCCACTCTCCGAGCGTTTTACCTGCGCATACCCGGTGCATAAACTCATGGCTGTAACAAAGAACAAAACCAAAACACCCCGGGAAACCGGGACCGCACCAAGGAGACAGAAACCATGCGAGCAGCAATCCGAAACACCGCAGCAGCCGCCCTGACCGCCGCCATCGCCATCTCGGGTGTCAACGTCGCGACCGCCGCCCCGGCCGGTATTGCACTCGCACCCATTACCACCAACACCACCGACCTGATTGACACCGACGGTGACGGCCTGCCGGACATCTGGGAAGAAGAAGGCGTCATCCTCGCCGACGGCACAGAAATCCCCCTGCCGGACTGGGGAGCAGACCCCACAAGACCGGATTTGTTCATGCAGCTGAACTGGATGCCGTCGGAATACGACAGCCTCAACTGCGACACTGTCGCTGCCGCAGCATGCGCGAAGGCTAACCGCGCCACCTACGCACCCAGCACCGAATCGCTCGATGAGCTGGTCGACCTCTTTGCCGACCACGGCATCAACCTGCACATCGACGCAGGTGACCACTACACCAACATCGACAACTACGTCGAGTTCTTTGGCGGCGAAACCGTCGAGTACACCCCCGCCTACTTCCACAACGACGCGTACAGCGGTGAGAAGCTCATCAACACCATCAACGAGCTCGGCGACCGCGCAAACATCTTCCGCCCCGGCGTTATCGGCGACCGGATGTACTACGGCTACGACGCCACCGGCCTGGCACTGGTGGGTGATAACTCCTTCTACGTCGCTAACCCCGGCGGCCGCATGACTGATAAGCAGCTTCGCAACACCATCCTCCACGAGTTCGGCCACACCCTGGGGCTGCGCCACTACGGTGCCGCCGCCCACGTCGCCGCCATCAAAGACGGCGAGCCCATGCAGGCCGGCTACAACTCGGTGATGAACTACAACGACCAGTTCAGCCACTTCAACTACTCGGAGCAGCCCTACTTCGCCGCCACCGACGCAGGCCGCATCTTGGTCCCGGCCGACTGGGACGCGCTTGTACTCGACAACCCGCGCATTGGCGCCTACGCCGACGCCATCGGCGCCCGCTTCACCGCACCAGTCGAAGCCGAAAAGGTCGAAGAAGACATCGAAATCGAAACCCCGGCACCCGTCGAGGTCGCAGAACCCGAAGTTCCCGCCGAGATCGAAGCAGAAGTAGCTGAGGTCGACGAGGCTGAAGAAGCTGAAGAGGTTGAAGCCCAACGCGGCGTCGTCCCCGCCGAAAAGCCGCAAGCCAACGAGGCAGACAAGGCAGACAAGGCCGACGCACAGGTCAAGGTCGAGCAGGTCAAGGTCGAGCAGGTCAAGGTCGAGCAGGTCAAGGCCCAGCCCGCCAAGGCCGCACAACCCGCGAAGGCCGACGACGGCGTCAACATCGCAGCCATCATCGGCGGCGTCATCGCAGCCCTAGCCATCATCGGCATCGGCGCAGGCTTCCTCGCAATGAAGTAAGAACCAGACACAGAAGCGGGCCCTCCCCGATAAGGGAAGGGCCCGCTTTTGTGTCTGCTACTTCCCCGCGTAGTAGCGGCCGAGGAACTCGTCGCGGTAGGCCTCGTAGTCGCCGGCGTCGATGGCGGCGCGGATGTTGTCCACGAGCCGGATCATGAACTCCAGGTTGTGCATCGTGCAAAGCGTGCCGGCCAAGTACTCCTTGGCTTTGAGCAGGTGGTGGATGTACGCGCGGGAGTAGTTCTCGGAGACGTAGCCGCCGAACTCCTCGTCCAGCCCGGCGAAGTCGCGCTTGAAGCGGGCGCCGGCGAGGTTCATCCGCCCGTCCAGGGTGTATACCCCGCCGCGGCGGCCCAGGCGGGTCGGCGCCACGCAGTCGAAGGTGTCGGCGCCGGCCTCGACGGCGGTGAAGATGTCGTCCGGTTCGGAGATGCCCAAAAGGTGGCGCGGCATGTCAACGGGCAGCTCGTCGGTGACCCAGCCGACGATGGTGCCCAGGTTCTCCTTCTCCAGCGCGCCGCCGATGCCGAAGCCGCCGAAGCCCCGGCGGCCCTCGGAGCGGGCCTCCTTGTCCAGGTCCAGCAGGCCCCGCACCGCCTGCCGGCGCAGGTCCTCGTATTGGGCGCCTTGGACCACGCCCCAGAGGGATTGGAGGGGTTTGTCGGAACGTGCCGTCGTTAAGCGGTCATGCTCCAGCAAGCACCTGCGGGCCCAGCGGCGGGTGCGCTCGACGGAATGCTCCTGGTAGGCGCGGGTGTCCACGAGCGTGGTCAGCTCGTCGAAAGCGAACATGATGTCGGCGCCGAGCTGGTGCTGAATCTGCATGGACACCTCGGGTGTGAAGCGGTGCGACGAGCCGTCGATGACAGATTTGAAGTCCACGCCGTCGTCGTCCACGCGCGCCATGCGGTCCTTGTTGGCGGCGCGGATGTCGGAATCGGTCAGCCCAGCCACGTCCATGGCCAGGACCTTCTTAAACCCGACGCCGAGGCTCATCACCTGGAAGCCGCCGGAGTCGGTGTAGGTGGGCCCGTGCCAGTTTTCAAACGCGGCCACGCCGCCGGCCTCGTCCACGATGTCGGGGCCGGGCTGCAGGTAGAGGTGGTACGCGTTGGACAAGATCGCCTGCGCGCCGGTTTGGCGGATCTGCTCCGGCGTGAGTGTCTTCACCGTCGCCTTCGTGGCCACGGGGATGAACGCCGGGGTCTGGATGTCACCGTGCGGGGTGTGGATCACGCCGGTGCGGCCGTGGCGGCCCGGCGCGGGCTCGAGCTGGGTGCGGGCCTCAAACGTCACGTCGGTCATGCATGTTCCTTTTCTAGTTCGGTGCCCTCGACGTCCACTTCGGGCAGGAGGCGGTCGAGCCACTTGGGCATCCACCAGGTGGAGCGGCCCAGGATGTACATGGTGGCGGGGACGAGGGCCATGCGGATGAAGAAGGCGTCGAAAAGCACGGCGACGCCGAGGGCGAAGCCGAAGATTTGGATGAACGGCAGCGGCTGGTCAAGGAAGGCGATGAACACGGCGATCATGATGATCGCGGCGGCGGTGACCACGCGTGCGCCCTGCGCGAAGCCTTCGACGGTGGATTCGTGGACGGCGCGAAGCTTATCCCCGTCCCCACGTTTCAGATATGCCTCACGGATGCGGGTGACCAGGAAGACCTGGTAGTCCATGGCCAGGCCGAAGGTCACGCCGACCATGAAGATGGGCAAGAACGACAGGATCGGGCCCGGGGTGTTGACGAGGCCGAACAGCCCCTCCTGGAAAACCAGGACGGTCACGCCGAACGCGGCGCCGACAGAGAGCAAGAAGCCGAGCCCGGCCACCAGGGGCACGAGGAGGGAGCGGAACACCACCATGAGCAGCACGATGGCCAGGCCCACCACGATGGACAGGTACAGCGGCATAGCCTCGGCGAGCTCCTCGGTGATGTCCATCTGCACCGCGGTCAGGCCAGTCAGCCCCACGTCTACCCCGGTGGCGTCCTCCACCTGGCCGATCACGTCGCGCACGCCGTGGGCGACGGCGAGGGTGCGCTGCTCCTCGGGCCCGCCGTCCGGGGTGGCCAGGATCTGCGCGGCGGTGAGGTCCTCGTTGGCGCCGATGAGCTGGGCGTGGGTGATGCCGCCGACGGAACCGACCTCGCCCACGGTGTAGATGAAGCTGGCCAGCGCCGCCTTCTCGGCGTCGCCGCCGGCCTCGTCCGGGATGGCGTCCATGTACGGCTGCAGGATCTCCGAATCCGGGTTGACGCTGTGCGCGTCCACCACCAAAAGCAGCGGGGCGTTGACGCCGGGGCCGAAGCCTTCCGCCATGAGGTCGGCGGATTTGCGCTGGGTGGTGTCCAGGTTGGAGGTGGTGTCAGACGGCAGCGCCATCTCCAGGTTCAGCACCGGGATACTCAGGGCGCCGAGGCCCAGCACCACCACAGCCATGACCAGGCCGGGGGCCTTTTCCACGAAGCGGACCCAGCGCCGGCCCATGGAGTTTTCGTCCAGGTCCTTGCCCGGGCGCTTCCCGGGCCCGGGGTTGCCCGCCAGGCCAGGGATCTTGCCGGCGAACGCCTTCGAGCCCCACAGGCCGAGCAGCGCCGGCACGAGCGTGAGCGCCACCAGCACCGCGATGGCCACGGTGGCTGCGGCCGCCAGGCCCATCCAGGTGAGGAACTCAATCTGCGCCAAGGCCAGCGCCACCAGGGCCGTGAACACCGTGGTGCCGGCGAAGACCACCGAGGACCCGGCGGTGCCCACGGCCATGCCCGCAGCCTTGTCCGGCGGCAGGTTCCGCACCTCCTGCCGGAAGCGCGAGAGGATGAACAGGGCGTAGTCGATGCCCACCGCCAGGCCGATCATCACGGCCAGCACCGGGGTGACGTTGTTCAGCTCCACCCAGTGCGTGGTCAGCATCACCAAAAGCGCGCCGATGCCCACGCCCACCACGGCGGAGATCAGCGGGATCACCGACGCCGCGAGGGAACCGAACGTGACCACCAGCACAACAAACGCCACGCCCAGGCCAACCAGCTCGGAGGTGGTTTTCACCGCGATCGGGTCGCCGAATCCGGCGCCGCCGGCCTCCACCTGCAGCCCGGCGTCGCGGCCCAGCTGCATGGCCTCAGTCACCACGTCGCGGTCCGCTTGGTCCACGGACATCGACGACGGGGCATCGAAGTCGAAGGTGGTGTAGCCGATACGTGCGTCGTCGGAAAGCATCCGCAAATTGTGCGCGTCCGCCTCCGCACGCTCGGGCGGCATGCCCATCTCAGACATCTGGTCGACGATGGTGCGCTGCAACTGTTCGTTGACCTGCACCGGGTTGCCGAAACGCTGGCCCTCCACGCCCAGGTGGTCCTGGATGTAGCCGACGGTGGCATCCATCGCCGCCATGTGCTCCGGGGTGTCCAGCCGCTGCCCCTCCGGCGCGGCGAAGACCAGGTTCACACTCGGCGCGGTGGCCACGTTGCCCGCGTCCGGGAAGTTCTCCGCCATGGTGTCCAGCGCGTTGATGGCCGGGGTGTCCTCGATGGCGAACTCGTCCGTGAACGGCTTCATCAGCGACAGCGCGCCAGCGGCCGTCGCCCCGAGCAGCAGCAGCCAGGCGACGATCACCCGCCACTTGTGCAGGTACGACCAGCGCCCGAGTTTGTACAGCAGTTTCGCCACGTAAAAGACCCGTTCCTTCCCGCCCGCGGCCCGCGCGAGCGTAACCCGGCCCATCCTAGTGGCAGCCCCAGACATGCGAAAAGCCCCCGTTTCCGGGGGCTTGACGCGTTGGCGGTAGCGGCGGGATTTGAACCCGCGGAGGTTTTACCCTCACTCGCTTTCGAGGCGAGTACCTTCGGCCGCTCGGACACGCTACCGCCGAACAGATTAACGGCAGCGTTGCCGGATAACCAAATTAGCGCTCTGCGGCGTCCTCAGCCTCGTCGCGCTTGTCCTCAACCTTCGCGGCGACCTCGTTGGCCTTGTCCTTGATAGCGTCGCCTGCGTCGGAGAGCTTCTCCTTGGCGGAGCCGACCAGCTGGTCAGCCTTGCCCTCGTTGGTCAGCTTCTCGTTATCGGTGACGTTGCCCAGCGCTTCCTTAGCGCCGCCCTTGAGCTGGTCTGCCTTGTCCTCAATGCCCATTGTCTTACTCCTTTGTTCGTTGGAATCAGCTAGGTGCCCCACTATAGGTCCGAACGGCGCGGCGTTGGGTAACGATTCAATTACTCCTCAGACCTTCGAAGAACTCCGCCAGCATTTTGGCAGCTTCCGCCTCCAGCACACCCGCGCGCACCTCCGGGGTGTGCAGGTGGCGCGGGTCCCGGATCGCGTCCAGCACACTGCCCACCGCACCCGTCTTCGGCTCCCACGCGCTAAAGACCAGCGAGGACACCCGCGCGCCCAAAATCGCTCCGGCGCACATCGTGCACGGCTCCAGCGTCACCACCAGTTCGCAGCCGTCCAGCCGCCACGTCCCCAACGTCCGCGCGGCGTCGCGGATCGCTTCCACCTCGGCGTGGGCGGTGGGGTCGCAGTTCGCTTCTCGACGGTTCACGCCCGTGCCCACCACCTCCCCGTCAGCAGCAAACACGACAGCGCCCACCGGCACATCGCCGGCGGGGGTGCGCTTCGCAGTCTCGAGCGCGACGCGCATGCGCTCTTCAGCGCGTCTCAGCGGGGCGTTCACCCAACCACGTCGTCCAACTCGTCGCCGAAGCCGAGCTCGTCGGCGATTGCCAGGGCGAGGTCGGCCGGGTCGGCGTCGTCGTCAAGCAAAATGCTCATCTGCTCTTCTGACAGGCCGAGATCTGCGAGGATGTCGAAGTCCCCGTCCGCCCACGCGTCCACATTGTCCAGCTCATCCGGGTCGATGTCCGGGATCTCGGCGCCGGCCTCGTCCAGGATGTCCGCGGCGAAATCGTCGTCCACCGCCATCGTCGCATCGGAGATGAGCACCCGCGTCTGCGACGGGCCCGGGCGCACGATGACCAGGTAGTCCTCCTCCACGTTGAGCAGCGCGAACGCGGGCCCCTCCGCGCGCAGGTTGCGCACCGCGGTGATGGAGGTGGAAAGGTCCGAAAAATCGTCTTCGAACTCGCGCACACGCCACGCGCCACCTGTGCGCTCGACGGTGACTGCGTACCCGTCCGGGAAATCCTGGCTCATGGTGTCGAAGCGTAGTCCGCAGGCGCTGAGGTGTCATTAGACTGTGTGCGGTGACTACATATCAGCTGCCCCCAGTGTGCATCGTCGGCCTCGGACTCATTGGCGGATCGCTCATGCGCGACCTGCAAGCGCGCGGCGAGCGCGTCTACGGCTTCACGCTGCACGGCGCAGGTGCCGCGCGCAGGGACGGCTTCGATGTGTCCGACTCCGTGGAAGAGGTGCTTCGCCGCGCCGAGGACGACGGCGCGCTGGTGGTCGTGGCGGTGCCGATGCGGGCCGTGGCCTCCGTGCTAGACCAGGTGGCCGAGTTCGCGCCGTCGTGCGGCATCACCGACGTGGTAAGCGTGAAAAAGCCCGTCTACGACCTTGTTGTCCAGCGCGGCTTGGAGTCCCGCTACGTGGGCGGGCACCCCATGGCCGGCACAGAGTTTTCCGGGTGGACCGCTTCCCAGGAAGGGCTGTTCGCAAGCGCCGCGTGGGCCGTCACCTTCGATTACGCCCGCGAGCACCCCGGCAACCCCGAGTGGGCCGAGCTGTTCACCGTGGTGTGCCGCCTGGCCGCGGTGGTCGGCGCGGAGGCGGTGCCGGTGTCTGTGGACCGCCACGACGAGGCCGTCGCCCGCGTGTCCCACCTGCCCCACGTCATCGCCGAGGCGCTGGCTTTAGTCGGCGACCACGGCGGCACCCTGGCGCAATCCCTGTCCGCCGGGTCCTTCCGCGGCGCCACGCGTGTGGCCAGCACCGACCCGGATCTGGTTCGCAACATGTGCGAGACCAACGCAGAATCGCTGGTGCCCGTGCTCGACGAGTTCATCACCCTTCTCCAAGACGCCCGCGACTCGCTGTCCGGCGAGAGCCAGTCACTTGAAGAGCTGACCAAGTCCGGCCACCGCGCCCACCTGCGCATGGCCGCGCGCAAGGGGGCGCGACGCGAGTCCGTCTCGCCCGTGGAAATCTCCTCGCGCCCGATCATGCGCGTGCACCCGGGCACCCCCGGCTGGGAGAAGCAGCTGGTGCAGATCGAGTCCGTCGGCGGGCGCGTCGAGGTGTTCTAGGCCCGACGCGGCCTTACTGGTTCTCGCGACGGCGCCCCAGTACCAGGTAGGCGCCACCGATGAGCACGGACAGCACACCGAGCGCGATGATTGCGCGCATCGGGGTACCGGTATCCGCGAGATCACCATCGCGCTCATTGTCGGAGGAGGTTGTACGCGTCGTCGAAGTCGACTTCGCCACATTGGTGGAGTTGCCGCTGCGGGTGACCACCTTCGCGGACGGGGTCACGCTGGTGGAGCGGCCCGTGGAACGACCCGTGGTCTTGCTGGAGGTGACCTTCGTGCCGCCGAACGTGGTCTTGGTGGAATTGGTGCTCTTCGAGCCGCCAGCACCCGCCAGACCACCGGCGCCGGCCAGTGCGGCCGCTGGGGCGAGGAAGGACGACGCCACCGGACGGACCTGGTCGATAACCTTCAGCACCTGATCCGGCTTACTCAGCGTGGACGACGGGGTGGCGTTCGGGTCGCGCGGAAGCACAAGCTCGGCCTTGTCCTCGTCGCGGCGGATGAGCACCTCGGTGTTCTTGTAGCCCTTGGGAGCTTCCTTCAGGGTCAGTTGAATGAGGTTGCTGTCGCGCGAGTCCTTCTTCAAGTCGATGCCGATCCGGCCGCGGCCGTCGGCGTCGGTGGTGCCGACCACGCGGCCGTCCTCACTCTTGAACTCAGCGCCCTCGACGAGCTTGTCGTCGGCGGTCTTGACCAGGACGTCCACCTCGAAGAAGTTGTCCTTGGACTCGGCCGTCTTCTTCGTGGATGTCTGCGTGTCCTTCGGCGCAGCAACGGTGGTGGTGGCGGCGGAAGCGTTCTCGCCCTCCGGGAGGACGAACTTCACGGACTTGGCGCCGCGCTGAACCTCGGCCACGGAGCCGCCCCAGCCTTCCGGTGCCACGTCGATGGCCAGGTTAAAGGTGTCCTTACCGCGCGAGGCATCGTTCAGCTTCAGGGAAACCTTGCCCTTGCCGGTCTCGTCGGTGCTGCCGTCGACGGCGCCGTCCTTGCTGACAAAGTTGACGCCCTCCACGAAACGACCGTCCGCAGTGACAACTTCAACGTCGAGTTCGACGACCTCAACGTCCCGCTGGCCAACGCTCGGGGCCTTCTTGGACGGGGACGGCTCAGCGGTGGTGGTCGGGGTAACCGTCGCGGAGTCAGCAGCAGCGGCAGTGGTGGTCGCCGCGTCAGCTTCGGTTGCCGGGGTCTCGCCAGCAGCGGACTGCGGCTTCACCTCCAGGCCCGCCACGGCCTTGTAGTTGTCCTCTTCCGTACGGTCCGTCTCAATGGCGACAATCTTGCCGTCCTCAAGCTTGACGGCGTTGCCCTCGCCGTCGGCGAAGAAGGTGGCGTCATCGGCCAGGTAGGCGTACTCGAACGCGGCGACGTCGTCCAGGTTGACGCTCTCGTCAACCTTGGCAGGAGCTTCGTCCGCGGTGGCCTTATCGTCCTTCACGTTCAGGGTGTAGCGCGTCGCCTTGCCGCCCTCGGTGGCAAGCGCGACCAGCTCGGCGTCATTGTCTGTCGGAGCCCACGCAAGCTCCGGCAGATCGAGCACGCCTTCAACGGGCTTTTTCACAAAATCGAGGTTCTCCGGCGTGCTCTTCGTACCGGTTTCGTCGTCGGCGAGGTCCTTGGTGTAGACGGTTTCGCCGTCGATAAGCACGAGCGTGCCGTCCTTAGTAAAGGCGGCGGAAGTGATCTCCTCGGCGTCGAAGCCCGGGATCTCGCCCAGGTCCTTCAGGTTGCCGCTCTGTGGGTGGATGCGCAGCAGGTGGCCCTCGTCAGAGACGGCGTAGAGGCGGCCGTTGGTCGGGTTGCTGGCCACGGCGCTGTAGGTGTGGTCGTCGGAGGTGTACTGCACACCCGAGGTGCCGGAACCCGCGGCCGTCGCGGAGACAATCAGAGAGGCGAAACCCTTGAGGATGTCAGCCCACTCCTGCGCGGTGTCCGCCTTGGTCGTGGGGGCAACATTGCTTGTCGACGCCTTCGGGGACCCCGCAACCGACACACTCGACGTCGTTGCCGGGGCGGCGGAGCTGGTGTCCTCCGTGGAGACGACCGGAGCCTTCGACGTGGTGGACTCCGAGGACGGAGACGTGGTTTCCGCCTTCGCAACGGGCACGAGCGTCAGCGTGCCCGCGGCTGCAGCGGCGAGCGACAGCCCGGCGATGCGGTTGACCTTGGAGTTTGAAGCCATTATTACCTCTCGAATGTGAAAAAGCGCGCGAAAGCCCAAAAAGCACCTACGAATGTATACGTTTCAGCGCGTCGTCTCAATATTTAAAACCTGTAAATATACAGCGCCCCGGCCTCGCCGATGCCTATCGACGAGACCGGGGCACGTTTGAGAGCTCAGCCATGGACTAGAGCCCTCGGGACCTTAGTTGGCGGCCTCTTCCGGCTGAGTCTCAGAGTCAGCCTCATCCTTCTTGGAGCTGCCACCCTCGGAGCTGGAGGTGCTGGAGCCAGCGACATCTTCAGTGCCCTCAGCGTCTGCCTTGGAGGAGCTACCAGCGGAGCTGCCCTCCTCGCTCGGCTCGAACCAGCCCGCCTCACAGCCGGCGTAGAAGATACCCGTGAGCAAACCAGCGATAGCCAGCAGAGCGACGCCGCCCGCAGCAGCCGGGGCTGCCGGGTTGATCTGTGCCAGCTGACGGTTCACCTGGTCGATCTGCGCCTGCCACTGACCCTGGATCTCAGTGACCCACTCCGGCTGCTGGAAGCCGATACCAAGATCGACGTTCGGCATTGCCTCACGGATTGCTGCGTTGGCCTGAGCAGAAATCTGGTTCAGCTCATCCTCGAACATCACGCCGATGCCACCCATGACGGCACCGAGCAGGCCGAGCGGGACCAGCCACGCGACCGGGTTGGACACGGAGGAGGCAGAGGCCAGGCACTTGCCCAGGGAGCTGTCTTCCTCTTCGCCCTGCGGCTGTCCGGCATTACCTTCAGAGATACCCGCGGTGCGCGGGGTCTCCAGCTGGAGGTTGATGTACTGCTCGTCCTTGTTGACCTCGAACTCCTTGGACTCAAGGACCGCACCCGGATCGAAGGAGTTGTTCTCCGGATCCTTCGGGTCGACCAGGCGCAGCTCGCCCGGGCTGTCAATCTTCACCGTGTACTTGCCGTACGGCGTGCCCTCGAACAGGACGTTGCCGTTCTCATCGGCATTACCGGCGAAGGACGGCGTGCCGTCGGACGGCACCAGCGTGAGCTTCAGGCCGCTCAGGCTCTCGTCCGGGTCCTGCTTGCCATTGGCGTTTTCATCGACCCAGGCGACAACTCGGAGGTCGCTGGAGTCGAGCTCCGCACCCTCGGAGACCACAACGTGGGCGTTGCCCTTGATGTTGTCCTTCGGGGAGATGATCAGCACGGACGACGGGTCGTCGCCGTAGTCCGGTTCGCCCTCATAGCTACCGCCGCGACCCGGACGTGCCGGAAGCTCGCCGCGAGCCTCAGCAGCGTTGTGGTGCTTCGCGCCCGGCTTGAGGCCTTCCGGCAGCTCAGCGGTGAAGACCACACGCTCGCCCGGCAGCAGCGTGCCGGTGAAGCCTTCCGGTGCCTTGACATCAAGGTCGTAGCACTGGCTGTCCTCGGTCTTTTCGGACGCCTTAACCGGCTTGCACTCGTTCTCGTCAATGCCGTCCTCGTAGACGATGTCGGTGAGTTTGACGTTAACCATCGCGGTGGAACCGGTGTTCTTCACCTCGTAGGTGAAGCCCAGCGGCGAGTTGGCCGCAGCCTGAACCGGCTTGTCCTTGTTCGTGGCAAAGCGGGCGTTGACCTTCTTGTCCACGGCACCACGCAGGAACTTGGTGTAAGCGGAATCCGGCAGGGAGCCGACCTTCTCACCCTTGGAGGTGACACCGTTTGCGGTTGCGACGTTGTTGAAGTCGAACGCGTCTTCCGGCGCCTTCATCTTGGCGCTCCAAACCTTAGACTCGCCCGGTGCCAGTTCAGACTCGGCGGTCCAGCCTTCCGGCATGGTCAGCTCAATGTTGCGCTTTTCCAGTTCCGGATCGTCGAACTCGATGTCCTTGATCGGCTCGTCGCCGTCGTTGGTGACGATGAGGGCGTAGATGAGGTCCTCGCCGTCCTTGACGGTCATCACATCGTCGACAAGCTCACCGTCTTCATTCTTGACCTTGCCGTTGTTGTCAGCATCGCGGCCCCATACTCGCTTCTCAAGCTTCAGGGAATTGTTCGTGGTCAGGTGGATCTCCGGCAGTTCGACCTTCTCGCCAGTGCGCACCGGGACCTTGATCGGGTCCACGTCGTTGCCGCGGCCCGGGGTCAGGATCTCCACGTCGTGGACACCCGGAATGACATCGTCAACCTCGAAGGTGCCGTCGTCCTCGACCGGGATGACGCGGGAGTTGCCGCGCGGATCGGTCACCACAACGGTGGTCCCCGGCACAGCCTTGCCGTTGCCGTCGTCGACGCGGCCGACGATGGACTGCGTCTTCGGCGCCTCAACCTTGATCTCAACCGGGGTGGACTCGCCTTCCTTGACAGTCACGGTGCGGTTGATCTTGTCACCCTTGATGTCGACATCCGGCCAGCCCTCAGGCAGGGTGACCTCAAGATCGAAGTCGGCGACACCCTCCGGGAAGTACTTGAAGTCGATCGGCGGGGTGACAAAGTAGCCATCCTCGTCGACCTCGATCGGGACCTCGTAATCGAACGTCTCACCGGTCTCCGGGTCGGTAACGCCCTTCTTCACCAGCTTGATGTCAGAGCCAGTGATAGGACGGTTGGACTCATCGACCAACCAACCGTGGACAGAGCCCGGCTTCGCAGCCGGCTTATTCTTGTCCAGATCAGCGTTCGGCTTGGTCACCTCGATCGGCGGCAGCTTGGAGGTCTCGCCCTTCTTTACCGGCACAACCTGCGGCTTCGGATCGTTGAAGCCGTCCGGCGCGTCGACGATTACCACGTAATCGCCGTCCTTCGGCAGCTCCGGCACCTCGAAGTTGCCGTTCTCGTCCACCTCGATCGGATCGCCGATCTGGTTGCCGTCCTGGTCCTTGACGGTCACCGTCGGCGGCTGCGGCTTGCCGTCCTTATCCTTCACCGGCGGGAGCGGGTTGCCCTCCGGGTCCGTGATGGTGCCGACGATGCTCGGCTTCTTCGGCTCCGGCTTGGGTGCGGCAGTCGGCTTCGGTGCCGAGGTGGCCGGCTTCGTCGTCGGTGCCGGCTTCTCAGTCGACGTCGGAGCCGAGGTGGTCGGCTTCGTCGTAGTCGTCTTAGTCGTCGTCGGTGCGGGCTTCGCAGTCGACGTCGGAGCCGAGGTAGTCGGCTTCGGCGCAGACATCGACGGCTTGGAGGTGGTCGGCTTCGGCGTAGGAGTCGGCGACGGCTTAGGAGTCGGATTGAGATTCTCCAGCTTGGTGTCGCGGTCCTTCTCCACCGTCACCTGCTGCTCAGCAGGCGCGGTGTAACCATCCTTCGGAGTGACGACAACCGTGTAGTCGCCCGTGGGAACCT
>NZ_JAKRMR010000023.1:0-23564 GCF_022346205.1 Corynebacterium sp. ACRPZ
CGCCCGCGAGGACGCCGAGGAAAACGGCGTGCCGGTTCCGAGCCAGGTCGTGGGCGATTTGCTGTCCGTGCTGGCGGCGGGCAACGAGGCCTCCCAGGGTGGCTTTCTCGCGCAGGCCGGTGAGGATGTGCAGGCCCGCAACCCCCGCGGCAGGGGTCACCGCGACCGCACCCTGGGAGGCCTCGTTGCCCGCCGCCAGCACGGACAGCAAATCGCCCACGACCTGGCTCGGAACCGGCACGCCGTTTTCCTCGGCGTCCTCGCGGGCGCGGGCGAGCGCTTCGCCCACCTCATCCGGCAGGTGGTCCCGTCGGGAGTCGATGTAGGTGCTCAGTTGGGTAAACGCAGTCTCACTCACACGCGCAATCATAGCGGGGCGCATGTGTCCAGGGAGCTCACAGGAGACGCGCTGGATTCCGAAAGGTCGGTCTGGAACACTGTCCGTTATGACCTCTGAGGAAAGCCAGCTGTCCGGCACTGCCGCGTTCGACGCGGGCGAGGGGGCCATGCCCACCTGGTCGGAGCTGGTGCAGGAACACGCCGATAGCGTCTACCGCCTCGCGTACCGCCTGTCCGGCAACCAGCACGACGCGGAGGACCTGACGCAGGAGACCTTCATGCGCGTGTTCCGCAGCCTGAAGAACTACCAGCCCGGCACCTTCGAGGGCTGGCTGCACCGCATCACCACCAACCTGTTTTTGGACATGGTGCGCCGCCGCGCGAAGATCCGCATGGAGGCGCTGCCGGAGGACTACGAGCGCGTGCCGGGCACTGACATGACGCCGGAGGAGGCCTACAACGTGGCCAACCTGGACCCGGCGCTGCAGCGCGCGCTGGACGATCTGGCGCCGGACTTCCGCGTCGCCGTCGTGCTCTGTGACGTGATGGGCATGACCTACGAGGAAATCGGCGACACCCTTGGGGTGAAGATGGGCACGGTGCGCTCCCGCATCCACCGCGGGCGCGCGCAGTTGCGGGAGTCGCTGGAGAAGCAGGCGCTTGACGACGCGCACGCGAAGGAACTCATCCGCACCCGCTAACAAGCGACGTGATGTCAATGTCCAAACGCGAATTCAACTCCACCGACCACCTGAACCCGGAGGCGGTCGCCGCCTTCGTGGACGGCGAGCTGTCTGATTCCGCGTTCCGCCGCGCCGCCCGCCACCTGACCGACTGCGACGAGTGCAGCGCCGAGGTGGACGCCCAGCGCCGCGCCGCGAACCGGCTTCGCGTGGTGGATAACTCCAGCGTGCACGCCCCGGTGTCGCTGGTGGAGCGCCTGGCGGGCATGTGCGCCGAGGACCTCGACGGGGTGGGAGAGGCGCCGGGTCCGCGCGGTCGGGGCAGGAAGCTGGCCACTGACCTCGGCACCAACCTCGGCGCGGCGCTGCAGTCGGCTCTGGGCGCGCTGAAGCGCCGCGGGGAGTAGGGTGTTGTAGGTGTTTTCCAACATCGGCTGGGGCGAGATTTTCTTCATCCTGATCATCGGGCTCATCGTGATCGGGCCCGAACGCCTGCCGTCTGTCGTGGAGGATGTGCGCGCGGCGATCTACGCCGCGAAGAAGGCGATCAACAACGCCAAGGCCGAGCTCAACGGGGAGCTGGGCGAATTCGAAGAGTTTAAGAAGCCCATCAACACCGTCTCCCAGTACGCGGCGATGGGCCCGCGCCGCGCGATGGCGAAGGTGCTGTTCGAAGACGAGGCAGGCACGGCGCAATCAGAGCCGGAACCCACCCGCTCCGGACCGCGTTCAGCGCAGTCGCAGCAGAGCCAGCCTGCGCCGCAGGAGCGGCCGGGGCGGGATCAGGCGGAGCGGCCGTCGAAAGGCAGGAGCTTCTCCTGGGAGGACATCACTTAACCCGTGGGTTGAGACTCTTGCCGGCGAGGGACTCGCGGCGCACCTTCAGCTGATCCGCGACCGCCTGGATGGCCTTGGCAGCGGGGGAGCCCGGCTCGGAGATGGTGACGGGGGTGCCGGTGTCGCCGTGCTCGCGCAGCTTCGGGTCCAGGGGGATGGAGCCGAGCAGCTTCACGTCGGAGTCCGTGAGCTGGGTCAGGCGCTCGGCGACCTGCTCGCCGCCGCCCTCGCCGAAGATATTCATGACGGTGCCGTCGGGCATGGTCATGCCGGCCATGTTCTCGATGACGCCGGCGATCTTCTGGTCCGTCTGCTGCGCGATCGTGCCTGCGCGCTCGGCCACCTCGGCGGCCGCGGCCTGCGGGGTGGTCACGATGAGCAGCTCCGCGTTAGGCACGAGCTGTGCGACGGTGATGGCCACGTCGCCGGTGCCGGGCGGCAGGTCCATGAACAGCACATCTAGGTCGCCCCAGTACACGTCGGCGAGGAACTGCTGGATCGCGCGGGTGAGCATGGGCCCGCGCCACACGATCGGCGCGTTGCCTTCGACGAACTGGCCCACGGAGATGTGGCGCACGCCGTGGGCGATCGGCGGCATGATCATCTCGTCGACAACCGTGGGGCCCTTCTCCGCCGAGCCCATCAGGCCGGGCACGGAGTGGCCGTAGATGTCCGCGTCCACCACGCCGACGCTCAGGCCCTGCGCGGCTAGCGCGGTGGCCAGGTTCACGGTCATGGACGACTTGCCCACGCCGCCCTTGCCGGAGGCGACGGCGAAGATGCGGGTGCGCGTGTCCGGGTCGGCGAACGGGATCACGGGCCCGGTCTGCTCGCCGCGCAGCTTCAGCGCCAGTGCCCGGCGCTGCTCGTCGCTCATGGTGTGCAGGGTGACGGTCACGTCGCCGACGCCGTCGAGCTCCTCCAACACGGCGCGTGTGTTGTCTTCGATGGTGTCGCGCATCGGGCAGCCGGCGATGGTCAGGTAGATGCCCACGGCCACGTCCGCGCCGTCAATGCGCACGGATTCCACCATGTCCAGCTCGGTGATGGGCTTGCCAATCTCGGGGTCCTCCACGCGCTCGAGTGCGGCGAGGACGTCCTGCTCTGTGATGTTGTGTTCAGTAGCCATGTTGCCCTGCAGTATAACGGTGCCCCGCGGTCGAACGGATACACTGGTGGGCATGACAAATCCCATGAGCAACTCGTCTCGCGTGCCCGCGCGCGAGGTTCCCACGGGCTGGCCTGTCGGCAGCTTCAAAACGTACGCGGAGGCTCAAGCCGCGGTGGATGCGCTTTCCGATAAGGAGTTCCCGGTGGAGAAGCTGTCCATCGTGGGCGTGGATCTCATGCAGGTGGAGAAGATCACCGGCCGCCTGACCTGGGGCAAGGTGCTGGGCACCGGCGCGCTTTCCGGCCTGTGGATGGGCCTGTTTTTGGGCCTGATCCTCTCGGTGTTCACGGAGCCGGGCTCGGGCTGGGTGACGTTTACCACCACGCTGATCCTCGGCGCGATCTTCGGCGTGATTTTCGCGGCGGTGGCCTACGCGTTCACGGGCGGCAAGCGCGACTTCTCTTCGGCGACGGCGATCGTGGCGGGCCACTACGACGTGCTCTGCGATCCGGATGCCGCCCCGCAGGCGCGCGACCTCATCGCGGGCCAATTGCCTATCGACGACACGTCGCAGCCTAATGCGTAGACACACCCGCGCCCTGGCGGCACTTTCCGTGTGCGCGATCACGCTGTCCGGGTGCGCCGCGCTCGGACAGAAGAGCACCAGCAAGGAACCGATCGCGATCGGCATCGACGCCGACGACCCGGAGCAGCGCGTCCTGGGCGAGATTTACAGCCGCGTGCTGCAGCAGCTGGGCCGTCCCACTAGCGTCACCGCCGCCGATTTCTCGGCGGGCGACACGCTGCGCGTGCTGAAGGAAACGCCGGTGGACTTCGTGGTGACCTGCACCGGCCGCCTCGTGGAGGAAACCGACGTGGAGGCCGCCAAACGCCTGAAGAAAGAAGCGAAGGAGGAGCCGGCCGGGTTCTCGGACGTGGTCTACGACCAAGCCATCGCGGGCCTGCCCAGCACCCTGCGGACCGTGGATCCTTCGCCGGCGCAAAGCTGCGGGCGTTCCGGTGAGCTGCCGCAGAACATCATCCCGCTGTTCGACAAGTCCGGCTTCGACCGCGGCGAGATCAACCGCCTGAACTTCATCACCCGCGTCATTTCCACCAAGTCGCTGGAGGAGATGGTCGAGGACATCGAGGGCGGCGCCGACGTCCAGGACACCCTGGCGGCGTGGATGATGGAAAACGCCCACATCAACATCTACAACGACGAGCTGCCGGAGGCCGACGAGGACGGTGCCGCCGCAGGCGATTCCGCCGACAGCGCCGGCGCGCGCTAAACACGCATACCAGGCACGAGGAAGGGCCCCGGGGTCAACCCTGGGGCCCTAGCGCTTGAGAGGGAGCGCGGTGACGTGCTCCGTCGTCAAGCTACTTTGCAAATGCCTCCTCGAGCAGCTGCTTCTCCTCCTGCTGGTGCACCTTGGCCACACCGGTTGCGGTGGTGGACTGGGCGCGGCGGGACACGCGGACCATCTCCGGCATGTCCGGGATCAGGGTGCGCAGGTGCTCGTTGTAGAACGGCCATGCGCCCTGGTTTGCCGGCTCGTCCTGGACCCAGCGGATCTCCTTGGCGTTCGGGTAGTTCTTGAACGCGTCGGCGAGGCGGTTGAACGGGATCGGGTGGAGCATCTCCACGCGGATGATCGCGATGTCGTCGCGGCCGTCCTTCTCCTTCTTCTTCGCCAGCTCCCAGTAGATCTTGCCGGAGCACAGCAAGATGGTGGTGACCTTGTCGGTGTCGCCGATCTTCTTGTTGCCGCGCTCGACGAAGTTCGGGTCGTCGATGACGGACTGGAAGCGCTCCACCTCGATGAAGTCAGCCGGCTGCGAGACAGCCGCCTTGTTGCGCAGCATGGACTTCGGCGTGAAGACGATCAGCGGTCGCTTCATCTCGCCGAGCGCCTGGCGGCGCAGCAGGTGGAAGTGGTTTGCCGGGGTGGACGGCTGAGCGATGGTCATGGAACCTTCCGCCACGAGCTGCAGGTAGCGTTCGATGCGGGCGGAGGAGTGGTCCGGGCCCTGGCCCTCGTAGCCGTGCGGCAGCAGCGCGATCAGCGAGGACATCTCGCCCCACTTGGTCTCGGAGGAGGAGACGTACTCGTCGATGATGGTCTGCGCGCCGTTGGCGAAGTCGCCGAACTGCGCCTCCCAAGCGACCACGGCTTCCTTGTTGCCCAGGGTGTAGCCGTACTCGAAGCCCATGCCGGCGTACTCCGTCAGGGCGGAGTTGAACACCTGGAAGTGGCCGCCGTCGCCGTTCTCCTGCGCGTTGTGGTCCAACGGGTTGTACGGCTCGGCGTTGTCCGGGTTGTACAGCACCGCGTGGCGCTGGGTGAAGGTGCCGCGCTGGGAGTCCTCGCCGGCGAGGCGGACAAACTTGCCCTGCTCCGCCAGGGAACCGAAGGCGAGCAGCTCGCCCCAGCCCCAGTCGATGTCGCCGTCGGTGAACGAGCCGCCGCGCTTCTTCAGCACGGACTTCAGGCGCTTGTTCGGCGTGAAGTCCTCCGGCAGGTTCGCGTACGCGTCCGCGAGGCGCTTGAACTGCTCCTCGGGGATGTTGGTGTCCAGGCCGCGGGTGAGCTCCTGGGACTCGGTGATGCCGGTCTGCTCGCTCGGCTGGCCCTTCTCTGCCTTGACGTCGGAGAAGACGGAGTCCAGCTGGTCGTGGAAGTCCTGTGCGGCCTTCTCTGCGTCTTCCTCGGTGATGTCGCCGCGGCCGATGAGGTCCTGCGTGTAACGGGTGCGCACCGACGGGTGGGAGTTGATGCGGTCGTACATGACCGGCTGGGTCACCGTCGGGTCGTCGGCCTCGTTGTGGCCGCGCAGGCGGTAGCAAATCAGGTCGATGAAGACGTCCTTGCCAAACTCGCGGCGGTACTCGGTGGCCAGCTGGGCAACCCATGCGGCGGCCTCCGGGTCGTCGCCGTTGACGTGGAACACCGGGCAGTCGAAGCCCTTGGCCAGGTCGGTGGCGTAGTAGGAGGAACGGCCGGAATCCGGGGTGGTGGTGAAGCCGATCTGGTTGTTCACCACGATGTGGATGGCGCCGCCGACGGTGTAGCCCGGCAGGCGGGACAGGTTCAGGGTCTCCTGGACGATGCCCAGGCCGGTGAAGGAAGCGTCGCCGTGCAGCATCAGCGGCACGACCGGGTGGTCCTCGCGGCCCTTGGCAAGCTTGATCTGGTCTTCCTTGGCGCGCGCCATGCCCACCAGGACCGGGTCCACGGCCTCGAGGTGGGACGGGTTGGCAGCCAGGGAGACCTTGATCTCGCCGTCGCCGAACATCTGGATGTGCTCGCCCTCGAAGCCGAGGTGGTACTTCACGTCGCCGGAGCCGCCCTGTTGGGCTGCGCGCATGTTGCCCTCAAACTCGTTGAAGATGGTGGCGACCGGCTTGCCCACGATGTTGAACAGCACGTTGAGGCGGCCGCGGTGCGGCATGCCGATGACAACCTCTTCGAGGCCCTGGCCTGCGGCGGTGTCGATGATGGCGTCCATCAGCGGGATCAGGGTCTCGGCACCTTCAAGCGAGAAGCGCTTTTGGCCGAGGTACTTGGTCTGCAGGAAGTTCTCGAAGGCCTCAGCGGCGTTGAGCTTCTGCAGGATGTACTTCTGCTCCGGGCCGGTCGGCTTGGGCATGCCGGCCTCGACACGGTCGCGCAGCCACTCGCGCTCGTCGCGGTCCATGATGTGGGAGTACTCGGTGCCCACCTTCAGGGTGTAGGCGGCGCGCAGGCGCGACATGACCTCGCGCAGCGTCATCTGCTCCTTGCCGCCGAAGCCGCCGACGTGGAAGACGCGGTCCAGGTCCCACAGGGTCAGGCCGTGGGTTTCCATGAGCAGGTCGCGGGAGTCCGGCTTGGGCAGGCCCGGCTGGTGCCAGTGCAGCGGGTTGGTGTCGGCGATGAGGTGGCCGCGGGAGCGGTACGCCTCGATCAGCTGCATGACGCGGGTGTCCTTGTTGATGCCGGTGTTCGGCTCGTCCTGTGCCCAGCGCAGCGGTGCGAACGGGATGTGCAGGGAGCGGAAGATCTCGTCCCAGAACTTGTCGTCGATAAGCAGCTGGGAGATGTCGCGCAGGAACTCGCCGGACTCCGCGCCCTGGATGACGCGGTGGTCGTAGGTGGAGGTCAGGGTGACCAGCTTGCCCACGCCGAGCTCGGCGAGGCGGTCCTCGGAGGCGCCTGCGAACTCCGCCGGGTAGTCCATAGCGCCGACGCCGACGATGGTGCCCTGGCCCTTGGTCAGGCGCGGGATGGAGTGGCGGGTGCCGATGCCGCCCGGGTTGGTCAGCTGGATGGTCACGCCGGAGAAGTCGTCCATGGTGAGCTTGCCGTCGCGGGCGCGGGCGACGATGTCCTCGTACGCCTCGACGAACTCGTTGAAGGACTTGTTCTCGCACTCCTTGATGGCGGCGACGACCAGGGAGCGGGAGCCGTTCTTGCCCGGCAGGTCGATGGCCAGGCCGAGGTTGATGTGCTCCGGCTGCACCGCGAAGGACTTGTTGCCGTCCTCCTTGTAGTTCTTGTTCATGTCCGGGTGCAGCTTGGTGGCCAGGACAATGGCGTAGCCCAGGATGTGGGTGAAGGAGACCTTGCCGCCGCGGGTGCGCTTGAGGTGGTCGTTGATCAGCGCGCGGTTTTCAAACATGAGCTTGACCGGCATGTCGCGCACGGTGGTCGCCGTCGGCACCTCGAGCGACTCGTTCATGTTCTTGGCAATGGCCTTGAAAGCGCCCTTGAGCTGGAACTCGCCGGGCTCAACCTCGATCTGGTTGACCTTGTCCAGCGGGGAGGACTTCGCCGGGGCTGCGGGGCGCTTCGGCTTCGCGGCGACCTTGGCCGCTGCCTCGTCCACCTTGGTCTCGCGGCCGTCCTGGCTCGGGGCGCCGGTGCTGCGGGAGACCTTCGGGTCAGTCTTCGGAGTGCTTGCGCTCTCGTCGGAAGGGGTGACGTTGGGGGTGCCCTTCGCGGTCTTCGGAGCGCCCTTGTTCTCGAAGAGTTCGCGCCATTCGGCGTCCACCGAGTTGGGGTCGTCCTTGTACTGCTGGAACATCTCGTCAACCAGCCAGCTGTTCTGGCCGAACGTGTTTTCGCTGCTCACGGCAGGTTCTCGCCTTCCTTCTGGGTTGTGTTCGCGGAACGTTTCTTTGACTGTAATCGTCGGCGCTGGTAACGCGCTAACTTGGGTTGTTCCTCTCCACGGGGGCCCATAGTTTCACCCCCGTTATCGGTTAACAGCCCACATATGGGCATATCTTCCGCCTGCGGAGATGAGGTCCTCGTGGCAGCCGTCTTCAATGATACGTCCTTCATCAATCACGAGTATTCGGTCCGCCCGCGCGGCTGTGGCGAGACGGTGCGCGACGACGACGGAGGTGCGTCCCGCCATCGCCTTGTCGGAGGCATCGAGGACGGCGCGTTCGGTGGCGGGGTCGAGGGTGGCCGTGGCTTCGTCGAGAAGCAGCACCGCGGGCTCGAGCATTTCGGCGCGGGCGAGCGCGATGATTTGGCGCTGCCCTGAGCTTAGGCCCCGGCCGCGTTCGCCGACGCGTGCGTTGAAGCCGCCGGGGATGGTGCCGATGACGCCGAGGGCGCCGATGCGCTCCACCGCGGCCTGCACCTCGTCGTCGGTAGCCGCGGCCGCCCCGTAGGCGATGTTGTCTGCGACGGTGCCGGGGAAGAGGTAGGACTCCTGCGGCACCTGCGCGAGCGCGCGCCGCCAATCCGCGAGCGGGAACTCGGCGATGTTCGTCCCCGACGCGCGCACGACACCTTCCACTGGGTCGTAGAAGCGGGCAAGCAGCTTGACGACGGTCGACTTGCCCGCCCCCGTCGGACCAACGAGTGCCACGGTGGAGCCGGGCGAAAGGGACAAATCCATGCCGTCGATGACTGGCTCTGTGTCCGGCGAGTAGCCGAAGGTGACGTCGTTAAGCGAAAGCTCCCCGGAGGCGGCAGTGTGAGCGCCGGGGCGGGTGCCGGTGTCGGGGACGGTGGTGCGCTCGTCGAGCAGTTCGCGGATGCGGTCGAAGCTGACGGTGGCTTGCTGCCAGGAGTCGAAGATTTGGCCGAGCTGCTGGATGGGGCCGTAGAGCTGGCTGAGGTACATGGTGAACGCGACGAGCACGCCGACCGACAGCGTGCCGTCCGCGATGCGGGTGGCGCCGACACCGATGATGACCGCGGTCATGACCTGGGAGACGAACTGCATGCCGGGGAAGTAGAGGCCCACCAGGCGCACAGAGTTCATGCGGATGCGGCGGTATTCGTCGCTCATCCGGGCAAAACGCGCCTCGAAGTGGTCTTGGGCGAGGTGGGTCTGGGTGACGCGGATGCCGCCGATGAGCTCCGCGAACTCGCCGTTGACCGCGGAGATCTGCGCACGCGCGGCGGCGTAGAAGCGCTTGGAGAGGAGTCGGAATCCCCAGGTGGCCAGCGCGATGACGGGCACGGCGGCGAACGCGACGAGCGCGAGTTGGCCGTCGGTGGCCACCAGCATCACCGTCACGCCGGCAAGCGAGCCGACGGCGACGATGGCTTGGGCCAGCCCGGTTTGCAGGAAGCTGGACAGGGTGTCGATGTCCGTGGTCATGCGCGTCATGATCTTGCCGGACAGGCGCGACTCGAAAAAGCTCAAGCCCAGCTGCTGCAGGTGGGCATAGGAGCGCAGGCGCAAGCCGTAGAGGAGGCGCTCGCCGGAGCGCGAGGACAGCACCGTCATCACGGTCATGGACGCCCACGCCACCGCCACCACGGCGAGTGCGACGAGCCCGGTGCGGATCAGGCTTGCCTGGTCCGAGTTGGCGATGCCGCGGTCCACGGCCGCGCGCACGAGGGTGGGAAACGCCAGGTCCGCCACCACACCGACCACCAGCAGCGCCACGGTGCCGGCGATGAGCCAGCGCACTGCGCGGAAGAGATCGCGCACGTGGAAGTCGCTGGACGGGGTGCGCAGCTGCTCCAGGCGCTCGGCGCTCAAATCCGGCTGCTCGGTGGCCGCCGGGAGCTTCTCCACCCGCGCGAGCAGCTCCGGGGTGGCGTTGACCGTGGACGCGCGCCCGGTGGTGGGCACGATCACGCGCTCGCGCTCGGGCTCGGTGACCTCGGGCCACAGATCGGTGCGGGTCGGGGCCGCGGGCAGCTCCGTAGGCGTGTCCGCGGACATGGTGGCCAGGTACTCCGGGCTCTCAACCACCTCATCGCGGGGGCCACACTTGACGACGGCTCCGCCGCGCACCACCGCAACCTCATCCGCGTGGTCCACGGTGGACTGACGGTGCGCGACCGTGAGCACCGCGACGTCTGTGAGCTCCTCGCGCAGGTTGGCCAGGATGCGGGATTCGGTGACGGCGTCGATGGCGCTGGTGGCGTCGTCGAGCACGAGCACCTCCGGCTTCGCCATGAGCGCGCGGGCCAGCGCGATGCGTTGGCGCTGCCCGCCGGAAAGCGTCAGGCCTCGCTCGCCGACTTCGGTTTCGTAGCCGTCCGGCAACCGCTCGATGAATTCGTCGGCGCAGGCCAGGCGCGCCGCCTCGCGCACCGCGGCGTCGAGCTCATCCGGCGGGAGGTGAGAGCCCATGGCGATGTTGTCGCGCACGGACGAGGAGAACAGAAACGCCTCGTCGAACACGCACAGGACCTTGTGGCGCAGTGCGGCGGGGGAGGCGGAGCCGTCGAGAAGCTTCACGCTCCCGGAATCCGGCTGGTAGAAGCCGCCGGCGAGCTGGACGGCCATGGTTTTGCCCGCGCCGGGCGGGCCGACGAGCGCGACCGTTTCGCCCGGGCGGACGGTGAGCGAGAAGCCGTTGAGGACGGGGTTGCCGCCGGTGGAAAAGTGCACGTTGTCAAAGCGCAGGCCGGTGCCGGCCGTGGGGGCTGCGGCGGTCTCAGCGGCGGGGGCAAGCTTGAGCACGTCGTCGAGGCGGTCGAAGGAGCTCATGCCCATCTGTAGGCGCACGTACTGGTTGGTCAGCATGGACATCATCGATGTCATGGAGGTCAGGTACGCCGTGAACGCTACGAACTCGCCGATGGTGATCTGCCCGCGGATGGCCAGCATGCCGCCGGCGATGATGGTGACCACCAGCGCGACCTTGGGCAGCTGCGAGAGGACCGGCTGGAAGCGCGCCGTGAGTTTCGCCGCGCGCATCTTCACCGCGTAGAGGTGGCGGCCAAGCTGATCCAGCTGGTCGATCTCGCGCTGCTCCTGTCCGAACGCCTTGACCACGCGAACGCCCGAGACGGTCTGCTCGACGTGCTCGGCAAGCTCCGCGGTGGCGTGCTGGTTCACCCACGTGGCGGCGTAGAGCGTTTTGCGCGAGCGGTTGGCCTCCCAGAGGATCAGCGGCAGCAGCGCGAGCGACATCAAGGTCAGTGGGATGTCCATCCACAGCATCACCGCAAGGGTGAGCGCGAGCTGCACCACGCGCGTGAGCAGCATGGGCAGGTTGGCCAGCACCATGTGGTACTGGTTCAAATCCGAGATGGAGCGCGAGACGATTTGTCCGGTGACGATTGTGTCCTGGCCCGGGCCGTCTAAGCGGTGTAGCGTGCGCAGGATCTCGGTACGCAGCCAGTGCTGGGAGCTGGATGCCAGCCGGCCCGACGTGACGCGGCGGGTGAAGCTTAAGGCGTAGGTGGCCGCGGCGACGGCGACCATTGCCCACGCGGTGCGCGTCACCGATCCTTCCGCGTTGCCGGTGGCGATGTCCACCGCGTGGCCGGTCAGCGCCGGCACCGCCGTCTGGAACACGGCGGCGAGCGTGGCGGCGGCAAAGGCGGCGACGGCTGCGGGCCGGTTGGCGCGAAGGGATCTGGTGAGCAGGGGGTTAATTGTTGTCGCCGTCCTTGTCCTCGTCCTTGAACTGGCGCAGGATCCAGGCGGCGAAGTCCTTCTGGTTCAGGCTCAGGCCCTTGCCATCCTCGTCGGTGTCTTTGTCCGGCAGCGGGGTGGCAAAACCTGCCGGCACCGCGCCGAGGCCGGACTGGATGTTGCCGATCACGCCGTCGGCCAGCTTGCGGTTGGCGGTGGTGCCGGCGACCGCGCCGATGCCCAGTGGCATGAGCTTGCCCAGCCACGCGCGACGCTGGGACTTGCGCATGGAGCGCATGGCGATGCGCTGCAGCACGTTGTTGGTGTTGGACAGGGTCGGGCCGGAGAATTTGGCCAGGGTGGACTTGCCGGGGATCTTGCCGGCGTCGTCGCCAAGCATGGCGTCCACAATCGCCAGGCCCTTCGCGCCCATCAGCAGCGAGAGCACGAGCGCGCGGCGGCGCTCCGGGTCCTCGATGTCCTCGCCGCGTAGGTAGGCGGATGCCACGGCGTAGAACGCGGCGAGGTCCAAAAACAGCACAGATTCGCCCGCCACTGCGGCCGCGCCGGTAAACAGGCCGATGCCGGGCACGGCGGCTGCGGCACCCACGCCCGCGCCGGTGCCGGTGACGGTGTTTTTCAGGTGCTCGTCCATAAGATTCTGAATCTCCGCAGGCGTGGCCTCCGGGTTCTGGCGGCGCAGCCAGTTCACGTAGGTGCGGATGGTGGAGGTCTGCATCTGAACAGCCTTATCCACCGCGCCGATAAACGCGCGCCCCAGCGGGCCGGCGTCCTTTTCTAACTGCGTCGGGTCTTCGCGCAGCGCCTCTTCAATTTCCTGGCGGACGGCGAGGTCCTGGTTCTTTTTCTTGTTGCCAAACATGTAACTGTCACTTTCGTTAATCGGTTTTTTACGTCGGTCCAGCATAGTTGGATGCTGTGCGCTTGCGTCTACGCTGGATGCCATGACTGCCGTCGAGCACCCTGTCGCAGACACCACCGCGGGCAAGGTCCGCGGCGTGGTGGACGCGCGCTCCGGCATGCGCACCTGGCGCGGCGTGCCGTTCGGCGCCTCCACCGCACACACTGGCCGTTTCCGCGCCCCACAGCCGGCGCAGAGGTGGCAGGGGCTTTACGACGCCTCACGGTTCGCCCCGCCCGCCATGCAGGGCACATTCGGCTGGCGCGACGCCGTCATCGGCACCGAGGACTGCCTGACGCTAGACATCGTGCGCCCCGACACCGAGGAGGAGCTGCCGGTGGTGGTCTACTTCCACGGCGGCACCTTTGTCACCGGCGCGAGCAACGAGAAGGTGCTGCAGGGGCATTTGCTTGCCGACGCCACGCAGGTCGTCTACGTCTCCGTGAACTTCCGCCTGGGCGTGCTGGGGTATTTGGACTTCCGCTCGCTGGGCCACGACTGCGTGGCCACGCCCGCGCTGTTGGACCAGATCCTGGCGCTGGAGTGGGTGCGCGCGAACATCGCCAACTTCGGCGGGGACCCGGGCCGGGTGACCATCATGGGCGAATCCGCCGGTGGGGCGGCCGTGGTGCACCTGATGTGCTCGCCCTCGGCACGCGGGCTGTTCCACGGCGCGGTGGCCCAATCGCCGCCGCCGGCCAGCGTGCACTCGCGCCTGCAGGCCGCGATGTGGGTGCGCGAACTGGTCAACCGGATGGGTCTGCCGCGAACCACCACGCTGGCCGACCTGCGCGAGACCCGCGCCGAGGAACTCGTGCGCGCCGGCCAATCCATGCTGCTCAACACCAAGGAACTGGTGCAGCTGAACACCAGCTTTATGCCCACCGTGGACGGGGAGACGCTCACCGCGCACCCCATCGACACCTTCGAGGCCGGCGAGCAGGCGGCCGTGCCGCTGATCGTGGGCACCAATTCGGACGAGGCGAGCTTTGCCAAGGCGATCTACCAAACCACAAAGACTCGCCAGCGGGCGGCGCGCCGGGCGCTGGAGGCGTTCGACCCGGACAACGCCCAGTCGGTACTGCGCGCCTACGACTACGCCGGGGAGCGCGGCGACTATGCCGACCTCATCGCCGACGCGGTGTTCTGGGCGCCGACGGTGATCCTGGCCACCGCACACCGCAGGAAGGCGAGCACGTGGATGTACCGCTTCGACCACGCGTCTGCCGCGATGCGCATGCTGGGCTTGGGCGCGATGCACACCGCCGATCTGGGCGCGGTGTTCGGCGAACCGAACGCCACGAAGGCCTCGCGCTGGGACGTCTTCGGCGGATCTGAGGCGTTCACTGAGGTCAGCCGGGTGATGCAGCACCACTGGGGGCAGTTCTTCCACACCGGCGCGCCGGGCGAGGAGTGGCCGGTCTACGGTTTCCGCTCCGACGATAGGCCGGGACGTGCGACGGCCGTGTTCGACGCTGGTATGCGGGTGGAGTGGGACCCGAAGGCGTCGCAGCGCAGGGCGTGGGAGGGCTTTGACATGCGCGAGTGGGGCATCCACCGCCAGGACCTGATGGATTCGGCCGCATCGCTGCTCGGTGCCGCCCATCCGTCATGGGGTGACAGTTAACCCCGCCGTGACAGGGAAATGCCACGCATGCGCAAGCATTCGTGGCTAGGCTTGTGCCCGTTGTGGCCGAGCTTGGGAAGGAACCACCGACATGAGCTTTTTCGAGGACATCGCAGCGGCGCTCGACCGCGAAGGCATCGAGTCCCGCGTGGGCGGCGACACCATGTTCGTGCCCATGACGGCGGCGCTGGAGATCCAGTTCGTGGAGATCGATCCGCACTTGCCGGCCGCCAACGTCTACATCGCGGCCGCGGACGTGGACGAGGACGACGAGGACTTCGAGGCCGTGCTGGTGGCCGTGGTGTTCTCCGTGGAGGACGCCGTGGCCGCGGTTGCGGAGCACATGGCCACCGACCAGGTGATCACCGTGCTGCGCGACCTGCTGGAGGGCACCGACGAGCGCATCGGCGACCTGGAGTTCTTCCAGGACCACCTGAATCCGCAGCAGGTGCGCGCCGAGGTCGGGGAGAACGCGGAGCTGTTGGTCACCATCGACACCGTCGAGGGCACCCCGCACGCCAAGGTCACCTTCATCGCGCTGCCGGACGATTACGACGACGTGCTCGACGACGCCGAGGGCGAGCTCTGGGAGTCCGACGGCGACGCGGAGCTGACCGAGGAAGACCGCGCCCGGCTTTTCGACGCCATCCACGACGAGGCCCTCATCGACGCCGAGCGGCTCGAGCTGGGCAGCTTCACGGACTTTGACAGGCTTTTCGACGTGCTCTCGCTCGCCGCCGACCAAGCCGAGGACTGGGAGTCGCAGCTGCTTCCCGTGGACGACGAGTTCGACGAGCCGGAGGTCTACGACCTGTTCGGCCAGGACGACGAAGACGACGATGCCGACATCGAGGACGATGACGACGACGCCCTCGCCGATGATGACGACCTCGACGAGGACGAAGACGAGGACGACGAGGACGACGACTAGGCCGCGCTGAGCCCCTCGAACATCGACGACGGCGAGGCAACCGGGGTGAACGTGCCGTCGACGAGCCACACGTAGTTCGCCGTGCGCGCGCCGGCCAGTTCGTGCACTGCGTGCGCGCAGTCGTCAGGGATCAGCGCGCGCACCCACGCTTCGGTGAGCACGGTGTCCACCAGGCTGCCCGTGGTGTCGGCGATGCGGACCTCAATCAGGTAGGCCGGGACCTGGTCGCCTCCGTAGCCCTGTATCCGGGCCCGCGCCCGTGGGCCGACCCTGCGCCGTGTTACGGCCAATGTCAGCTGCGGCCCGTTGGCCACCCGCGGCAGGGTGAGCACCGGCGGGCGCCATGCGGCGGTGGGGCGGGACAGGGAACGCGGGTGGTGCATGACGGCCTGGGCGGACGCGATGATTGCGGGGTGACGCTCGCGGATCTCCTCGGCAAGCGCCTCCGGGGTATAGGCGGGGGAGTGGGACATATCGTTTCGGCTGACGCTACGCAGCGGATTCTTCGTGTTGAACTTCATGGCGCACACACTACGAAGCGCTCCCGACACCACCGCCCATCCGTTCGAACATGTGAACGAGATGCGCCTCGCTACCTGGGGTGATTTTGCTTTGTGGAAATTATTTGCCACATTGGCAAATCGGAACACCCCACCCGCCGATGTACTCTAACCAGCAATGAACGCCGACAACTCAACACAACACACAACCCAGCAAGCACCCCGCACCCAACCGAAGATCCCGCGCACGATCTGGGTCCTTGTCGGCGCCGCGTTCATCATCGCCCTCGGCTACGGGCTCATCGCCCCGGTGCTCCCGCAGTTCGCCGGCAGCTTCGGCGTGTCCATGGCCTCGGCCGGCGCGGTGATCTCCATCTTCGCGTTGGCTCGGTTGTTGGGGGCGCCGGGGGCGGGCAGGCTCGTCGATAGGCTTGGCTCCCGTCCGATCTACCTCACGGGCCTGCTCATCGTCGCGGGCGCGACCTTCCTCGTCGCGTTCGTGAACGCCTACTGGCAGATCCTGGCGCTGCGGTTTATCGCGGGCTTCGGCTCGACCATGTTCACGCTGTCCGCCCAGGCACTGATCGTGCGTGTGACGCATCCGAGCATCCGTGGGCGCGCCAACGCGCTGTACGCCTCGGCGTTTCTGGTGGGTAACGTCGTCGGCCCGATCATCGGCGCCGCGTTGTCTTTCCTGGGCTTCCGCGCGCCGTTTGTCATTTACGGCCTCGCGGTGGCGGCCGCTGCCGTCGCCGTTGGCGGGCTCACCCAGCCGCGGCCCGGCTCCGAGCCGCTGCCTGCGGCGAAGCCGGAGATGCGCGTGCGTCAGGCGTGGCAGACCTCCACGTACAAGGCGCTGCTCGCCGCCGGGTTCACCAACGGCTTTGTCAACATGGGCTCACGCGTGGCTATCCTCCCGCTGTTCGCTGCTGCCGTCTTCGAGCGCGGGGGAGCGGCCGCCGGACTAGCGCTGACCGCCTTCGCGTTCGGTATGGCCGTGACCCTGCAGTTCTCCGGCAGGCTCGCCGATAGCCTGGGCCGCCGCCCGATGGTCGCCGCGGGCCTGGCGACCTCCGGCGTGTTTACGGCACTCCTCGGCGGCGCCACCAGCTTCTGGCCGCTGGTGCTGCTCTCCGCCGCGGCCGGTATCGGCGCAGGCCTGATGAGCCCCGCCACCCAGGCCACGCTCGCGGACATCATCGGCAACGAGCGCTCCGGCGGTACAGTGCTGTCCACGTACCAAATGACGCAGGACGCTGGCTCCATTCTTGCGCCGGTGCTGCTCGGCGCCGTCGCGGAGGCCGCGGGCTTCCAGGCCGCGTTCGGCGTCTGCGGGGCGGTGTGCGCCGCCACGCTTGTGATCTGGCTTGTTGCCGGGAAGGAAACGAAACCGTGAGAGTGATCCTGGATTGCGACCCCGGCATCGACGACACCTACGCCATTATCTTCCTCACCGCCGCGGCCCACGGGGGGCTCATTGAGCTCGACTGCCTAACGACGACCTCCGGCAATGCCCCCGCCGACCAATGCGCGCAAAACGGCGCCTGGATACTGGGGCAGTGCGGGCTACCCATTATCTCCCTGGCCGCGGGCCTGCCGGAGCCGCTCGAGGTGGAGCTGACCACCACGCCCGAAACCCACGGCGACACCGGTCTCGGCTACGCCCAAGCGCCCGAGCGCCACGTGGAGCACGACTGGGACGCGCTATGGATCGACTCCATCGAGCGCGGCACCGACGACCTCTACCTGATCGTCACCGGCCCCTTGACCAACCTGGCCGCCTTCGCGCACGCCCACCCGCAGCACTTTGCAAAGCTCAAGCACATCACCGTGATGGGCGGGGCAGTGAACTACCCGGGCAACACCACGCCGAGCGCGGAGTGGAACTTCTGGGTGGACCCGCACGCCGCCGCCGACGTGTTCGCTATGGCACAGACCCCGATCACCATGTGCTCACTTGGCGTGACGGAGCGGATGGTGCTCAAGCCCGAGGCGTTGGCGGAGTTCGTCGATAAGCTTGGCGGCTCCCCCGTGGCGCAGCACCTGGAGGCGATCACGCGGTTTTACTTCGAGTTCCACGAGGATGTGGGCGAGGGGTATCAGGCGCAGATCCACGACCTGCTCACCGTGCTGATCGCGCTGGGGCTGGTGGGGTACTCCTGGAAGGACACCACCGTCGCCGTGGAGGCGGATTCCGAGCTCATGCGAGGCACCTCCGTGGCCGACCTGCGCGGGATCTGGGAGCGCGAACCCAACGCGCGCCTGGTCACCGACGCGGACGTCGCGTTGGCCTGGGGCTGGTTCACGTGGGCGTGCGAGGTGCACGCGAAGGTCGCCGCCGGCGACGCCGAGATTGTGGAGCTGCGCCACCAGCGTGCCGACGACTAGGAGTGCAACTGTATCGTTACTTTAAAGGTCTGCAGGGATCTCCTTGCGTATAGAGCGCCGAGCATCAATCTCTTAGTGCATGAGCAGGCTGCGATCTGAATCTTCGCTTGCAGTATGGTCGCATTGCGATCTTCTGCTAATAGTTATCCTTGAAGATGCTTCCGCATAGGCAAATTTCGGAAAAATTGAGGGTCAAATTGTGTATTCCGTAGTCGATCTGTTTTCGGGGGCGGGCGGGCTGTCCTGTGGTTTTCAGGCGGTGAAAAATGGGAGCGATGGCCAAATATTCAAAACTCGAATGGCTGTCGAGCTTGAAGCAGATCCAGCTGCAACGTTTAGCGAAAACTTCCCGGAAGCAACAGTGCTGCAAAGAGACATGCGGGATGTTGTCCAGGACAGGTCTATTCCGGAGTGCGATGTTGTCATTGGTGGACCACCGTGCCAAGGGTTTTCTCGTTTGGGGAAGGGAGACCCCGCAGGTCTTTACAACGACCTTTGGCGCTCTTACGCACAAGCCATAGGCCAAGCGCTTCCAAAATATTTCCTGATGGAGAACGTTCCACAGTTTTCGCAGTCCCCCGAGCGACAGTTTTTTGAGCGTGAGCTTTCGGGCGGTCTCCTTCAAGATTATGTAATCGCACCAATTAGGACAGTTAACTGTGCTGATTACGGGGTACCCCAAAACCGTAGAAGGATGGTTATCCTGGGCTCGCGTAGGGATCAACCAACGCTAGATTACCCGCCTCCCACCACAAAGGCTCCTTTAACAGTAGGTGACAGCTTCGAAGATGTGAAACAGAGGGTGAGTGACATCGATCTGCCTTCGCGTTTTACCTACTTCAACGGACTAAAACGCCCGGGTCCTTTTGAGTCGAGAGAGCTTCATCTTGGGCGGCGCTACAGTGACCTATCGCTTAAACGGTTTAAATACATTTCGGTACCTGGAGGTAATAGGTTCGATTTACCTGAGCATCTGAAGGCAGATTGTTGGAAGAGACACGAGAAGGGAAACACGGATGTGATGGGGCGTCTATATCTGGATCGGCCCTCAGTTACGATCAGAACCGAGTTCTTCAAACCAGAAAAAGGGAGATATCTACACCCCACTGAAGATCGTGCTATCACCCATTATGAGGCAATTCGATTGATGGGGTTCCCGGACGATTATCGATGGGTCGGAAGTAAGACAAGCATTGCACGGCAAATTGGCAATGCTGTACCCCCGCCTTTTGCGAGGACCATGGGTGATGCGGTGGCAAGGCTACTAGCGAAACGCTCAACCCATGTCCACTAATTAACAACTGACAGACTACTGGAGACGAATCTGATGAACGGAAGTGCCACCTCCCCCGAAGAGAAGCTTGGAAGCGTTTTCGAAAATAATCGGAAGGCCTTCGAGCCGTTCATCTCGGCGATCTGGTTTCCGCACTATAAGTCGCTTGAGGATGGCTTCCGTATTGAATTTACCTGGCCCATCACGGCGATAGTAGGACCTAACGGAACCAATAAAACCTCAATTCTTCACGCTTTAGCTGCTGCGCCTGAAAGTAGAAGTATCGCAGAGTATTGGTTTTCCACCAAGCTCGATGACATAGACAAGTGGGGCGGCGGTGAAGGTGCAAAGGCAAATACAGATCCCCATAGGTTTGTCTATTCCTACGGAGGCGAGCCGGGGCAAGCCGAGTGTAGGAAAGCACGCGTTACGCGTAAGTTTCGCGGTAAGGATGTGCCTGAACGTCTTCAAGGGAAAGCTGACCCCGACTATTGGGAGCCTACGAAGCCAGCGATCCGTGATGGAATGAAGAAATTCGAAGCTGATCCGAGTCAAGATAACAAACATCAAGACCGATGGGCGCTCATTAAGAAACCGATCTTGTTCCTTGACTTGAAGGCTGAAATCAGTGCTTTTGACAAGTTCTTAAACCACAGTAGCCCGGACAGGTTCACTGACACTTCAACGAAAAAACGCATCAGAGCGCAAGCGCGAGCCGCAAGACTTGATAAAGCACTAAAGGGTGATACAACCGCGAAAGACATCCTCTCAAGAGTTCTGGAGGGACCGCGCAGCTTGGATCGGGAGGCAGTAAAGGAAATCTCGACCATTCTTGGAAAGGACATCGACGGGATAGATGTCATCAAGCACACTCTCTTCGGGGCTCCTGGTACAACCTTTCGATTAAACCTTAAATCCTCAAGCATTGAGTACTCCGAGGCGCATGCGGGAAGCGGCGAGTTTACGGTCGTACGTCTCGTGGACGAAATACATCGAGCTCCCTCGCAATCGCTAATCTTGCTCGATGAGCCAGAGATCTCACTGCACCCGGGGGCGCAGGAAAGATTCATGGATTTCCTCATGCGCCAAGCTTTGGCTAAGAAACTGCAGGTAGTGCTCTCAACCCATTCTCCGGCAATTGTTGACACTCTACCCTCCGGCGCAATTAAGGTCTTGGGATTTGATGATGTTACGCATCAGGTCAAATTGCTTGCCCAAAGCTGTAGTCCATCCGAAGCCTTTAATGCCTTAGGGTTCAATCCTCGCAACAATACGCGCCTATGCATTTATTTAGAAGATGAACTTACCAAGGAAATCGTAGAGGCGAGTTTGAGGCGTAAACGGCCAAACTGGATGGATTTGGTCGAAATTCAGATTATTCCAGGTGGTGCTAGCTCAATAGTAAGAAAAGTTCTGCCGGTTCTGGCTATGGAAAGCAACCCGAAAACGGCTGCCACTGTGATTTTGCTAGACGGAGATCAGAAAAAGCCTGCATTCGAGAAATTCCTAGGCTTGTCAGATTTTGATCTGGATACTCATATTCGCAGAGAAGGCTTCGAAAAAACATGGGATGAATATGTTCATGAAACTGAGCCTGAAAAGTTTATCCACTGTGATGCTTCGAACGCGCAGGATGTAGAAAGCGGCCTAATTAATTTTGCTCGAACACGACTAGGGTTTTTGGGTAACTCATGGCCGGAAAGAATGCTCGCGGAGCAAATATTTCCAGACGATTTCAAAGAGGCGTTTCATGAGGGGGATTCAAGGGAAAACGAGTCGGGTAAGAGTTGGAAGCTCTGGTGGCTGTCAAAAACTGCCGATGATTTTAAGTTATCCGCTAGCGAAAGCCCAAGTGCCAAACAAACGTTCGAATATCAAAAAGTTCTTTTAAACACGCTTCGCGAGGACAATCCGATTTTCGACATGGTGGTCAACGAGATAGAGCGTATTGCTAACGGTTTCGTCTGAGTATCGGCATGATTCGTGACGTGCCAACATTCATTGCTACAATGCCCAGCCGATAGCCCAGCCGAGGTGACATAGGCGATTAGGGCTGTACTTCCTGTTCCTCCCCGCACACCACTCGGAGTTTCCATGTCACACACCGTTTCCACGCAGGCCGCACAGAAGGCCGAATGGACCCCCGCCCGCCGCGCGCTCGTCATCGCAGGCGCCGTCCTCATTGCCGCCACCTGGCTGTACTTCGTTCTGGTTCACCCGGCGGACTGGGACCAGGTCACCGGCTCCAGCCCGGGCATCGCGCTGCTCGCCGGCTATGGCATCGGCACCGCGCTGCTGCTCGCAGCCGTCATCCCGGTGCTGCCCGCGCGCACGCTGGGGCTGATCCCGATTGCGATCATCATCAACTCTGTCGTCGGCGAGATCGTCGGCTCCATCGGCCTGCCGCTGTACCTGGACTCCGTGGGCACGGTGCTCGTCGCGGCGCTCGCCGGCCCGGTTGCAGGCATGGCCACCGGCGCGCTGAACAACGTGGTGTGGGGCCTGCTCAACCCGGCCGCGCTGCCGTTCGCCGCGGGTGCGGCGCTGATCGGCTGGCTGGCCGGCGTGTTCATCCACCGCTTCAACGCGCTGCGCAACATCGCCACCGTGATCGGCTTCGGCCTGGTACTGGGGCTTATCGGCGGCATGGTCGCCGCCCCGGTCGCGGCCTACGTCTACGGCGGCACCGCCGGCGTGGGCACCGGCGCGCTGGTCAGCCTGTTCCGTGAGATGGGCGGCTCACTCATCGCGTCTGTGACCACCCAGGCGTTCATCTCGGACCCGGTGGACAAGGTCATTGTCATGCTGGTGGCGTACTTCACGGTCAAGGCGCTGCCGAACCGCACCATCGCCGCCTTCGCCCCGCAGAGCAAGCAGTCCAAGTAGCCACCCAACATGCCCCAGCCCCAGACCCGCCTGAACCCGCTGACCGCCCTGGTCATCGGTGCGTCGGGCTGGATTCTGGCGCTGGGGATCAACACCCCGCCAGCCTCGCTGGCCATCATCGCCGCAGCCCTGACAGCTGGCACATGGCGCACCCGCAACCCCTCCGCCGCGGCCGCCACCGCACTCCTCGCTGCCCCCGTCGCCGCGTCGATGGTGCTCATCCACGCCCCCTACGGCGAGCACAAAATCGCCCCGCTTATCACCTCCGACGGGCTCGCCGACGCCGCCCACCTCACCGCCCGCTTCACCGCGCTCGTCGCGTGCCTGCTCGCCGCCGTGGCCTGGACACGCACGCCGGATCTGGCCAAGGCCCTGCAGAGCACAAAAGGCGGCAACCGCATCGGCTACATCGCCGGCACCACGCTGCAGTTCGGTCCCCAGGGCGCTAACCGGGCGCGCATCACCCGCGACGCCAACCTCCTCAAACAGCGCCCGATCAAAGCCAAAACAGTCGTCCCGCACCTAATCATGCCCGTGCTCACGGAGCTGCTCACTCAGGCCGGCGCCCGCGGCCAGGCGCTGGAAACCGCAGGCTACGACCTCACCGGCCCCCGCACCGTCCTGCGCCCGGTCCACGACAGCCCGGCCCAGCGCGCCGCCCGCATCCTTGTCCCGCTTACCTGCGTCGCGGTGGTCCTATGGATCTAACGCCGCTGACCCAAGCACTCGAACAGCACCGCACCGTCGAGGTCATCGGCAACTCTGGCGCGGGCCTGACCACCCTCGCGACCCAGGCGCACAACGAGTGGGACGGCGCCGCCGTGGTCCAGCAGGACGCCACCGCGCACGTGTCCTACCTGCGCGACACGGTCATTGAGGAGGTCGCGCTCGGCCTCGAGCAGCGCGGCACACCCACCGCGGAGATGCAGCGCCGCTGCGAGCGCATCCTCAGCGCCGCGGGCCTGACCGAGCTTGCCGAGCGCCACCCCGCACAACTCTCCGGCGGCCAAACACGCCGCCTGGCCATCGCGGCGGTCGCGGTCCTCGAGCCGGAGCTTTTGCTCCTCGACGACCCCTTCGCCGGCCTCGACCCCACCTCCGCCACCCACATCATCCGCCTACTCGAGGCGCTACCGTCGCGCATCGTGGTCCTCGGCAACCGCCCCCGCCTCAACGCAGCAACACTTTCGCTTGTCGACGGCATCCTGTCTCCCTCACCCCCTCCCACCCACGAAACC
>NZ_JAKRMR010000024.1:0-13481 GCF_022346205.1 Corynebacterium sp. ACRPZ
GACGATTGAAGTCGACACTCGGCGACGGCTACACCACCATCGCCGAACACCGACAAGCACTGAGTGCATAACAACGAGACAAAGTCCCCCAAATGCACTCCAAGAATTTGTCCGCATCCCCTATAGCGCGGTAGCCGGTTGTAGGTAGCCGGTTACGGGCGAAAGATGCCGCGGCACGGGTTCGACTGGGGCCTAGCGCGGGCGACGAGTGGTAGCCGGAACTCGTACCGATGGGTTGGCATCCGCCTCCACCTTGCTGGCCATAATGCGGCGTATGCAATCTTCAGGGTCCTGGATGATTTCGGCGGGGAAAAGACGAATCACCGTATACCCTTGCTCCCTGAGCCACCGGTCGCGTTTCTCCTGCTTGATCACTGCCTCGAAAGGCTTCTCTTTGAACTTCAGATACCCGTCGATTTCGATGACCAGCGTCCCCCACAGCAGGTCAACCCGGTAGTACCTCCCGATCCACATCTGCTCCCTCACCTTGATTCCGCGCAACGCCAACAGCACCCTCACGACGGACTCGAACGGCGACTCCGACAGTGATGAGCTCAAAGCGATAGCCTCGTTCACACGGCCAACCCCCCGCTTGCCACGCATCCGCTGCGCCACCGCCAAAATTTCGTCGCACCACATCTGTTGCTGAAGCGGCGCCATTTCGCGGTATTGCCCGTCGATGGCCGCAGTAGCGTCCGCGACACCATGGAACCTGGCGATGTCTACGACGGTGCGTGGTGGCGTCGTCAGGCGAAGGGTTGCTCCCGCGCCCGCACGGTCAATCGGATCGCGGACCACGGTGTCGATCTCGGGAACACTGATGTGCCGGTACAGCACCCCCTCAGGCCACTGCTTCTTCGGCGGCGGGTTGCCGTTGCACTGCGCGAGCTCTACCAGCTCTTCCAGGTTGGGAACCACCCACATGCCGTGCATGCGGGCAGCAGACCTGCCGACGAGCACCGCCTTATACGCCGCAGCCGACACGGAGTAGCAGCGGAGATACTCCTGCTCGTGCGATTCCAGCGTGTCCCAGTCTGTGGCGGCGATGAACTTTGTTGCAGATAGCTGCCGGCAGTCCTGGGCCTCGGCGGTTTGCCGTGACATCAGCATTCCGGTTAGACGTGCTCGATCCATGGTTCCCCCTGTGATCCATCCCCCGATGACGCGGCCAGATTAGCAAACCACGCTCGGTCGTGCTCGCCTTCCTCACGCCGCGCCGCCCCGAACACAAACACCGGCTACCTACATCCGGCTACCAGGCCCAAATCGCCTGGTAGCCGGTTGTAGGTAGCCGGTTTGGGATGCACTGAGAGGCGCAGAACCCCCCTACGCGTCGCGGGTCTCCAGCAGCACCACGCCGATGATCCACGCCGCCACGGCCCACACCGCGAAGATCAACAGCGACACGGGCAGCGTCCAGTTCGCGGGGCTGTTGGTCATGAACGCCATGAGGTTGCCAAACGGCAGGAATTTGGCCACGTCGGCGCCGTAGCGCGGGATGAAGCCGACGATGGATTCGATCAGCAGCATCATGCCCATGCCGGTGACCACGGCACCGGCGGTGTTGCGCGTGATCCAGCCCACGCCCTGCTGGAACAGGGTGATCAGCGCCATGCCGAGGGGGATGGCCCACAGGGCGCGTCGGGAGGCGGTGTTGCTCACCCAGTTCGCGGGCACGGGCGCGGTGAGGTCGCCGATGGTGAAGGCGACGGCAAGCCCCAGGAAGGTCGCCAGCGCAGCCAAAACAGCCCCGAGCACAAGCTTTGCGACGGCCACCTGCCACCGCTTCGGCGCAACCCTGAAGTTCGTCGGCGGGATGCCGAACCGGTACTCGGTGGTCACGGTCATGGAGGCCTGCACGATCACGACGATCGCGGTGATCAGCGCCATCGTGGCGGCCACGGTCAGGGGGGCGTACGGCATGCCGCCGAGTTTGGAGGCGAAACCGAACAGAGCACCGAAGAAGGCGCCGAAGACGAGGATCAGCGCGGAGTTCCACCAGAAGGAGGCGGTGGAGCGCAGTTTGGTCCACTCGGCGGGAAACAGATTAAGCATTACTACCTCCGGAGACGTACTGGGCGTGGCCCTCGGTGGATTGCATGTAGGCATCTTCGAGGGAGGCGCGGCGCTCGGCAAGCTCGGACAGCGGCACCCCGGCGGCAAAGGCGACGCGGCCGACGTCGTCGGAGGTGCGGTCCGGGATCTCGTACACGTCGCGGCCGTCGGCGTCGACCGCGCGCTTGAACGGCATGGCCACATCGGCGTGCTGCAGCGCGGCGGCCAACGCGGCCGCGGCGTCCTCGGTGGGGGTGCGCACGATTGTGGTCACGCCGGAGTTTGCGCGGATGAACTCGGCCATTGACGTGTTGGCCACCAGGCGGCCGCGGCCGATGATGATCAGGTCTTCGGCGGTCTGCGCCATCTCGGCGAGCAGGTGGGAGGACACCAGCACGGTGCGCCCCTCGGCGGCGAGAGACTGCAGCAGCTCGCGCACCCAGCGGATGCCGGCGGGGTCGAGGCCGTTGACGGGCTCGTCCAGGATCAGGTACTCCGGGTCGCCGAGCAGCGCCGCCGCGATGCCGAGGCGCTGCCCCATGCCCAGGGAGAATCCGCCGACGCGTTTGCCGGCGACCTCCGTCAGCCCCACCAGCTCGAGCACCTCGTCGACGCGGGTGCGCGGCAGCCCGGCGGCTTGCGCTTGCCAGAGCAGGCTGGCGCGGGCGGAGCGGTTGGGGTGGACACCTTTGGCGTCGAGAAGCGCGCCCACTGTGCGCGACGGATTTTGCAGCGAGCGGTAGGGCACGCCGTTGATGTGCGCGGTGCCGGATGTTGGGCGGTCCAGCCCCAGGATCATGCGCATGGTGGTGGATTTCCCTGCGCCGTTGGGGCCGAGGAAGCCGGTGACGACGCCGGGTTTGACGGTGAACGTGAGGTCGTCAACCGCTTGGACGGCGCCGTACCGTTTGGTCAGGCCTTGCACTTCAATCATGCGGTTCAGTATGCACCATGGCTTTGGCGAGCACATTGCTTAGCGACGCCGCAAAGCCCGGGTGCAGCTCAAACCCCGAAACCTCCGCCAGGGGCACCCAGCGCAGTTCCTCCGACTCCTCGTTGGCGGTCACGGCCAGCGGTGCCTCGCACAGCGCGATGACGGTGGTGTAGCTCCACTCCGGCAGGTCCGTGGTGACCAGCTCTTCGACCACGTCGATGCGGCCCGGGTCGATGGCGCACTCCTCCACGGACTCGCGAACGGCCGCCTGCGCTGGGGTTTCGTGGCTGTCGCGGGCGCCGCCGGGGATGCCCCAGGTGCCGCCCTGGGCGGTCCAGCCGGCGCGGTGCTGCAGCAGCACTTTCGCGTCCGCTCCGTTACCGGCGACGAGGAAGAGGCCGGCGGCGCCGAAGCGCCCCCAGAGTCGTGTGCCGTCGGGTGTGGTGACCCAGCCGTTTCCGTCGCCAAGCATGGCCCCCACTGTAGGCGCGAACAGTTATTATTGCGGAATGGTGACGCAAAGCAGGCCGAGCGACGACGCGTGGCTCGACGAGCTTGAAGCGCGCCCTGCGCACCCGCGCCTGCACGGCGTCCTCCACGGCCCGCTGGCCGGTCCCGTTCGCATGGGCCGGCGCGGCCACGCGTTCGCGCGGACCACCCCGGGCAAGCTCATCGTGGTGATGGTGCTGCTGACCGCCATGCTGCTGGCGGCGGGGCTTTCCATGAGCCAGTCCATGGCCGGCCGCAACCAGGCGCTGGACACCGTGCGCGAGGCGACGGAGCCGATGAGCGCGGCGGCGCACCTGCTGTCCACCTCCCTGCTGCGCGCGGACACCATCGCCGCGGGCGGATTTGTCCAGCCCGGGCCGCTGTCGCACGAGGACGTGCAGGCCTACTCCGCAGCACTGGACACGGCGGTCAGCTCCGCCGGCGAGATTTACAAGGGCGCGGTGGAGGCCAACACCGCCACCAGCGAGCGCATCGAGGAGCTGGTCAGCGACATCCAGCGCGACCTGCCCGTCTACGCCGGCCTGAACGAGCGCGCCCGGGTGAACCAGCGCATGGGCAACCCGGTGGGCGTGGCCTACATGTCGGAGGCGTCCAGCATCATGCGCACCCGTTTGCTGGTGTCCGCCTCGGAGATCAACGCGCTAACCCGAGAGGACGTGGCCAAGGAGATGCGGCGCCTGTCCGAGCCGCAGTGGGTGCCGCTGTCCGGCCTCATGGCGGCGCTCGGTTTCCTCGTGCTCACCCAGTGGTGGCTGTGGCGGGTGTTCCGCCGGCGCCTGAACAAGGGCTTTCTCGCCGGCACGCTCGCCGTGGTGGTGGCGCTGAGCTGGGCCGCGGTGTCGAACTACCAGTCCTGGCGCAACGGCTCCGTGGAGTACGAGCGCGCGGCGAAGCCGTGGGAGGAGCTCACCGTCGCCCGCTTCGACGCGTTGGAGACGCGCACGGACGAGACGTTCGCGCTGCTGCGCCGCCAGTCGGTGGTGCACTCGTCGCGGGCGTTCGACGGCACGTATGCGTCGGTGAGCGCGGCGCTCGAGACCGCAGAGGAGTACGGCGGGGAGCAGCAGCTTATCGACGACGCACGCGACGCCCTGCGCACCTGGGCCTACGAGCACAACGAACTCGTCGGCGCGCTGAACACGGGCAGCTACGAGCAGGCGGCGGCGCTGTTGGCCTCCGGCGGCGGGGCGGGCGAGGCGCCGTTCAGGGAGCTGGACGCGACGCTGTCCAAGCTCATCGCGTCGTCGAGGGAGGGCACGCAGGCCTACATCGACGCCTCGCTGGACGCGACGCGGCAGGTCTCCGCGTGGGTGGCGCTGCTGTCCGTTTTAGCCGTGGTCTGCACGTGGCTGGGCATCCGCAGAAGGCTGGGTGAGTACCTGTGAGAAGGACATGGGCCGCGTGCGCGTCGGTGCTGGCGCTGGGGCTTTCGGGGTGCTCGGAGGAGCCGACCCCGGTGCGCGCCACCATCGTCCCGGAGCAGGAAACCTCCACCACCCGCGAGCTGTTGCCGCTGCCGCCCGGCGCGGCCCTCGAGGACGCGCAAGGGGTGCCGGCGGAGCCGTACGTGCCGGCGAAGCTGGACTGGGAGGGCTCGCTGAACCCCCGCACCGCTGAAGACGACACCCCGAACGTGGACCGCATCAAGCGCCGCGGCCGACTGGTGGTGGGCATCGACCAGTCCCTCTACCTGCTGGCGTTCCGCGACACCGCCAGCGGCGAGCTGCGCGGGCTGGAGGTGGACCTCGCCCGGGCGATCGCAGAAGACATTTTCGACGAGGAGCACACCGGGATCAACCGCCTGGACCTGCGGTTTGTGGACTCGGCTTCGCGCGCCGAGGCGCTGAACAACGGCGAGGTGGACATCGTCATCCGCACCATGTCCATCACGCCGGAGCGCGCGAAGTCGATCGATTTTTCCACCCCGTATCTGACCTCTGGCGTGCAGGTTCTGGTGCCGCGGGACCGGGGAGTGGACGACATCAACCAGCTGGGCGGCAAAACGGTGTGCATCGTCGACGGCACGAACCTGACCCAGATCGCGCGCACGTTCACCCCGCACTCGAATATTTTGCGCACCCGCTCCTGGTCCGACTGCTTGATGGCCACTCAGCAGTTCCAGGCGGACGCGATCGTGGCGGACGATTCCATCCTGGCGGGCCTGTCCGCGCAGGACCCGTACGCGACGATCCTGCCGGGCACGCTGGCGACGCAGTACTACGGCGTGGGCATCCCGAAGGGCCAGACGGACCTGGTGCGGCAGGTCAATTCGACGCTGGAGCGGATGCGTAACGACGGCACGTGGTACGAGCTCTACTCCACCTGGCTCGGGGGCTCCATCGCGGAGTCCTCCCCGCCGCCGCTGATGTACCGGAAGGAGGAGCAGTGAGCACTGAGCAGGATTCGCAGGACCCGCTGGAGCAGCGCACCGAGGCGGTCCCATTCGACCCGTTCGCGGATGAGGACGACGCCGAGCCGGGCACCGAGGCCGTCGCGTTCGACCCCTTCGCCGACGACGATGACGAGGACGGCTGGGACTCCGACGGCGAGACGGACTACTCCGCCATGGGCGAGATGGCCGGCCTGCTCAAAGACTTGGACAAGCTGCGCAAGGGCGGCAACCGCGAGGACCCCTCGCAGCGCTCGCGCCGGCTCGCCCTGGACACGTTCCGCGAGCGCCGCGGCACCCGGCGCGCCACCCGCGTGGTCGCCGACGGCATGGTGGAGCTGCCCTGGGTGGAGCCCACCGAGCCGAAGGAAGCGCTGATCGACCCGGAGCCGGCCGTGGTGAAAAAGGGCATCGCCCCGCCGGTGCTCAACCCGGGCGACGTGGTGGCCAGCCAGTACGAGATCATGGGCGTGATCGCCCACGGCGGCATGGGCTGGATCTACCTGGCCCAGGACCACCACGTGGCGGGCCGCGTGGTGGTGCTCAAGGGCCTGCACTCCACGGACAACCCGGACGAGGCGGCCGCCGCCGCTGCCGAGCGCGAGTTCCTGGCGGAGATGACCCATCCCGGCATCGTGCAGATCTACAACTTCATCGACGACCCGCGCGTGCCCGGCGGGTTCACCGTCATGGAGTACGTGGGCGGGCCGAGTTTACGGGCATGGCGGAATGCGTCGACAAGCAAAGTGCTCCAACCCGACATCGCCATCGCCTACATGCTCGAAGTCCTGCCGGCGCTGGACTACCTGCACTCGCGCGGGGTGGTGTACAACGACCTGAAGCCCGACAACATCATCGTCACCGAAGACCAGGTCAAACTCATCGACATGGGCGCGGTCTCCGGCATCGGCGCCTTCGGGTTCATCTACGGCACGAAGGGGTTCCAGGCGCCGGAGGTGGCCACCGAAGGGCCGTCCGTCGCCTCCGACGTGTACACCGTGGGCCGCACCTTGGCGTCGCTGGTGGTGGACCTGCCGCAAACCGACGGCGTGTACGACCTAGGTATCCCCTCCCCCGCCGACGAGCCGCTGTTCCGCCAGTACACCTCCCTGTACCGGCTGATCACGCGCTGCTGCAACGAGGACCCCGCGCAGCGCTTCACCAGCCTCACCGAGCTGGAGGCGCAGATGCTCGGCGTGCTGCGCGAGATCGTCGCCGTGCGCGACGGGCGCACCTACCCCGCGCAGCACTCCCTGTTCTCCCCTCAGCGTACGACGTTCGGCACCAAACACCTGGTGTTCCGCACCGACCAGCTCATCGACGGCATCGCCCGCAGCGTGGACATCACCCCGCAAGAGGTCGTCGCCGCGCTACCGTCGCCGCTGGTCAACCGCGACGATGTCGGCGCCGCCATGCTCCAGGGCTCCTCGTATGCCGAACCACGCGAAACGCTGGAGACGCTGCGCCAGGCCATGACCACCCCGCAGTACGAGCACTCCATCGAAATCCCCTTCGGCGTCGTGCGCACCATGATCGACCTCGGCCTGACCACCCAGGCGCGCACCTGGCTGCGCTCGCTTTCGGAGCGCTTCGGCGACAACTGGCGCTACTCCTGGTACGCGGGCGTGGTGGAGACGCTGCTTGGAGACTTCGCCTCCGCGAAGGGTTCGTTTTCCCAGGTGCTCAACCAGCTACCCGGCGAGGCCGCCCCCAAACTCGCGCTCGCCGCAGTCAGCGAGCTCATCCTGCAGGAGGGCGGGTATCAATCGAGCGCACTGCTTCACGACGAGCTCTCGCCCGCCGCCGCCGGCCTCACCCACCACCTCCGCGACGTGCCGGACGCCGTGTTCGAGCGCATGGCCGCCGACGGAGCCACAGACAACACGTGGTCGCTGACCGTGACCGCCCCCGAAGGCCTGCGCTTCCACGCCACCCGCCTCTACGCCCTGGTGTGGATGACCAACCCCACCACCGTCTCCTCCGCGTTCGGCCTGGCTCGGATGCTCATGTGCGAAGGCGAAGTGGAGTTGGCGATCAAGGCCCTGGACAAGGTGCCCAACGCGTCGCGCCACTACCGGATGGCGCAGCTGACCGCCATTTTGTGCCTGGTTGCCGAGGGCGCCACCGAAGACCACATCCGGCTCGCCGCCCGCCGCCTCGAGCAGATCCCCTCCACCGAGCCGCGCTTCTTGCAGATCAAGGTCGCCGTCATCGAGGCCGGCCTGACGTACCTGCGCGCCCACCAGGCCTCCACCAACGTGGCGCTGTTCGAGTACCCCTTCACCATCCGGGGCCTGCGCCGCGGCCTGGCCCAGACGTTGCGGGACCAGGCCCGGGTGGCGCCGTACCCGAAGCACCGCTACGCGCTGGTGGACCTGGCCAACAAGGTCCGCCCCGCCACCTGGTTCTAGGGGTTTGGGCGGCGGAGACCGAGCGGGGCGGCGGCCCGCCGACACATCGCGGCGGAATCTGTCAGGCGGGCGCTATCGTCCCAGGTCATCGCAAACGGCCGCCGTAATCTGTCAGGATTACGGCGGCCGTTTCGGCGGGGGTGCTTAGATGAAGCCGCCCATCGCGGCTGCGGCGCCGCCGAGGCCGACGACCGCCAGGATCGCGATGATGATGCCCACGATCGCGCCGGTGCTGCCGCCGGATGCCTTGCCGCCCTTACCGGTCTCTCCGGCCTGGTTGTTCGGGGCCGGCTCGTTCCGGCTCGGGTTCTGCGTCGGGTTCGTGCCCGGCTTCGGCGCAGGCTGGGTCGCGCCGTTGAGCTCGGTCACGGCCGGGCGTCGATTGCCAGTCCGCACAGGCTGGTTGTTCTTGGTGGGCACCGGTGCCGGTTTGGCCAGGGTCGGCTTCGCCGGGTCCTTTTTGCCCACGGTGTCGCGCGCGGCCTGGAGGTGCTTGGAGTTCTTCTTCTCCAGGTCCTTGACCAGCTGGTCCATCTGCTCGGTGGTGTAGTTGAGCACGGAGAACTCGTTGGTCTCCTCGGCTACCAGGCGGCCGTCGGCGTTGAAGACGCGGAACTTCACCGGCATGGAGGAATCCTTGTAGCCGGCGGTGTTGGCAATCGGCACCTCGACGTTGTACTTGCCGTGCTCCTTGAGCACGCCTTCCACCGGGTAGGTCTTGCGGAACTTGCCGCCAGGGTAGTCCACCTGCAGGGTGAACTCGTGCAGGTCGATGCCCAGGTTGGACAGCTCCAGGTGCACCTTGGAGTCGGAGCGGTTGGCGATAATGACGTTCTTCACGCCCTCGCGCTCGCCCAGCACGCGGATGCCGGCCTTGCCGTTGTTTTCCTCCGCAGCCATGAGCACGAGCTCATCCACTTGCGGGTGGCTGTGTCCGGACTCGGACGGGTCCTCGGACACGCCGGTGGAGCCGGTGGCCTTGGCAATCTCGCCGTTGACGATGTCCAGGTTGTCCCAGTCGGCCGCGATGTCGTAGGCGCCGGTGAAGCACTTCGCGGTGCCGTCGTAGCAGGACTCCGGGATGACGGTGTTGTCGTTGGAGGTGGAGTTCGTGTCCGAGTAGTCGAAGTAGCTGAACTGGTACAGGTAGTTCATCACGGACTTGTACTTGGGCACGTAGGCGCTGTTCGGCTTCTTCACGGCGGACGCGCCGGAGTGGGTCAGGCCCAGGTTGTGGCCGAATTCGTGGAGGATGGTGTTGCGCATCTGCTCCTGGGACGTCATCAGGTAGTTCTTGGCCACGTAGAACGCGCCGTCGGAGATCAGGCCGTTGCCGGAGGACAGGTTGCCCGCCTCCTGCTGGTCGCCGATGATGCCCACGCGGAAGACGGACTGGCGTGCCCCGAGCAGGTTCTTGCGGTCCTTGACCAGGCGCACACCGGGCACCTCTGCGCGGCCGTTGCCGTCCTTGAAGTAGATCGGCGCGTACGGGATCGTGTCGCCGCCCTGCGGCGTGATGCCCGGGATGTTGCTGTAGTAGTCGCCGGCGTCGATGTGCAAGTTGTAGCCGCGGCGGTCGAACAGGTCCACCAGGTCGTTGAGGATCTTGCGCGACGGGCGGTAGACGTTCACGTTCGCGTCGGCGCACTCCAGGAACTCGCCGAAGTCCTTCTCCGTTGCCGCGTATTCGCGCTTCTCGGAGCAGCCCTTGGTCTCCCACTCGGACTGCATCCAGTTCAGCTGCAGGAACAGGTCCGGCTTGTTCGGGTCTGCACCCCAGCGGTGCAGCGGGAACTCGTTGCCGTCCGCGTCGGTGTAGCCGTTGATCTCCCAGTCGTCGGGGAGGCCGTCGCCGTCGGAGTCCTTCAGCGCTTCGTTGGCGTCGCCGGCGATGGTCATGCGTGCGCTGAGCCTATTGTCGTGGCGCTGCCACACGCCCGCGTAGTAGCGGTCGCCGTCGTTCCTGCCGGCTTCTGCGGCCTGCTGGCTTTCGCCGGTGCCGGTGGTGTCGGCGCCCTCGAACTTGGTGTGCAGCTTGTAGCGGCTGCCCACGTCGATGGTGTACTCGTTCGGGCCCGCTTCCTCGGAGCTGAACGGGTAGTCGTAGGACATCAGCCCGTCCGTGAGCACCAGCTTCAGGTCCCGCTTGCTGTCGCTTTTCAGTTCCACCCGCACGTCCACGTTTGCGGGGGTGACGGTGAAGGTGCGCACGAGCTCCACGCCGAGGTTCGGGTCGGTGTGGGTGAGGGTGACCACGTCGCCCTCACTGTTGGAGGCGGGCTCCACCTTGGTCTTCTCGCCCGCGAACTCGACCTTCTGGCCGTCCGCGTAGGCGTCCAAGTAGAAAGCGGTGGGCATCAGGCCGTAGGTGAGGCTGTTGTACATCAGCCAGGACACTCGGCCCTTGTTCACGTCCACGTTCTGGAAGCCCTCGGCGGCGCCGGTGGTGACGCCGACCTGGTAGCTCTTGGACAGATCCACGGCCGCATCGGCCTGGACCGGCAGCGTGACGCCGGCGGTGAGGCCTAGCGCGACAACAGCCGCGATTGCTCTTTTACCTGTGTGCATCATGTGTCCCTACACCCACTGCTCTAAAAAGTGTTGAAATTTATCGCAATTATCGTACAGAACCTTGCCAGCTGTACCCAACAAACCGAGCACCGCCAGCGCCCACACCCACGGCGAGGGCTTCGAGGAGCCATTGCTTTGCGACGACCCTCCGGCCGCAACGCCATCCACTTCCACCGTCACATTGAACTGGCCCGTGGAGCCGTCGGCGAAGCGCACGTTCACCGGGATCTGCTTGACCTGGCCGGCGGCGTCGGCCGGGACGCGGAACTCGAGCACGCCGCGGGCACGGTCCAACGAGACCTCCCAGCCCTCCGCGTCGAACTCGCCCAAGCTGAACGGATAGTCCGCGGCCTTCTTGGGCACCGGCAGCGTGACTCGTGTGGTGAAGTCGGGGCGGCCGACAGCGGAGACGTCGTCAAGCAATGTGCTCTCGGCGAGCGTGCTCATGCCGGACTTGGTGCGGACCTCAACCCGCGCCGAGGTGATCGTGCTCGAGGAATCCTCGAACGTGACCTGGACCGGAATGTCGCGCGGGCCCGGGACGGTGCCGTCGTAGCTGACGACGGTGAGCTCGCCCGTGTCCGGGTCGATCTTCGTGCGCAGCCCCGGGATCGGCTTGATCAGGGAGAACGACGCGCCCGAAACGTTCGGCCGCAAAATGGCGGTCTGGCCAGCGTTGATGGTTACTCGCGGGTACTCCACGTGCGTCAGCGCCGCGGTGCCGCGCACGGTCGTGGCCGGCACCTCGACGACGCGCTGCGAACCGTCCGCGAACGTCACCACAACTGGAATCAGCGCCGCCTGCGGGTCCTCCTCGTCGCCGTTGCGGGCAGCCGTGATCGCGCCCGTCTTCGGGTCCACGGACGCCTGCCAGCCATCCGCGTCAAAGGACGCGGCCAGCGCGAACGTGGTGCCCGCCGGGGCCTGGCTCGGCGCCACCGTGACCGGGGTGCCGGCATCCGTGACCTTCACCGGGCGCCAGGAGACGACCTGGTTGGCGGCCTCCGACTGCGTGGCCACCGGCACCGTGATCTCCTGCACGGAACCATCCGGAAGCGTCAGTTTCAACGGGATGTCAAAGTTCGCGCCAACCGGGGCATCCTCCGACACCTTCACGGTGATCGCGCCCGTTTCCGGGTCAATCTCCACCGGCAGCGCCGTCAGGCCGGTCTGCTCGAAGGTCGCGCCCGGAGGCATCGAGCCCGTGGGGAACATGCGGATGTTGCCGTCCGCGTCGAAGAACGGCTTGCCGTAGCCCGCGGCCTCGGTGGAGTCCGCCAGCGACGGGCCCGTCAGCGCCGCAATGTGGGCGGAGACGGTGGCCTCGTTGTCCTTGTCCGAGACCGTGCCGTCGGAGTACAGCACCGTCACCGGGACCGTGATCGGCTCCGGGTTCTCCTCCGGGGCGGCGGCGTAGATCTCGCCGGTGTCCGGGTCGATGCTGACATCCCAGCCCTTGTAGGCCTTCGCCGCGCCGAGCTGCTTACCGTTCTCGTCGTACACCGGGGCCAGGGCGTACTGGCCGATGTTCTCGCCGTCTTTGTTGACGGGGAACGTGCCGTCGAGAAGCGGCACCACAACCGTCTTGCCCGGCTGCGCGCCGAGCCCCTCCTGGTAAGCGGGCTTGTACATCTCGTTCTTCGCGCCGGCATCGACGTGGAAGGTCGCGTTCGCCTTGCCCGTCGTGCCGTCCGGGTAGGTGAAGTTGACTGGGATATCGATGGCCTCGCCCGCTGGAGTGCGCAGGGGCGCCTTCACCGTGACAACGCCCGTGTCCGGGTCGACAGTTCCCTCAGCGCTCTCGGTGGAGAACTTCGTGCCGGCAGGAAGCGGCTGGCCCTTGTACTCGATGCCGTCGCGGTTGACGTTCGCGATCGGCGTGCGGCTCGAGTTGGTCTTGCCCGCCTGGACGTAGGAGTCCTTGTACTCCATGCCGCTGATGCGGTCCGCGTCGCTCACCGGTGCCGTCACCTCGACAGTGATGGTGTCGCGCTCCCCTGCCTCGGAGATCACATTCACCGGGTACTCGCCCGGCTTGATATTGCGGCCCGGCGCCGCCACGACCTGACCGTCCGACGCCACGGACAGCCACTCCTGTGCCTCGCCGTCGACGCGCACGTTGACGGTCGTGGACGGCTTGCGGGAAGGCAGGGCGACCTTGGTGGTGCCCGCCTGCACGGTCAGCCTGTCCCAGTCGAAGTCATCGACCGACGGGGCCGGCTGCGCACTGGTCGTCGGTTGCGGTGCGGACGTGGTGGGTCGCGCCGAGGTCGGCTTCGCGGTGGTGGGTTGTGCAGACGTGGTCTGGCCCGAAGTCGGCTTGGTGGTCGACGTGGGTGCCGGCTGAGTCGTCAGTCGGCCCGAGGTCGGGGTCGCCGAAGTCGGCTGCGAAGCGCTCGGCTCGGAAGAACCCGGCGTAGACGGCTTCGTCGTCGGTTCCGGGGTGTCCTGGCCCGAAGTCGGCTGGCCGGGAGTCGGCTTGTCCGAGGCCGGAGTCGTCGGCTTCGGAGCCGACGTTGTGGGCTGCGCGGACGTGCCCTGACCAGACGTCGGCTGACCGGCAGTCGGCTTGGTGGTGGACGTCGGATTCGCAGTGGAAGTCGGCTTGCCC
>NZ_JAKRMR010000025.1:0-11370 GCF_022346205.1 Corynebacterium sp. ACRPZ
TGGTGGTGGACGTCGGATTCGCAGTGGAAGTCGGCTTGCCCGACGTCGGGGTTGCTGAGGTCGGCTTCGAGGTGCTCGGCTCGGAAGAACCCGGCGTAGACGGCTTCGTCGTCGGTTCCGGCGTGGCCTGGCCCGAAGTCGGCTGGCCGGGAGTCGGCTTGTCCGAGGTCGGAGTCGTCGGCTTCGGAGCCGACGTTGTGGGCTGCGCGGACGTGCCCTGACCAGACGTCGGCTGACCGGCAGTCGGCTTGGTGGTGGACGTCGGATTCGCAGTGGAAGTCGGCTTGCCCGACGTCGGGGTTGCTGAGGTCGGCTTCGAGGTGCTCGGCTCGGAAGAACCCGGCGTAGACGGCTTCGTCGTCGGTTCCGGGGTGTCCTGGCCAGACGTCGGCTCCGGCTGCGTCGTTACCCAACCGGACGTCGGGGTTGCTGAAGTCGGCTTGTCGGAGGTGGGGGTCGTTGCGCCAGTGGTCGGCTCCGCCGTGGTCGTTTCCGGTGTCGTCGAATCACCTGACCCCTCAACCTGGATATCGATGGTGTCGGTGATGACCTTGGCGTCGTTAGTGATGATCTCGACTTTCGCCTTGCCCGAAGCCTTCGGCGTGCCGGTGATCTTGCTCTTTTCGCCGTCGTAAGTCAGACCTTCCGGCAGGCCCGTGACCTCAACGGAAGATGCGTTCTCCGTGGGGATATCGATGTCCACTGACTCGCCGGGCTTCACCGGTGCCGGATCCGAAACAAAGTCCTCTTCGACCGGTGCGGGCAGGTCAGCAGAGTCGTTGACCGTGATAGTGAACGTCTGCTCCAGCGGGCCGTTGGCGCCCTCAACGACGCTGCCGCCCTGAACCAACTGGGTTTTCACCTCAAAGGTGCCCGCTTCAGTCGGCACACCCTTGAGGAAAATGTGCTTGATATTGCCGAAGTTTCGCACCGTAGGGGTGATGCCCGGAGGCAACGTCGACTCATCGATAGTTAGTCCTGAGTCGTACGTGGCGCGGTTGACGCGAATATCAACGGGATTGATTTCCCTACCGGTCCAGAACACCTTATCACTCTGGTCGACGTAGACCGGCGCGGGCTCGAGCCTGATCTTGGCGCCCTCGACCTTGGTGGAATCGTCCTTGAAAGTGAACTCGACGTTAATCGTGTCGGTCTCGGGGAGCTCAGCGTTTGAGTCCGGGGTGATTGAAAGCTCGCCAGTCTCCGAGTTCACCTCGGCGCCCCAACCTGGGTTCACGCCATCAGCGAGCTTGTAGCTGGTCGGCGGGTACAAGGTCGCCCTATTTACGTTGGGACTAAGGCTGGTTGTCTCGCCGTACTTCACCGTCGTGGTACCCAAGGGGTACCTAACACCCGACCACTCGGCGTCGGTCCTGCCGAAAACCTGCGCCGCCGCCTGCGAAGCGGTCTGCGGGGCTGCAACCGGCTGGACGCCCGTCACCACAAGCGACAGGCCGAGCGCGCACGCGGCTACCGATGTCCCGCGTCGACGCGCGAACGCGCGGTCGTGCTTTCCAGTCATTGCAAGACCCCTTTTCTGAATCTTTCATTTACCGTCGACTGAATCAACAGCCAACAATACGGTTCTCTGCCCCAGTAAATCTATAGCTCGCAAACCCATGAAGACAACACAATTATGGTTTGCAGAGCCGTAAGTCAGCTCAATAGAGGTAAGCGCGGTCCTCTGCCCTGCCACTCCCGCGACCCAGACGGTTTTTGTGCAATCGGTCACAAAAGGCGGAATCGTCATACGTTTGGGCGGGGCACGGTCGATTCGGGCACTAGCAGATCAGCCCACTACCGAACTTGCTTTTCAGTATCACCTGTAACAACACAAACTTGGACGCTTGATCTGCTAGTTGCAGCTTGCACATTGCCTATCGACGCATCCGGCACCCACGCCAACAGCTCCCACCAACATCAAGATCGCTGACCGTCTAGCAGCACCGCACGACCTGCTAGACGATCCGCGAACCGGCTCCGCATTTTCCCAGGTGATGATGAAATTGAGTTTCAGTATCAGGCTGATCGTCTAGTACTCTCCATACGCTGCTAGACGATCAGGCAACAGAGCAGCAGAAAGCCCCGGCGCCAGGTCTCGCGAACTGGTGCCGGGGCTGAAAAGCCGCACTACCCCACGCGGGCGGCCACGGCGGCGGCCTTCTGCGCGATGGCGAGCTCTTCGTTGGTGGGCACGACGAGGACCTTCACCTTGGAGTCGTCGGTGGAGATGATGCGCGGGCCGTCGTTGGGCAGCGCGTTCTTCTCCGGGTCGATTTCGATGCCGTACATCTTCAGGTTGTCCAGGGCGTCCATGCGCACGTGCTGGTCGTTCTCGCCCACACCGGCGGTGAACGTGATGGCGTCGACACGGCCGAGGGCGATCATGTAGGAACCGATGAAGCGGCGCAGCTGGTTCAGGTAGACCATGTAGGCCAGCCAGGCGTTTTCGTTTTCTTCCTCGATCATGGCGCGCAGCTCGCGGAAGTCGTTGACGCCGGACAGGCCCTTCACACCGGACTGGCGGTTGAGCAGGTTGTCGATCTCGTCGATGGACATGCCACCCTGGCGCACCAGGTGGAAGATGATGCCGGGGTCGATGTCGCCGGAGCGGGTGCCCATGGCCAGGCCGGCCAGCGGGGTCAGGCCCATGGAGGTGTCAATCGGGTGGCCGTTAGCCACGGCCGACGCGGAGGCGCCGTTGCCCAGGTGCAGCACGATCTGGCGGGTGTGCAGCGGGTCGCGGCCGATCAGCTCCGGCACCTGGGAAGAGACGAACTCGTGGGAGGTGCCGTGGAAGCCGTAGCGGCGAATCAGGTTCTGCTCCGCCACCTCGGCGTTGATCGCGTAGAGGGCGGCGGCCGGCGGCAGGTCGCGGAAGAAGCCGGTGTCGAACACCGCCACGTGCGGGATGTCCGGCAGCAGGGCGCGGGCGACCTCGATGCCGTCGATGTTGGCCGGGTTGTGCAGCGGCGCCAGCGGGATCAGGTCGCGGATCATGTCCACCACCGGGTCCAGGATCAGCTCCGGCTCGGAGAAGACCATGCCGCCGTGGACGACGCGGTGGCCTGCGGCGACGATGTCGAGTTGGGTCGGGCCGATGCCTTTGGCGTCGAGAAGCTTGAATGTTTCCTGCAGGCCGTGCGCATGCGTGGGCACGGCCTTTTGCACGACGAACTTCTGGCCGTCGTGCTTGATGGTGATGCGGCCCTGCGGCTCGCCGATCTGCTCGACCAGGCCGGAGACGAACGGGTCCGCGGACGCGTCCGAGGTCGGGTCGACGATCTGGAACTTAATCGAGGAGGAACCGGAGTTAATGACGAGTACGTAGGACATCTACTTCGCCCCCGCCTGGATCGCAGTGATGGCCACGGTGTTGACGATGTCCGGCACGGTCGCGCCGCGGGACAGGTCGTTGACCGGCTTGTTCAGGCCCTGCAGCACCGGGCCGACCGCGAGCGCGCCGCCGGTGCGCTGGGCGATCTTGTAGCCCGCGTTGCCCGCCTCCAGGTCCGGGAAGATGAACACGTTGGCCTGGCCAGCAACCGGGGAATCCGGGGCCTTCTTCTTACCGACGCCCGGGTCGCAGGCAGCGTCGAACTGCAGCGGGCCGTCGATGGCGATGTCCGGGGCGAGCTCCTTGGCCTTCGCGGTCGCCTCCACGGCGCGCTCGACGTCCGGGCCGGAGCCGGAGGTGCCGGTGGAGTAGGACAGGATGGCCACCTTCGGGTCGATGCCGAACTGCGCGGCGGTCTGAGCCGACACGGCGGCGATCTCGCCGATCTGCTCCGCGGTCGGGTTCGGGTTCACGGCGCAATCGCCGAACGCCCACAGGCGGTCCTGCATGACCATGAGAAAGACCGAGGACACCACGGACGCGCCCGGGGCGGTCTTGATGATCTGGAACGACGGCTTAATAGTGTGCGCGGTGGTGTGCGCGGCGCCGGAGACCATGCCGTCGGCAAGCCCCTTGTGCACCATCATGGTGCCGAAGTAGGACACGTCCTTCATGGTCTCGCGCGCCTCTTCGATGGTCACGCCCTTCTTCTTGCGCAGCTCCGCGAACTCGACAGCGAACTCTTCGGCCAGCTCGGATTCGAGGTGGTTGACCAGGTTCGCGCCGGTCAGGTCCAGGCCCAGGTCGGACGCGCGGCGGTTCATGTCGTCCACGTCGCCGAGGATGGTCAGCTCCGCCACGCCCTGCTTGAGCAGCTGGTCCGCGGCCTGCAGGATGCGGTCGTCCTCGCCCTCCGGCAGCACCACGTGCTTGCGGTTGGCCTTGGCCTGCTCGACCAGCTGGCGCTCGAACACGACGGGGCTCATCACCTGCCGGGCGTCGGTGTCGGCGAGCTCAACGTCGTCAAGGGAGCCATTGCTTGTCGACGCCACGGTCGCCCCCAACTCCCCAATCCTCGCTACAGCGAGCTTGGCAGCCGCCTCGTCGCCTGCGGCGAGCAGCACCGGGGTGCCAATCGCGGCGGCGAGCTGAGCATCGAAGTTGTAGTCGCCGGTACCCGCGTACAGCGCCGGCTCTTCGGTGACCTGTTCGGAGTTGAAGATTTCTGCCACGCTGTCACCCGAAAGTCGCACCAGGGGCAGCTCCAAGCGGCTGGCAAGCTGCTGCAGATCCAGGCCGTCGAAGGTGCGGTTAGCGAGGGTTACCAGCAATGATTGGCGTTGAGACATGGCTTCACCTTTCGTCGTGGGCAAACATGCAACAGTTTACCGGTGCGAGCCCCGCCAAGACGAACCGAATGGTGTGATCTAATTCTCGCCGGGTTTGCCGTCGATCTTGTGGATTTCCCGGACGGCCTCATCCGTGCGTTGGCGGGCCTCGGCTGCGGAATCGGCGGTGGCGAGGACCAGCGTGCCGTCGCCAAGCATTCGCACTGTAACCTCCTCCACCGCCATGGCCGCAGCGAGCGCGGCCTGCGACGGGTGCCCCTCCAAAAAGCGCACCGCACCCGGGCTGATCAGCGTCGAATCGATGGGCAGCCGCTGCGTGGCGTGCGCCTGGAGGTCGAACTGGTTGATGCGCTGGGTGACGAATGTGACCAGGCCGTCGCGGCTCGGGCGCGGCGTGACCTGCGAGAAGTAGACGTCGTCGCCCGAGACGAACATCTCCACCGAGAAGATGCCGCAGCTGGCCAGCGCGCCGGTGATGCGCGCCGCGATCGAGCGGGCGTTATCCATCGCCGCCTCAGGCAGCGGCGCGGGCTGCCAACTCTCGACGAGCCGGCCCTCCCTGTGGCGGGTGCCAATCGGCTCGCAGAACCACGTGGCCAACTCGCCCGTGCTCGGGTCAATCGAGCGCGCCGCGAGGATGGTGACCTCGAAGTCGAAGTCGATGAAGCGTTCCACTACTGCGCCCTGGCCCAGACCCCGATCGGCGGCGCGCCACGCGTCCGCGAGATCCGCGTCGCTGTGCACGAAGCTAAACCCTTCGCCGTCCTTAGAGGTCGGCGCCTTGACCACGCACGGGTAGCCGATGCGCTCCACCGCGTCGTGCATCTCCTGCGGGGTCGCGGCGAACTCGTAGTCCAGGGTGGGAAGCCCCAGCTCCTCGTTGGCTTGCTTGCGCACCGCCATCCGGTCCGCGGTGTGGCGGCACGCGTCCACCGACGGCGCTACCACCGCGCCGACACGCTCCGAGATCTCCTGAACCGTCTCGATCGTGTCCTCCGCATCGCCCGAGGTGACCATAATCCCCGGGTAAAACACCTCCGCAATGCTCGCGGCGCCGATGCGGGTGTCAAAGCCCATGCGCTTGTAGGCCTGCTCTAGGTCCAGCGCCATCGCGGACTCGCCCAGGATCAACGCGCGGCGCGGCATCTCCGCCGGTTCCTCGCTGGCAGTGGGCGCGGCGGGGACGGTGGGGATAGCACCCGTGTCGTCGGCGGAGTGGTCGGTGGGGTGCTCTGCAGAGTGCGGAACAGTCATGGGAACGAATTATCCCACAGTTATGGATGCAGGCTGGTACGCAAACGCGTGAGCTGGGTAAATACCCCTCTAGTCCTGAGCCGGCGTCAACGCTCCCACAAGGTCAGACACCTGCTGTCGACGCCGGCGGAACGGGAGGGGGCGCTCGCCCTGCACCGTCAAGTTTTCTGCGAATCTATCCAGCTCGCTATTCGTCTCTTCCTCAAACCGATCTGCCAAAAACGCCGCAGCGGATGGACCGAGCAGCTGCCGGACCTTGCGCCCCAGTACAGCTGCCGCCATTCGGTCCGTTTCGCCGATTAGATCTTCATCTTCTACCTCGTCGAAATTGTCCCAGAGAAATTCATCCTCAGCTTCATACCAAGCAAGCACTAAAGCTAAGTCAGTCGCATCTTTGAAGACCCCACCTGAATGCCTGTCCAACCAGGCGTGAAGCTTCAACGCGGCAAACCCAGGCACGGTCGGAATACCAATCTTCATACCGTTGGAAAGAGAAAAGAACTCCCGAGCGTCAAAAACCTCTTGGAATCCGGCAACGTTCATCTCCCATCCTTTCCCCGACGCAACCGTCCCTGGCGGGCGTTCTACAGTCCCAAAGGGAACAACATCAACTGGAAGAGAACCAATGGTGAGCTTCTGCCAGGCATTCGACTTAGACGGAAAGAGTTCCCGCAATGTTTCAAACGGCTTCCATCCATCTACGGCGAGAGCGAGATCCACATCCTCGGTAGTTCTCGCCGGCAAAGTGTCGCGGTACCTCAGCTGGTGTATGTCACGACATTTAGCACCAATGAGCATCACGGCTTCTAAATCGACATGTTCGTTCAGTTCTTCAAACAAGACGCACAACTCTGCGTCTTCAAACTTCGTCACCAGTTCCCCCGATCGTTCATGCGCTGCCGAATCTCCTGAGCAATTTCAGCCAAACGCGGATCCCCCGCTGTCCACAGATCCGCATACAGCAGCGCAAGCGGGACCTGAGGCCGCCCACCTAAACTAGCGGATTCTTGCGCCACTACTAACGCTTGCTGCTGGACTACATCAAGATCCCAGAATGCCTGTCGTAGCGTAATAGTGCCTTCCGGGGAAGAACGGATCCTGCATGCACGTATGATTCGTGCAGCGTCATCCGGGTCTTCGAGGTACAGCTGCACTGATTCTCCGCCGCGAACCAGTTCCGGCACCGCCGCCTCGCCGCTTACCCAGACACCACCAAACTCTTCCTTCAAACGATGAATATCGCCGAACCCGCGGTAGATCTCGATATTCTTTCCTAACCCGGCCGGGAATGCGTCAGCCCACGACTCTGCAAAAGCGTCGAACCGATGACCGGCGAGGGCAAGCTCGGAACCGCGTGCGACCAAGTACCCAGTTTCCGCAAAGAGATTCAAAGCGTTGACAGTGGTTCCGAAAGAGACTCCGGATGCCTTTGCAATATCCCGCACCGACATCGACAACACTTCCGGATAGGACAATATGAGCGCGGCCACCTGCGCACGCTTGGGTGCAAACAGATTTACCGCACGTGTGGACCGGTTTGCTGTCTTCTTTCGGTCCGGCATTTCAGTGCGCCCACGAACATCGATCACCACCTGCCCTTCCCGAAAAAAACAATTCCCTCGGACATCGGCGAAAGCAGTTCCCGAACGCCTTAGGCGTTCTGCAACGGACGGCTGGATCTTCTCCGCAAGCACCATAAACCCGTCTCGCTCCAGGCGAGGCTGCTGCCGTGGACTAAATCCGCCCGTCGTCACAAATACGGGCAATTCAAAGGTCGACGAACCACCTTCCGTATCAACCGCGACGAGCGCATGTCCACACTGGCCACCTTCACAGGGGAAGGTTCTCAGCTTGGAAATACTCAACGGCAGTCTCTGACGCTCTAAAGCTTCGTTAATACGATGCCTCATATCCATATTGAGCAGCATACTTCACAAATAATGATCGATCATTAAAAGTGATCACACGGATCGGGGCGAGGAACTGCGGCGGCCCAACGACGAAGCGCCCCCGCCTCCCAGTGCGGGAAGCGGGGGCGCTCGGCTCGGCTAGGGACCGGGCCCTACTCGGTTACTTCTTCTCGGAAGAACCGGCGTAGGTCTTGCCGGTGGAGCCCTTCAGCTCGAGGTCCTGCACGGAGCTGCCGATGCCGCCCGGGGTGCAGTTGTCGTAGATGATCGTGCCGGTGAGGATGCCGGCGGCGATCAGCGCGAGGCCTGCGCCCACGGTTGCCACGTCCAGGCCGAACTGGCGCAGCTGCTTGTTAATCACCTCGACCTGCAGCGCAATCTCCGGATTGAACACACCCAGCTCCTGCTGGATCCGGGCGTTGGCCAGGCGGATCTGCTCGGAGTACTGCTCCGCCACAGGGCTCAGGCCCGGGATGGCGGTCTGGGTGGCCAGGCCGATCGGGATCAGCGCCAGCAGCGGCAGGCCGAAGCCGACGGAGGTGGCGATGCAGCGCTTGCGCTCATCGTCGCTCAGGCCCGGCTTGGCCGACTTCTCCGGCTCCGGCGCCGGCTTCTCCGGTGCACCCTGGCCCTCGGACGGGGTCGAGTCCGAGTCGAGCGGGTTGGACTCGCCCTCGATCTCGTCGCGGTTGGACACGCCGTCGCCGTCGAAGTCGCCGTTCGGGTCCAGGACGGAGCGGCCGTCCTGGCCCACCAGCTCAAACTTCGCCTCACTGGTCAGCGGGTCCTTCACGCCGTCGAGCGTGATGGTGCCGGTCGCGGACGGGTTGGCGATGCCGTCGAACTGCTTCACAAAGTCGTCCCAGGTGGTCTTGCCGGTCGGGAACTTCTCGGTGAAGGAGTCCTGGAGCTGCTCGTTCGTCGGAGCCTGGCCGGTGATCACGCCGGAGGTGCCGTCGATAGTAAAGCTCCAGTTGTCCGCGCCCTCGGAGCCTTCGACCTCGGCGCCCACCACTGCGGCGGTGAGGTCCTGGCCCGCGAACGGATCCTTGGACGTGCCCTTCTCGCCCGGCTTCACCGCGGTGGCGTCGCCGTAGTTCGGGGCGACGATGTTGACGCGCAGGTCGTAGCCGTCCTTGTCGGTGACGCGCTTGCCGTCCTTGTCGCGCACGGCCGCGAAGGCCTCGCGCGGGTCGGTGCCGGCCGGCACAGTCACCTTGATCTCGCCGGTCTCCGGGTCAATCTCGACGACGCCGCCCTCGATCTCCTTGCCGGAGCGGTCCACGAGCTTGCCGGTGTAGCCGCCGTCCTTGTCCGGGTTGTCCACGCGGCCGACAACGTGCGCGTTGCCGTCAGCGGGCACATCCGGGGTGGTCACGGACGCGGCGTGGGAGCCGTTGTCGTCCGCGTTCTTGGAGTGGCCGTCCACCGGCACCTCGGCCTCGACTGCACCGTTGGGCAGGTTCGGGTCGGTGACGGTGACGGTGATCGGGCCGTCGACATCCTCGCCCGGGGTGACAACGACGTTGCCGTCCTCGTCGATCTTGGCCGGGATCTCCTTGCCGTCCTCGTCCACCGCGGTGACCTTGGTGTCCTCAGACGGTGTGATGCTGCAGCAGGCGCACGGTGAACAACGCAGTAGCCCCTGCCCTCCCGCACGGGAGAACAGGGGCTACCTAAGCCGGACTAGACGGGGCTACTACTTCTTGTCAGCAGCCTGCTCGTTAGCCTTGTCATCCTTCTTGGAAGAACCAGCGTAAGTCTTACCAGAAGAACCCTTCAGCTCAAGATCCTTCACAGAGCTGCCGCCACCATTCGGGGAGCAGTTGTCGTAGATCAGGGTGCCAGCCAGAATGCCAGCCGCGATCAGCGCCAGACCACCAGCAACGGTGCCAAGGTCAGTGCCGAACTGCGCCAGCTGACGGTTCGCAGCATCCACCTGCGCGGCAATCTCCGGGTTGAACAGCCCCAGCTGCTGCTGGATACGGGTGTTCGCAGCCTGCAGCTGCGCATTCGCGTCAGCCACGACGTTGGACAGACCCGGAATCTCCATCTGGGTAGCCAGACCCAGCGGGATCAGCGCCAGCAGCGGCAAGCCGAAGCCGAGGGAGGTAGCGACACACTTGCCGGTGTCGATGCCGACCTGCTCGGTGGTCGAGTTGCCAGCGCCGTCGGAGACGATGACCTTGTCGCCAGGCTTGAGCTCGACATCAGACGGAACCTCAATGGTCCACTTGCCGTTCTCATCGGTCGTAGTCTCAACCTTCTGACCACCCGGCAGCTCAACAATGATCTCCTCGTTCGGACGATCACCCGTACCGGAGATGGTCTTATCACCCGGCTTGATCGGGTTCACGGTCGGCGGAGTGATGTCCTTGACCTCGCCCGCCTCGACGGTGGTCTCGGTCTTGTTGCCGTCACCATCGGTGACGACGACCTTGTCGCCCGGCTTCAGCTCAACATCAGCCGGAACCTCAATGGTCCACTTGCCGTCCTTATCGGTCGTGGTCTCAACCTTCTGACCACCCGGCAGCTCGACGATGATCTTCTCGTTCGGACGGTCGCCCGTACCAGAGATCGTCTTGTCGCCTTCAGTGATCGGATTGACAGTGGGCGGAGTGGTGTCCTTGACATCGTCGCCCTCAGACGGCTTGGAGGTCCCGTCAGCCGGGTTGGTGCCCTTCTCGATCTCCTCCTTGTTGGTGTAGCCGTCGCCGTCGAAGTCGCCCTCCGGATCCAGCAGGGGCTTGCCGTCCTTGCCCAGCAGGTCGAAGTTCGCGTCGACGCCTTCGTCCTTCGAGTCATCCTCGTAGGTGAAGTCCACCGTCACGGTCGGGCGAGCGTACGGGGTGAAGGTCTCGACGAACTTCTCCCAGCTCTTGTCAATGGTGGGCAGCTGCTCGCCGACAGCCTCGCCAACCTCTGCCATCGTCGGTGCGGTTGCCACGATGACACCGTTTTCCTGCATCTGGAACTCCCAATCCTGGGAGCCGTCCGATGCCTTGGAATCGATGTTCTTCAGTGGCGCATCTTCCTCGCCGAACGGGTTGTTGGTTGCCTTGTTGCCGTCAACCGTTACCTGGGTGAGCTCCTCGTAGTTCGGATCGAAGGTCTCCGCCTGGGTCGCATCCGGATCAGTGACCGTCACCGTGACGGTGTCGATAACCTTGCCCTCCGGATCCTTCACCTCAACGACAATCTTGTCGCCCGGCTTCGCCTCCTCAGACGGAGTCACCGTGATCTTGCCGCTGTCATCAATCTCAGCGGTGCCCGGACCCTCAGTGACATCAACGGTCGAACCCGGCGTGAACTCACCTGAGTTCGGATCCTTCTCGATCTCTACCGGCTCACCCGGAGTAGTGGTTGCGTCCTTCCAATCCGGGGTCTTTGCCGGCTCGTCGACGGTGACAGTGACATCAACGGTGTCCGTCGTGCCGTCCGGGTAGGTCACATCCACCGGAACAGTGATCTTGTCACCCGGGTTTGCATCCTCCGGCACCGGAACAGTGATCTCAGTGAT
>NZ_JAKRMR010000026.1:0-6187 GCF_022346205.1 Corynebacterium sp. ACRPZ
GCCCAACCCCACCGCGCGCGACCGCCCGCCTTCTGACACACTTGGCCACATGACCGTGACTCAAGGCAACAAGATCGTCCTTATCGGCGCCGGCGCTGTCGGCACCGCCTTCGCATACGCAATTGTCAACCAGGGCCTGGCGGACCACCTGGCCATTATCGACCTCAACGAGGACCTCGTCTGGGCCCAGGTTGAGGACCTCAACCACGCCGTTCCGTTCTCCGGCCATCACATGGACGTCACGGTGGGCAGCTACGAGGACTGCCGCGACGCCGCACTCGTAGTCAACTGCGCCGGCGTGGCGCAGCGCGACGGGGAGACGCGCATCGACCTGATTGCGCGCAACGCCGCCATCTTCGAGTCCATCAACAAGGAAGTCATGACCAACGGCTTCAACGGCATCTACGTCGTGGCCACCAACCCCGTGGACGTGCTCACCTACATCACCTGGAAGCAGACCGGCCTGCCGTCGAACCAGGTCATCGGCTCCGGCACCGTGCTGGACACCGCGCGCTGGCGCCACAACCTGGGCCTGCACTTCGACATCGCCCCGTCCGCGGTGCACACCCACATCATCGGCGAGCACGGCGACACCGAGCTGCCCGTGTTCTCCTCCGGTTCCGTCGGCGGCGTGCCGCTGCGCGCCATGCTGGAGACCGAGGCCGAGACCAACCCGGACATCTACACCCAGATCGACGAGATGTTCATCCGCACCCGCGACGCCGCCTACGACATCATCAAACGCAAGGGCAACACCGCCTTCGGCATCGGCAACGCACTCGCCCGCATCACGCGTGCGATCCTGCGCAACGAGGACGTGGTCCTGCCCGTCTCCGCGCTCCTGCAGGGCGAATACGGGCTCGACGACCTCTACATCGGCACCCCCACCGTCCTCAACCGCAGCGGCGTGCGCAACGTCGTCGAGCTACGCCTAGACTCCGACGAGCTGGAAAAATTCCGCCACTCCGCGAAGTCCTTGCGCGAAGTCATCGACCGCGCCGAGTTCTAGGAGCCTTTGCTTATCGACGGCAGCTTCGCTGGGATTCAGGAACTGAAAGTGACGACGCGAATTGGAGTTCGTCCGTCCGCTGCAGACTCTTTCCGCCTTTGGGTTCTACAGCAGAACACGTATCAACACGGTGACTAGGCTCAACCTAGTTGCGGCAACGCATGAGCATAATGGAAAATTACGAACGTCTTGGCGAACAGCATGCGGTTCGTGCATGATGTTCTCCATGGGAAATTTGAACGCAGTCGACTTATTCGCTGGATGTGGCGGTTTATCGTTAGGACTGCACAAGGCCGGATTTCAAGGCCTATTTGCCATCGAAAAAGACCCGATGGCATTTGAGACTTTTCATCATAATCTCATCGCCGACGAGGCGACTTTCCGGAATTTCCAGGACTGGCCGTCATGGTTGCCCAAGAAACCGCACGACATAACTTCGCTCCTCAGTGAAGTCGGCTTCACCTCGAAACTTACCTCGCTGAGAGGCGAGGTAGATCTAATCGCCGGCGGCCCACCTTGTCAAGGGTTCTCATTGGCTGGAGCGCGCCGGCCAACTGACATACGAAATCGACTATTTATGTCGATGCTAGAAACTGTAAAACTGATTAGACCACGCGCGGTTTTAATTGAAAACGTGGTCGGCATTACCCGCCCATTTTCCTCTACCAAAGGTCCGAAACTATCCACCGCCGATGAGATCGTTCAACTTTTGGAAAATGCGGGATACGCAGCTTCTTGGTCGATACAGGAAGCAACTGATTTCGGTGTCCCCCAAACCCGTCAAAGGGTATTTATCCTTGGAGTTCTGGATAGCCTTCCTTTCAACCCGTCAGATATCTTCGCTACAGTTCGATCCTCACGGTCAGAATTCCTATCTGAAAGAGGGCTGCCGACAGCCAATGCCGTCACTGCGTGGGAGGCTATAAGCGACCTGGACAACCCCTCGGAGCAGGTTCCATGTCCCGACTCCCCTTTATTTAACTCCTCCAGGTATCTGCCCGCACAGTCTGCATTTCAACACCTTCTTCGCAAAGACTCGAAAGAATATGCAATTCCGGATTCTCATAGATTCAGTAGACACGGGGAAAGAATCCTGAATCTTTACAACACCGCGCTGAAGACTCAGCCACCCGGACGACTATCGAAGGAGTTTCTCCTGTCAATGGGAACAAAGAAAAATAAAAAATTTCTAATTGACAAACGCAAACCCGTTTCGACCATCACAACTCACCCTGACGAGTTTATCCACTACTCCCATCCAAGAAACATCACGATCCGGGAAATGGCCCGCTTCCAATCGTTTCCAGATGCTTTTCATTTCAAAGGTCGCTACACCGTAAACGGTGACAGAAGACAGTTCGACGTGCCTCGGTGCTCTCAGGTGGGGAACGCGGTTCCTCCGATGATGGCAGAGGCCCTAGGGATGACGCTCAAGGAAGCTTTAGACTAGATTTTCAATATGCTGTCGCAACTCGAAACAGATGTGATCTTCCAATATCTGACTTCCCACAAAACGGATCTACAACCCGAAGTGAAGGCTGCTTTAACAGAAATTCGTCCAAGCACTACTTGGTCAGTTGATTTCACTGACAACCCGTTTAGCGAGTCGGGCCACAGAAATCTGTATAGGTCAGAGATGAGACGCGACTTTAGAGAGTGGCTATCGCTGAAAGGAGTCACGCCGGATAGATACGGCGAGTTTGTGGGCTCGGTCCAGTACCGGTCTGTTTCCATATCCGACACGGAGTTAATTCCAGCTGGGCGTCGCAACAAGGGTTGGCGCGTCCGCTTAATGGGATTTCCCAGTATCGGAATTGTCGGCATGGGCATTTCTACTCACTACCAGGGCACTCAAAATCAAAATTTGATGGGCGAGGCTTCAGCTCTTATCCGTTCGGTAGCTTCATCGGTAGTAAATGACGAGCCCCAGGTTTTCGAAAGGTTTCCGTCTGCGACCGCAGCCCACTGGGATTCGACCCAACTCTTTCCTGAACCTGTCCTCAAAATTGGCGATTTGGACGTTTCTGGATTCAATGGTGCAAACGGCATTGAATTAAGATCGGTCCGCAACACTACCGTGAAGAAAGAACTTTCTACATTTTTCTTCCTAAGAGGATATAATCAAGGGACGTTTGCAGAAGATGGAGCGTCCGACCTGACGCTTCTAGTTGATTTCGCTGCAAAGCTAGCGAGACGCGACAAGTCTAATCCCTTTTCGGATTTAGAAACCTTCGAAAGCCTCCGAAGCGCAGCTCTGTCCGGTGACAAAAATGTTGCGCAATTCAACCGGAGGCTGGAAACCCGAGTCCGAGACGAATACACTCCTTCAGCCGATCTGGAAATAGACGATCGAACGAAGCGGATGGTTGATTTATCCATCCAATCTTCAAAAGCAGTACTTTTAGTTGGACCACCGGGAACAGGAAAAACGCAAATCCTTAAGGACGCAATCCGCCGGATCTCGGATTCACCAGAGAATTACGGATTCGGCGGAAGCACAATTTCGTCTAATTGGGTGACGGCGCAGGAAAACTGGACATACGATGACCTGGTTCTGGGGCAGGATCTAACCGACGGAACTCTTCATCTAAAGGAGGGTAGCCTTCTAAGTTCGATTCGCCGAAATGAATGGCTAGTCATCGACGAATTTAACCGTGCCGATATGGATCGCGTCATGGGAGCAACTCTCACATGGTTAAGTGGCGAACCAGTCACCATCGGCCCAGAAAAGTCTGAAAGCGGCGACAAGAAAGCCATCCTGGGGTGGAAGAATGAAATTGGATCCTCAGTTTCCAAACTGCCATCGGGCGACATGGAGTACGTTGCCGGTTCCGACTGGCGCCTGCTCGGAACATATAACGGCGTCGACGGTTACAGGGTCTTCTCTATGGGGCAGGCCCTGGCTCGCCGGTTTGCCCATGTACCTATACCACCAATTAGAGAAAATCAGTTTCGATCGGTAATCGAAAAGCTTTGCGGGGATAGCCCGCGGCAGGCAGCGATTGTGGATAGCCTTACCGCCATCTACGCAGTTCATCTTGAACTTCCGTCAGCAATGGTAGGCCCGGGCGTGTTAATACCGATGGTCACATACATAATAAATGGTTTGGAGCATGGGGATACGACTGACGACTATTTCTCACAACTGCTCAGCGAGGCCTATGTGATTTCAGTCGGTCCGGTGGTGAATAGGCTCGAACCGATTCAAAAAGAAGCTCTAATGCAGGCCTTGACCAAAGTCCCGACTATTTCAGCAGATGATCATGCATGGATCAAAAGAACTTTGAACACCTTAATGGCGTAAACAATACGTCCGGCTTAGCATTCTCATATACCGGACTCCGCGCCCTGCAACGACTTTGGCTAGGTAAATCTGAATTCGCTTCGTGCGTAGCGACGATCAACCAAACAGGAAATACGGATCATTCCTGGAGCCAGTCGAACATACTCCGGAGGTCGGCTACGGTGTTTTCGAATTACCTTCAGACTCTATCTTCCGATTGGCCGACCGACCGAGAGCTTTGGGAATCACTCTTGCCCGTAACTACAGAAAAAGTCTCTGAAACTGGCGGGATTCGAGGGAGGGTTGATTGGAACAGAACCCTAAAGGCAGGGTGGCCGCCAAAACGGATAATCTCCCAGGCGAAGCATCGTAATCTTGACCCCGTGGTGACCGCCTCGGCAAAGTGGGCAGTCACCCAACTTCGACTTGCTGATAACAAATTGACCTCGATCTTGCAAAACGCGAGGACAGAAGAATCTGGCCGATGGATTCAGTGTCTGGAAATTTTAGAGGATTGGCTACGCGATATAGAGCCGGTCAACTCACGATCCGTCGCCAGCGCGGCCGACTGGCCACTTAAATCACTCCTAGAAGCTGGCAGTGTGGCCTCCTATTTTCTTCATGATGATCCCGAATTCTTAGCCTTCTCACTGCTCACGCCGAATGGACCCGTGGAATCACTTTTTCAGTTGAGCGTTATGGGAGAGATTTTACTACTTGCCGAACGTTTCCACCTCCGTATCGAATCTCTCAGACCGCTATCTTGGTCCGGGAAGGGTCCAATCATGACATTGCGCGGGCGCAGCGCGGACGTCCAAATCTGGCTCGAATGCGGAGATCTTTGGGATAGCTATGAAGCTATTGATGTGCATAAAGAGTTAGGTCAAGCGTTTCAACAAACAACCGGAGACGCGTTCTTAGTGGGCTCTTCCCGTCCGGACATCGTAATAACTCAGGGTGCCACCCGGTGTGTGATTATCGAATGCAAATTCCCGTCAACCACTCTCAATCCCAGTTATGTGCTCTCCGGAGTACCGCAAGTAAACATGTATCGGTACCAAGTTGGTGCAACCTTTCTAAACGTCGACGGCTTCGTCATTGGCCCATCAGAAATGATTCAAAGATCACATTTTCACTACGACGACCGAGGGAAACTTGGTGTCTGTTCGCCTATAGGCCTCATGTCTGAGCTAGACCTTTGGTTCCGCGAACTGTAGAACGAGATTTACCCGACCCATCTATAATCACATCCGGTTTGAAAAGAATTTGGGATCACTTACCGCCGCGTACTCCCCCACCTCCGCAGCGAAGCTCTCGTCGTGGCAGGTGAAGATCACGGCCTGTCCGCGGCGCAGACCTTGGGCGATGATGGTGTGGGCGCGGTCGCGGGAGGAAGCGTCGAGGCCGACGTCCGGTTCGTCGAGAAGCACGAGCGGACGATTCTGGACGAAGACCTGGGCGAGCTGAGCCAGACGCAGGTGCGCGGCAGGCAGGTCGAGCGGGTGGGTTTCCGGATCGAGGCCGAGTGCGGCGACGGCGTCCGGGTCGCCGACGAACTCCCCCACCGTGGATTCGGCGAGTTGGTCGGCAGCGCGCTGTAAAGCGAGCGAGGCGCCGAGGCCGTGGGTCTGCTCGAGGCCAGGGTTGCCGTCGAGGCCGGCCATCGCGCGCAGCAGCGTGGTCTTGCCGGCGCCGTTGTCGCCGCGCAGCCATAGCGCCTGGCCCGGGCGCACGGTCAGATGGACGGGGCCGGCGGTGAAGGTGGGCTGCTCGGTGGCGCGGAACTGCCACCACTTGCGGGATTTTCCGCCGCGGGTGGCGGTGATCTCGCCCAGGTCGATCGGTTCGCCGGTGGGCACCACGCGTGGGGGCAGGCTGGTTTCGTGGGTGGGAGG
>NZ_JAKRMR010000027.1:0-6111 GCF_022346205.1 Corynebacterium sp. ACRPZ
CAACGTGGGCGAGTCGATCGAATTCGCCAAGCGGGAGGATTATTGGGGTGCTCCCGCCCAGCGCGACGCGGCGATCCGCTACTTCGCCGATGCCGTGTCCGCGGTCAACGCGCTGCGTGTGGGCGATATTGATGTGGTGTGGTCGATGCAGGCGCCAGAATTGATCGAGACGCTGCCGGAGGCGATCGGGGTGGGGGTCGGCACCACGAACGGCGAGATGCTGCTCAGTTTGAACAACGCGCGGGCCCCGTTCGACGATCCGGATGTGCGCCGCGCGGTGGCCTACGCCATCGACCGCGACGCGCTCAACGACATTCTCTACAACGGCATGGCCACCAACACCGGCGGAGCGCCCGTGCCGCCGACGGACCCCTGGTACACGGGCCGCGACTACTACCCCTTCGATCCCGCGAAAACAGCGCACGGACTGGTGGCCTGCCTTTCTACCGCCCTAATCCACCGGCATGGAGCCCCGTAGCTGCTTGTTTGCGAGTGTGTCAATGAGCACATTGTTGACGACGTGGAGGATGATTGCAGTCATCAAACCGAACAGAATCGTGCATGCAACGACGATCGCCGTGAAAAGCAACAAGAAACGGAATTTGGCTACACTGATGCTGTACATATGTATGGTGAGAAATCCGATCACGAGCCATGCGAACGCGAGCCAATCACCTGGCGCAGGAGTTTGGACTGCTGTAAAGTACCCGCGCCAAATGACTTCCTCAGAAGCCGCTGCCAAGACCGCGACCAGCATTGAAATTCCACAAGTGGCGAATTGCGCTGCGATATCACGCACGTGCACGGTCGAATAAAACAGCGCCCACCAAATCACTGTGACCACCACTGCAGCGGCGAGTTTGCCCGATAGGGCGCTGCCGGTTGCGAGCTCAACCGGTAACGCAGTAAGGGCAATAAACCCCAACAGAATGGTCAGCAAGCAATACACGCAATCCGCAGTGACACGTTTGCTGAACGCAGCGGCGGAACCCGCGATGATCGGCACTGCGACGTGCGCAAACGTCACTGCAATGAGCACCTTGTCAGACAGAACTACTCGCCTTCGTGGCCGACCAAAATGCTGTACACCGCAGCATCGTCGGTCCCATTGATACCTGGAATCACGGCGTTGAGCTCATCGTCGATGAACCCTCCGATTGGCCTCGAGCCGAGTTTTTTCGCCGTGGCAGCAAGCACTACGTTTTGCGCGATATGGCCCGCTTCGATCAGTGCAAAGCGCATACCTCGGTGGCCGTACTTGAAACGTGTACGCCAGAAAGTAGCGACGAGCGTTACCACGAAGGCCGGGGCGACTTTGTCCTCCATCATCAAGGCACGAATCAATTGCTGGTCGTCAGCCAGCGCTGGAAGTGGCGAGAGGGCATTGTCGCCGGGCGAATAATAGTAGACTCCCCGGTCCAACCCTTCGACGTTCAACGCGTGGATGAAAACGTCAATCGGAAACAATGCGCCGGCCGAAGGGGCGGTGCGAAATTGCTGTTCGCCAAATCGAGCGGTCACACCATAGCTCAACGAGCAAATTTCACTCAGGGTGCGGAAGTCGACAGGTTGATCTGAGAAGTTCTCGCACGACCGACGTCGGGATAAAACGTCCGCCAAAGTTGCGACACTCAACTGTTCAGGAGTAACGAGTTCGATCTGTGCCGAACTGGAGTACCGGCGCGATCCGCGCTGCGTCATGGTGACCAATTCGGGTTCTGCCGAGAGCGTTTGTACTCCCGCCATGTCCCAGCTTATTGCCTCGCGCGTAACCTTTGTCAGCTCAAACCAGTCTTCCGATTCATCAAATGGTTGATCGAATCGGTCACCGTACACAACCTCCACGAGGTTGGCGCTGTGGATGAATTGAATCTCCATGTTGTCCTTAGGGAAATGGGTGTGGCAAGTGGTTGATATCGTCGTAACCGAGACGGCTCGGAAGAAGGCCATGGTCAAACGCGCCGTTGTAAATTCTCGGGTGACCCAGAAAACGGGTTGCATACCCTGCGTCCAGTTGTAGGAGCTGCGGCGAGATCACCTTGATCACGCGCACCCTTTCATCGACCATGTCAGGGGACGTGCAGTCTACGAGATAAAAATCGTTGTCGCGTAAGCGGTCAAGGTAGATAATCTTTTCGACGATGTCGACGGGTCCCGCACCCTCAAGGTCCCACTGGAATGGATCGCCGTCTTCAACCGGTCCGTTATAGAGAAACGAGATCTCCCTTCGGAGGTCTTTTGACTCCGAATCCGAGTACAAGCGCACATGGTCGTCGAAGCTACGAATCTCGTTCATCCAGTCACAGTCGGGCGCAAGCGTATTGTCTGCACGCTGCTCGGCCTTGACCCACGCCCTTGTCTGGAACGACTCGACTGTTGCCTTCATTGCAGCAGACTCAATGGTTGCTGCTGAGGCTGCACCGATTGCAAACTCCGCAACCGGGGTTGCTTCGTTCAGAACGATCGCCATCACTGTTGGGCATTGGTTGATGGAGCTTAGGTTCACCAGGAACGCGGTCAGACCAGTCGGTGCCACATGCTTTAGCCAAAACCGCTCGACACGAGGAGAGAAATCGACGGGGAGAATTGGCATACTAAGCTGCGAATACCAGGTCAACATGAACGCATCCCGCTCGACGATTTCAAATAATCCGCTCAGGCAAGCTTGCGCTGCCGAAAGGTGCGCCGCCAATCCGTTGCTGGTTCCGTATGTAATATTTGCCGGTTCTGGCTCCAATCCAACCCATGAACTCATGTAAATCATCTGTGATGGCAGCAAAGCACGTTGACCAGTTCGCAGGTTGACACCCTCAGACCACGCAATACGTGTTTTCTCGTCAAACTTCGAGAACGGAAAGGCTGGATCTGAATACTGAGGCTCAGCGAAAAAGTGGAACTGCCGCGGATCCACACACGGTTCGGATTGCGATAATTCCTCGTAGGAACCAACCTTCGTGCTGTTCGGAAGGTATGAGACGCAGTAGCGTTCGATGGCCTCTCCCACTGCAGCTAGGAACGTCTCGTCCATCGATCCGCCGCCACCACCGTTATAGGTGTTGGTCGGGCTTCCAAGAGTGTAGACAGAATTTGACGAGGTCGAACCTGCGGCGTGGCAATAGATATCGTCCTCTTCGTGCATTTGCCGAGTAACCTTCGAAACGACGCCTGTCAGGTGGGAAACGAATCCTGTATAGACCTCCTTCGAGGCTCGAGCTGACACCCACGAGTCATCACCGAGGAGACTGCGTACTTTACTCATTCCATTCCTCCGTGGTGCCATACCTGCGGGAAGCCGAGCTCGCTTGAACCTCCGCATTCCCCACAGCGCGGTACTCTGATCACCCGGTGCGACAGGCTCTGGAAACCCTTGTTATCCAATACCAATTGGCGTGTGAAACCGGGACGAGACAGACCCGAATATTCCCGTAATGCAATCTTGTGCTGAACCATTTGGACCAAGAGCGAACAAGCGATTGTCTCAAGGCTCGTCTCGATTCGGAAGCTAGCCATTGGCAACGCAGTGCCGGGCTCGACATAGGTATCGGGAATTTCACCGATTGTTGAACACATCCGTAGTCGTAGGCACTCAAGACAGGCGGTTTTCCCGGGGTGAATGAAGGGCCCGATGAGCACACTATTTCCCATCTGACGGAACAGTGGGATCCATGTGACGGGCTTTTCGAGCAAAAGACGGTTTAAACCAACAACCTGCGGATCGGCCAATGATTTGGTGACTGCTACCACAACGTCGGCGTCATCGAATCTATCGATTCCTTCAGGCGACACGTACTTCTCGGAGTTGAGTCCCTGCTCCTGACAAGCAGTAACGATGCGATCCACAAGTGGGCCATCGCCTACGACGGTGACCTGTGCTTCCTCCAGTCGCTGGTGAATCGTCTCAGCGCTGATCATACGGTTTGACGTGAGGTAGAGATCCTCTATCGGCGAATCGACCCAATCCCTCCGGATCGAGTAAATAATTCCATGTTCCTCTAGGAAGTCTGCGAAAGCGCCGTCGTACATCTCGTTGTCTGGAGCGAGGATTCCATCGTCGAATCTCTCAACAAACGCCCGTGAAATGGTTTCGGCGTCGGGAAAATCGAAAGAGCGAACCGATCCGATGCTCCAGGCATCGAGCCGCTCGGGGCACGTTTGCAGATCAATCCTGGGATCAATCCGCTTTACAAGAGTTGCAGTGTTGGATGTCATTGTTTGTGAAGACATATCTACCTTCGATTCCTCGGACTCGTGAGGTTGCCAAATTTGAGAGAGAGCAGCGCCACAGCTAGCCAAATTGCAAGGATCATTATGGCCGAAAATGGCCAGTCCACAATTGGGTCGGCCAAATAAATTGATTCGAGCAACTGTTGGCTTGAGCGGAAGGGCAAAATTCCGGCGATCGCATCGAGCCAGCCAGGCAGATCCATGAAGTCAGCTGGCATGAAGACTCCCGAAATCATGAGCAACGGGATGAGAAGAACACTCATGATCGGCGACGCGGAGTTTTCGTTCGGCATGACGAGCGAAAGTGCCACGCCGATCGTGCCGTAAGCAAACGTCATAATGATGATTACGCCCAGATAGGCGAGAATGGCTGGGAAGCTGGGCGGGTTCGAGAACGCTACCCAATCCAGTACGACTAGTACAGCCACGCTCAGCGTAGAGATCAGCGCTGCCACCAGTAGTTTCGGCAGTACCGCGTCCAAGTTGCTCAATGGTGTCAGCCGATACCGAAGCAACATGCCGTATTCGCGCAAGTACACCATCGAGATTGCAAGGTTCATTGTCGTACCGAACACGATCGCCATGATTGATGTAGCCGGAACAGCGAAGTCTTTCATGGTCTCGTCGTCGCCTCCAAGGCCGCGCATCGCAAGAAAGAAAATTACCGGCATCAGCAGTGTAAAAAACAGCGTCGAGATGCTCCGGAGCTGAGCTACACCCTCATACTTGAAGTGTTTCCAACTACTGGTCAAGATTGCCACCCCCGAGGATGAAGTCGTAGAAGTCAGACAGGCTCGGACGAACGTAGTTTTGCGCGGCCATCGCTCCGGGACTCAATTGCGAAGCAGGTATCGGTTCAACAGTTCCAGAACCCGAAAGCGAAACGGACTCCGGAATAAGCATGTGTTTCATCCAGTTGCGGACACGCTCTCCGGGTTCGTCGAGACGTATTTGCCCGCTGTCGATGATGACTATTCGATCAAAAATTGCCTGCACTTCTTGGAGGTCGTGAGTCGTAAGGAGGATGCCTGCTCCACTGTCCTTGATGGCACGGATGACGTCCCACATTTGCCGTCTGCTTTGCTGGTCAAGCGCCGCAGTGGGTTCATCGAGAATGAGCAGATCTGGGTTTCCGACAAGGGCGAGAGCGAAGTCGAGACGCTTCCTTTGACCGCCTGAAAGTTTGTGTGTCCTTTGACGGGCTTGCTCAGTCAACCCCGCAGTTTGCAGCGTCTGGTCCACCGGCAGTGGATTGGAGTAGTATGACGCGAACTTGTCGATGGTTTCGTACACGGTCAAGTCGGAATCGAGCTTGGATTCCTGCAGCATTGCCCCAAACCTGTTTTTCCATTCAGAATCGCGCTGCGGGTTTTGCCCAAACACCCTTACGGAGCCTTGCGTTGGACTCAAAAGCCCCTCCACACAGCTAATGAGGGTGGTTTTCCCGCTGCCGTTTGGTCCGAGAAGCACTGTGACTTGGTCCTCATACAGATCCAAGGAGATACCGGACAACGCGGTCTTGTCACCGAACACCATCGTGAGGCCTTTGACTTCTACGAGCGTTTTTGGCATTGGTATACGAATTTCCTTCTCAGAGAAAGCGAAAGGCGCGCGAAGAGAGTAAAAACTTACGCCCTCCGTCCGGAGGGCGCAAGTTTTCTTACTTCTTGACGCAGAGGACACAGCAGGTGCTCGAGCTGCAGGAGCAGCGCGCTGCGGTCGGCTCGAAGAATTTCTTCTCCGAACCAAACGCCGAGACCTTAACTTTTGCTGGGTTGAAAGCCATTTTCCCTCCCTTCAGTGTGAGTAGTTTCACTGTCAAAGTAACAGTACATCACCTTTAAAAAATATGCGGATATTGCCTCGAATTTTCACCAGAATTTAATG
>NZ_JAKRMR010000028.1:0-5649 GCF_022346205.1 Corynebacterium sp. ACRPZ
GTTTTGAGGACCGTCAGTAATATTTAGCGGCATCTGCGGCGGGCACGAAAAAGCGCCCTCCCGCTATGCCGGGAAGGCGCTGCCGCAGATGCCGCTAAATATTACTGACGGTCCTCAAAACGCCGACGAAAGCTTTCCTCCATGCTGGCGCTGCGCTGGGTGCGGGGCTTTGCCTGCCTGGACGCGCGCGCGGACGGGGACGACTGGTTCGACGGGGTGCGCAGGGCCATGATGCCGCCGAAGAGCATGACTGCGAAGCCGATGATGCTCAGCACAATCGTCCAAATGCTCAAGCTCGCCAGTGCCACGCCGCCGAGCAGCAGCACGAGCCCCAGGACGATCAGCGCGACGCTGCGCATGGTCAATCGCCCCGTCTTGGGCGCGGAACCGAAGCCAGATTCAGTCACGACACTGCTACCGAATTTCGGGTCGTCCGCGAAGAGCGACTGCTCAATTTCGCGCAACGCCCGCATTTCCTGCTCAGATAGAGACACTGCTCACTCTCCAGATACCGATGGCGGACTGACAATATCCGATTAACGGCCATGGTACGCAGATTGTTCCCGTGTCCCACTTTCGTCCCGCTAGGCGGCCATCGGCACCTCCCCTGCACGGGTGGACAGGTAGAACTCCTCCGCATCCGCAAGTAAGCGGTGCACGACGGCCGCGCCCGGATCCGTTTCAATGCCGGACGCCACCCTGCCGCGTTGCGCCGAATAGCGCTTGAACACGGCCGCCCAATGCGCGCCGTCGTCGCCCGTGAGCGCGAGCTTGTCCCACGCGCTGGTGGGCAGCCGCTTGCGCTTGCGCACGACCGGCGAGCCCGCGTTCCGCGCCCCGGCGACCCGAAGCGCCGCACGGTAGGCGTTTTCCATCGCCACGTCGTGCCTGCCAGCCTCAAAATCATCGTGCGCCAGTCCAATCAGCTCCTCGGCCGCGGCCAGGAACTGGTCCGCCTTGCTGATACGCGCGCCCCGCCCGTACACCGCACCGGTTGTTGCCGAAACTACGCTTCCCATCATCGCTTCCTCCTGCGCAAACATTGCTTTCGTTTAAGTGATGGGCTCACCCTAAAACACCCGTTCGACACCACCGGCCCCTCAAACGAACGTGTGTTCGAACCAATGTTTGGGTTCTTGTCACGCCCCGCACCCGCAAGTGCTTCCATAGAGGGGTGACTGCAACCATCCAGCGCCTCACGGCAGCCGAGTTCCTGATGCTCGTCCCCACGCTCGTTGACATCTATATCGAGGCCATGGGGTACCCGCGGTCCATGCGCCGCCAACGCATTCAGGTGTGGAAAGGCGAGGTACGCTCCCCCGGTTTCACTGCGATCGCGGCGATCGAGGGCGGCCAGGTCGTGGGCATCGCCTACGGCTTCATCGGCACCCGGGAGCGCTGGTGGGACCGCCAACTCGTGCGCGCGATGGAGGCGAACGGCGGGATCACAGATCAGGACCGGGACATGCTGCGCAGCTACTTCGAGGTCGCGGAGGTGCACGTCTCCCCTGCCCTGCAAGGCAATGGTCTGGGCTCCCGCCTGCTCACGGAGCTGCTGCGGGAAGCCCCGACACGCTGGGCGCTGCTGTCCACTCCGGAGGTTGCGGGCGAGGCGAACAACGCGTTCGGACTCTACCGAAAGTTCGGTTTCACGGACGTGGCGCGCAATTTCCTCTATGAGGGAGATAAACGGCCCTTCGCCATCCTCGCCCTCGATCTGCAAAACCGCACTGGGTAGGGTTTGCAGGGAAAGCATGAATTTCAGGCACGAGGAGCGTGGGCGTGAAAAATCTTGGGCTCGAGGACGTACCGGCACAGGTAGAACAGCATCTTGCAGCGTTTTTTGACGAGCGCGCGATAGCTGTCGAAACCATTGGTGAGCCCGTCGCCCACGCCGTGGGCCACCTGCGGCGCTTTGTCCTCGGCGGCGGCAAGCGCGTGCGCCCCACGTACGGATGGGCCGGGTTCGTCGGCGCCGGCGGTCTTCACGGCACCGAGGACCCCGAGGCAGTGCTCCGCGCGGTGAGTTCGCTGGAGCTGATTCAGGCGTGCGCGCTGGTGCACGACGACATCATCGACGCCTCCGACACCCGGCGCGGCAACCCCACGGTGCACCGCGCGCTCGAAGCGGAGCACCGCAGCCAGGACCTGCTCGGCTCCGCGGAGCTCTACGGCACGAACGCAGCGATCCTGCTCGGCGACCTCGCACTCGCCTGGGCTGAGGACATGTGGCGTTACTCCGGCGTCTCCCAGGACGCGCTCGCACGCGCCGCGGAGCCGTGGGTGGGCATGCGCACCGAGGTCATCGGCGGCCAGCTGCTGGACATGATGCTGGAGAGTCTCGGCAGCGAATCCGTGGAGATGGCCAACCGCGTCAACCGGTTCAAAACGGCGGCGTACACCATCGAGCGCCCCCTCCACCTGGGCGCGGCGCTTGCGGGTGCGGGCGATTCGCTTATCGACGCCTTCCGTGGTTACGGCCGCGACATCGGCATCGCGTTCCAGCTGCGCGACGACTTGCTCGGCGTGTTCGGCGACCCGGCGGTGACCGGCAAGCCGGCCGGCGACGACATCCGCGAAGGCAAGCGCACGGAACTGTTCGCCACCGCCCTCGAGCTGCTGGACCAGGCGGACCCGGCCGCCGCGCAAGAGCTACGTGACGGGATTGGGAAGACGGAGGACGAGGCGGAGCTGCGTCGATTAGCAGCGCTCATCCGCTCCAGCGGCGCGGAAGACGCGGTGGAGGCGCGCATCGAGGAGCTCACCGCCTCCGGCCTGGGCTTTTTGGCTGGCGCCGGCATCAACGACGCCGCCGTTGAAGCGCTCACCGTGCTCGCGCACAAGGCCACCGACCGGCGGATGTGATGCGCCCGCAACATTTGGGCGTTGCCGCCTGCGCGCTGATCGCCGTGGGCTCGTTCGGCGCCGGCGCGACCCGTTACCGCGGCGGCCTGCTGCGCGCGGTGGGCCTGGAGCACCTGTCCTACGGGCACGGCCGCGCGCTGATGGACGTGCTGCTCACCGCCGGCATTTTCGGCCTGGTGGTGGCGTGGGTGCTGCTGTGGAAAACCCGGCCCGGCCTGGCGCAGGTGCGCCGCAGCGTGTGCTGGTGGGCGGGCGTTCTCGCGCTGTCCGCGCCGATCCTGTCGCGCGACGTGTACTCCTACCTCATGCAGGGAGCGATGCTTCGCGACGGCTTCGACCCGTACTCCGAAGGCGCCGCCGTCAACCCGGGTCCGTACCTGTGGGAGGTCTCCCACGACTGGCGCAACACCACCACGCCGTACGGTCCTTTGCACCTCGGCGTGGGCAAGGCGGTGACGTGGCTGGTCGGCGAGAACGTCACGTTGGGCCTGGTGGTCTACCGGCTGATTTCGCTGGCGGGTTTCGCGTTGATCGTGTGGGCCCTGCCGCGCATTGCCACGCAGATCGGCGGCGATCCCGCGCTCGCTTTGTGGCTGGGCGCGGCCAACCCGGTGATGCTGCTGCACCTCATTGGCGGCATGCACAACGAGGCCGTCATGGTCGGTCTGGTCAGCGTGGGCCTTCTGTCGTGCCTGCGCAGCCGCTGGTGCACCCCCGGCATCGCGCTGATCGCCCTGGCGGTGTCGCTGAAAGCCACCGCCGCGGTGGCGCTGCCGTTCGTGGTTTGGCTGATGGTCCAGCGCCGCAGCACCACCACGCTTGGCGCCGCCGGCATGCTCGTGGCTGGCGGGGCGTGGGCGCTCGCCGTCAACGTCGCCGTGATCCAGCTGGTCACGTGGGCATCCGGCACCACCTGGGGGTGGCTCGAAGAGATCACCGGCAACTCGAAGGTGATCAACCCGCTCGCCGGCCCCACCCTCGCCGCCGAACTGATCACGCCGGTGCTCCAGCTTTTCGACGACACGTTCCGCTACAACACCGCCCTCGGCTGGACCCGCACCGTCTTTTCCGTGCTCATGCTGGTTGGCCTGGCGGTGGTGTGGTGGATCTTCCGCCCCCGCCGCGGCGAGGCCTACGAGCGCCGCGCCGTCGCCGGCACCACCGCCGCATACACTGTGGCGTTTGCCGCCAACGCGGTGACGCTGCCCTGGTACTACGCCTCCGTCATCTCGCTAGCTGGCACGTTTAAGCCGCCGGCTTGGGTGGTGCGGGTGACCGTCGGGGCGTCAATAGTCGTGGCGCTGGCGTTCAAGGGCAGCGGCAACCACCGCCTCTACGACATGTGGTTCCTCGCCTTTGCCGCGACCGCCGCCGTCGTGGCGGTGGAGTGGCTGTTTAGGGATCCGGCTAGAACGCCATCGCCTGCGCGCGGCGGATCACTTCGCGAGCTTTTTGGCCGTGCAGCGCGTCCACAGGACGCCCCGGCAGAGAATCATCCGGTGTAAACAGGAACGCTAGGATCTCGTCGGCGTCGTAGCCGCCGTCGAAAAGCACGGTGATCGCGCCGGAGACGAACTTGCTCAAGCCGTCCTCGCCGAGCAGGCTCGCCGGCACAACCTTCTTGCCGTCCTTGACGTAGTGCACCAGCTTCTTCGCGCCGATGTAGTCGTGCACCTTGGTCACCGGCACGCCAAGCTTCTCGGCGACATCCGGGAACGGCAGCAGGGTTTCGTCGATAAGCAATTGCTCAAGATTCGTTTGTGCGCTCACGGTCGGCGATTCTACTCTGGTGCACATGGCAACCTTGCGCGCAGGCACGACACTGGACGGGCGTTACGTTGTCGACCGCCCAATCGCCCGCGGCGGCATGGCCACCGTCTACCGCTGCGTCGACGCGCGACTCGGGCGCGAAGTGGCCGCGAAAGTCATGCACGAACAGTACGTGCACGACGAAGTGTTCCGCGAGCGATTCCGCCGCGAAGCCCGCGCAATGGCGCAGCTCAGCCACCCGAACCTGGTCAACGTGTACGACTTCTCCGCATCCGGCGGCGAAGTATTTTTGATCATGGAGCTGATCACCGGCGGCACCCTGCGCGAGCTGCTGGCAGAGCGCGGCCCCATGCCCCCGCACGCCGCCGCGGCCGTGATGCGCGGCATGCTCACCGGGCTTTCGGTCGCGCACGCGAAAGGCATGGTGCACCGCGACATCAAACCTGACAACGTACTCATCGACGCCTCCAGCCGCGTCAAACTCTCCGACTTCGGCCTCGTGCGCGCCGCCGCCGAAACCACCCAATCCACCGACCAAATCGTCGGCACCGTCGCTTACCTCTCGCCCGAGCAGGTCGACGGAGGGGCGCTGACCGCCGCCTCCGACGTCTACTCCGCCGGCATCGTCCTCTTCGAACTCCTCACCGGCCGCACCCCATTCAGCGGCGAGACCCCCTTGGCCCACGCGTACGCCCGGTTGCGCTCCGACGTGCCCGCGCCATCGTCGCTGATCGCCGGGGTGCCCAAGCTTTTCGACGAGCTCGTGGCCACCGCCACCGCCCGCAACCCGCACGACAGGTTCCATAACGCCGCAGAGTTTTTGGCGGCGCTGGACGACGTAGCTAGTGAGCTGCGGCTTCCGTCTTACACCGTGCCGGCGCCGCGCAACTCCGCCGCGCACCGCGCCGCCGAGCACCCGACGAACTTCGGACTGGCCGCGGGGGCTGGCGGTGCGGGTGGCGCGGCCCACCAGCGCCTTTTCCCCGGCGACGACGCCCCCACCCGCGTCTCTCC
>NZ_JAKRMR010000029.1:0-5285 GCF_022346205.1 Corynebacterium sp. ACRPZ
GCGCTGGGGGGTGAGGGGGAGTTGAGCTGGGAGCGGATTGTGTCGCTGCCGGCTTTTCTTTTGGGATCGCAGTGGGTCAGTGTTGCGCGATTTTGGCGTATAGGCGAAAGCCTGAATTCGTCGGCGGGGGAGGCTGTCTTCGCTCCCTTAACTCGCTGGTCCGATTTTTGAGGCTGCGCAAGGCGTGTTGCCCCAATTAGGGTTTTGGCTAAAACCTGAATTCAGGGTCGGCGGAGGCCGCTCAGGGTGGTGCTTGTGGCTGATGTGGCGCGCATCTGTCCGTCCGATTCAGGCTAAATGCGACGGAAGTTGGTGTGCGATCCCGACCGCCGGTACGAAGCAACGCGGGATGTATTGCGGTGCTACAACGGCTGGACTCTGTGCGAGCAGGGTGCGCTGGAGAGGCTCACGCGCCAGGTGCCGATTCGCACGCCGGCGGAGATTGGGAAGTAGCACTTCTGCAGATACGAAAGTGCCCCACCTCGGATTGAGGTGGGGCATTGCGCTATTTGCTTACTTCAGCGTCGGAGTGAGCATTGCGAGGCCGTTCGAGTTGACCTTCTTCTTATCGTCCACTTTGTCCACGGCGTACATGATGATTTTGACGCGGCCGCCGCCGCGGATGTCGGCGCTACGTTTCTTGGCCTCGCCCGGCTTCACCGTTACGCGATCACGAAGGCCGTCGTTCAGATAAACCTCGATCACGCCGACACCGCCAGAGTTCGGGATGTTGGAAGCCCACGCAGCGGTGTAATTTAGCGTCGAGTACTTCTTGTTCACATCAAACGTCGAGTGGTCATACCAGTCTGCGTTCGTGGAGATCAGTGACATCGGGTAGTCCTTCCCGTTGAGAGTCACGTCGACACCGGACTGGATTCCATGGATACGGTTTCGGTGGGTGTGCAGGTACTTCCCGTCGGCGAACTCCGGCTTGGAGTACTTGCCCGAGTTACCCGGCTTCGACGGGGCGGACGGGGAGGAGTTGCCGCCACCGTTGTTGCTGGAGCTATCACCCAGTTCCGGGGCGACGGCGCCAAGGATCACGCCAAGGGCGGTGATGATCGCCAGCACAGAGCCGACGATTTGGGGCAGCAAGTTCTGGAAGTCACGGAGCTGACGCTCGAGATCTTTCGCGTTAGGCACGGAGCTCTCCTTTGCAGGATTCGTTGAAGATTCTGACAATAGAATCTAAGCACGTGCCAAGCTGCTTTGCAGGGAATTGGGTGACGGGTCTTGCCGGAGGCTCGTCGATAAGCAAAAGGCCCGGCTGCACGGACGCAACCGGGCCTTCACCGCCCCCGAGCTACACCTGGTACCCCATCGGGGAGCCGGGGCCGAGCGGGATGCCCAGGGCGTACCAGATCATGAAGAAGACGAACCAGCCCACCAGCATGGACACCGCGTACGGCAGCGATAGCGACATCAGGGTGCCCACGCCGGCCTTCTTGTAGTACTTCTGCAGGAACGTCAGCGCCAGGGCGAAGTAGGGCGACATCGGGGTGATGATGTTCGACGGCGAGTCGCCGATGCGGTAGAGCATCTGGGTCACCTCAGGGGAGACGTCCACGTACATCATCATCGGCACGACCACCGGCGCCATCAGCGCCCACTGAGCGGAGCCGGAGGTGATGAACAGGTTGATCAGAGTGACCATGAGCACGAAGGCCGCGAAGAGGATCACGTTGGGCAGGTCCCAGGACTGCAGCAGCTCAGAGCCCTTGATCGCGGTCCAGGGGCCCAGGTTGGACCACTGGAACCACGCCAGGAACTGGGAAACGGCGAAGAACAGCACCAGGATCGGCAGGAGGGATTCCAGGCCCTTCGCCATGAACTTCGGGATGTCCGCGGCCTCCTTAATCGTGCCCACGATCAGGCCGTAGACCAGGCCGGTGACGAAGAAGATCGCGGTGATCGGCACGGCGATCGCGCGGATCAAAGGCGACTCCATGAAGCCCTCCTCGGGCCGCGCGAACGGGGAGCCCGGGATGAAAAGCAGGGCGAAGTAGGCCACCAGGCTGAGGACGAGGGTGATGCCGGCCCAGGACAGGCCCTTGCGCTCGAGAGGGGTGAGCGACAGGTCATCGTCGTCGGTGAGGTGGGAGTCGTCGGGCTGGTTGGACTCGTCGAGTTGGAGTTCGTCCTCGTCGATGTGGTCGTGGTCGACAAGGTTCTCGGCCTTCTTGTCCACGAACAGCTCCGTCACCGCCGTGATGATCAGCGACAGCACCACCGCGGAGGGGATGACAAAGTAGATGTTGGCGAGCGGGGAAACTTCGTAGGCTTCGTCGACAAGCTGTGCGGCGGAGGTGGAGATGCCGGCGAGCAGCAGGTCGGTGATGTTCAAAATTAGCGAGGAATTAAAGCCTGCCGACGACGCCGCGAACGCCACCATCGCACCCACCACCGGCGAGCGGCCCACCGCGTGGAAGGCCATCGCGCCCAGCGGGATGATGATCACGTAGATGGCGTCCGAGGCCACCGAACCGGTCACACCCGCAAGCGCGACCATGAACGTGAGCATCTTCGGGCTGACCTTGTCCACCATCGCGCGGACCATCGCCGCGAGCAGGCCCGTCTGCTCCGCCACGGCCACACCCAGCATCACCGCCAGGATCACGCCCAGCGGCGGGAAGGCGATGAAGTTCTCCACAGCGTCCGTGACCATGCGCGAGATGTTCTCGCCAGTGAGCAGGGATTCGACGTGGATTTCCTCGCCGGAGGCCGGGTCGATTGCGGACAGGCCCGCCTTGCTGGCCAGCCAGGACGACACCGCCACCACGCCGGCGAGGATCACAAACAGCCAGAATGGGTCCGGCAGCTTGTTGCCGACTTTTTCAATCCAGCCCAGGAAGCCGGACATGCCCTCCTGTTGCTGGTTGTTGTCCTTGCGGTCCGCGTTGTGCTCCGGGGCCGGGCGATCTTCCAGGCCTTTTTCTACTTTGGTTGATCCAGTCATGGTGGGTCTTCCTGGTCGGCGATAATTCGTCGTGAAAAGGTGAGAGCCACCTTACATTTTCTCGACGAAGTAAGGTAAACGAAGTGAGCACGAAATTGCAGATTTCCCCGCGCGATACCCGGCCAACCGGCTGCTTCGGTGCGCTGGCCTCGGTCATAGCCGTGGTCGCCATCGTGGCGCTCGTCTTGGCGCTGACCCGCCCGGCGCTGCTCAATTGGAAAGAGGGGGAGGTGACGTCGACGACCATTGGGGCGTCGTTAGGCGATATTGCCGAGCTTTCTGTGGAGGAATACGTCTTCTCCGACGTGGGCAAATTCGACCAGGAAGGCCTCGAGGTGCTCGGGGTGCGCGTGCCGTTTACCGGACGGAATTTCCTGGTTACGTACGACGGGCGCGTCACCGCGGGCATCAAGGACGCCTCGCTTATCGACGTCCAGTTGGCCGACGGGGAAGTCAACGTGCAACTGCCTGAGGTGGAGGTGCTGGAATCCCACATCGACGCCGACAGCGTCAAGGTTTACGACCAAACCATGAACCCCATCAACCAACTCCGCGTCGAAGACGTCACCGGGTTCATCGCCGACCGGGAGGCCGACGCGCGGGAGAAAGCCATCGCGTCCGGGCTTCTCGACCGCGCCGGGCAGCACGCCGAGGAGCTCGTGCGCGCACACGTGGCGGCGCTGGTGTCCGGCACGGAGTACGAGGACTACGAGGTGCGGGTTTCTCGGGGTTTGTGGAAAGGCTGGTAAGGAGGTGCCGTGCGGGGTATCTTTTTCCACATGCGTAAAACCCTCACAGCGGGCGTTATCGCCTGCGCCGCCGTTGCTGCCGTACTTCCGCCCGTCGCCGGAGCCGCCGACGCGCCTGAAGCGCCCGTCGACCCGGGCTTTTCCCGCGTCTGCGCCGTCGAGTACAACGCGGACCAGGTGCCTGCCCTGGCCGCCGGCCTTAACGCCGACGACATCCTTTACCACTCCGGTTCCCGCGCCGACGCGCTCGCGTTGTGGGCGAAGAAACAGGACGAGCTGCGCGCCGGGCTCGGCGAGAACGGCTGGGGCTCGGTGAAGCAAACCGATGATCTGCAGCTGTGGCCCGTCGAGGAGCACACCACCAGCTCCGTCATCGCCGACGACCTGACAAGCTCCAAGACCGGCGCGCCGTCCACCTTTGAGACCCCGTTCAGCGCCAACGAGGTCGCCTACGTCAAGTCCGCCGCCTCCTACACCGCGCAGCGTTTCGAGGACTGCGGCAAGGACATCAACCGCACTGCGCCGGCCGCGCCGTCGAGCCTGAATTCGGAGGTCGCGCCGGGCACCATCGCCGGCATCGTCGCCGTGGTGCTGGCGCTGCTCGGTGTTGGGGCGGCGTTCGCGGTGTCGGCAGGCATGGTCCCGGGGCTCACACTCCCGGCGCTGCCGTTCTAAGGACACAAACCCCGAGTAAGCCCTCCCGAGTATGGCTGAAAATGGGCCGTAATAGGGATCGCTTACTAGGGGTCTGCGGGTGGGGCGCACGCCACCCGGTCCCCGGCTTGAGGCTCGTGACTGCCGACGTTGCCGGGTGGGCGGTTTGAATTTCTGCGTGAAACCCTTTGACGTTGTACCCCGCGCGTCGTATATTCACAGATGTGAGCCAGAGGTGAGCGCCCGCAAGAATCCTCCGGGCAGCAACTCCGAAACCCACACGCTAGTGTGGGTTTTCGTGTATTGAATGCACGACTGTCCTGGCGCTTCGCCTGAAGGGGGTTTCGCGTGCTCCTTGCGTATCTAGATGAGATAGGGGCACCTGGCGCCTTTGTCTCCCCTAGTCATCCAAGGTTCGCTGACAGCCCAGCATTTGGCTATGGCGGGTTCATCATTCCAGAGGACAAAGCGCGTGTATTCGGGGCGTACTTCGCAGAAGCGAAGAAGAGATTGTTCAAAAACGAGATTCCTGAAGGCCAAGACCCGGGGCGTTGGGAGAAGAAAGGTGCATCGCTCTTGTACGCGAGGGTGTGTGAAGAGCGACCCCAGAATCTGAGGGTGTTTAACTCTTTGATCGGTTCGTTAAGGGGAATGGGCGGGCACCTTTTTTATTACGTGGATGAGAAGCCAGTGGGGACACCGAAGCAGACCAACACCGGCCCAGCAGAATTCGAAAGGCGCGAACAATCTGCAATGTACGAGGCGCTAAATCGGATCGCTCGGCACGCCGACAAAGCCGACCAATGAGGGTGTCAGGAAGTTTGTGTGTGAGGCTCTGATTGAGAGGGAGTTTCACCGATAATGACTACGGTGTCACCGAAGAAAAACCATGACCCGGCGAGGGTCAACGAGATCAGCGAGAAGCT
>NZ_JAKRMR010000002.1:0-227829 GCF_022346205.1 Corynebacterium sp. ACRPZ
CTCATGCACCAAACAGGAGGTGATCATGGCAACCACCACCAGCTAACCGCCTAACAAAAACCCCGAACTTCATACCGAGCCGAAAGCACAAACGGCTACACCACTACACAGGACTTGACCTCATTCGCCGCTATCTGTATCAAATTAATCCGCCTATGAAATAGGCTAGAGCGCTACGTTCAACGCTGGCATCATTCCCCGCTTTATCAAACGCCCCCAAACCCGATTGTTCTAGCACCAAGCATCTGATCCCGCGGCATCATGCACACCGGCATCACGCGCAATCTCGCCGACATCACCGCCTGCGACAAGCCGGGCCACAGAAGCGCCTTCACATTTTTCGGAGTCCAACGGCCAGACACAACAACCTCCAAGTCGAGGTGGCGCATTCACCCACTGACAACTCCGGACAAAATCGTGCTTCGTTCCTCAGGGTCTGTGCACACCGGCGCCGCTGAGGTCTGGTTCGCCCGCGCGAGTTAGTATGAGCTGAACCCGTCGCCGGTGAGCTCGTGCACCTCGTCGCCGGTAATCGCCGGGTTAAACACGGACACCAGCACGAGGTCCTCGTCCTTGCCACCGCGAAGGTAGTGCGGGTCGTGCTCGTCCAGCACGTAGATGGTGCCCGGGGTGATGGGGTAGATGTTGCCGTCGGTGTCTTCGACCTCTCCGGAGCCGGCGATGCAGTAGCAGGCTTCGAGGTGGTTGCGGTATTCCAGTTTGGATTCGGTGCCGGCGCGGACCACGGTGTGGGCGACGGCGAACCCCATGTTGTCGCGGGCGGTGAGCAGGCGTTCGCTAGTGCCGCCGCCCCATTCGACAGTGTCGACGTCTTCGCGGGATCGGATAAACATGTTGCACTCTCCTTGAATCTCGTCTGTCACACGTGCACCTGCCACGGTATCGAAATTCCCAATACCACCGACGCGAACGCGCTACCCTGTCAAGCGTGAACATCTCGGTCGTCGGCGCAGGAATTATCGGTTTGACCACCGCTCTTACGCTCGCGGACCGCGGCCACACGGTCACGGTCCACGACCCCGCGCCCGCCTCCGGCGCCTCCCACCACGCGGGCGGGATGCTCGCCCCGACCGCCGAGGTGGTGTACAAGCAGGATCCGCTCTTCCCGCTGATGCGCGCCTCCGCCGAGTGGTACCCAGAGCTGATCAACCTCACCGCCAAGTACTCGGACCTGCCCACGGGCTACCGCACCGACGGCACGCTCGTGATCGCGCGCGACATCGCGGACAAGACCCACCTCGAAGAACTCACCGAGTACCAGTCCCGCCACGGCATGGCGGTGGACAAGCTCACCACCCGCGAAGCCCGCAAGCTCGAGCCGGCGCTCTCCCCCGCCATCAACGGCGCGGTGCGCATCGACGGCGACCACCAGGTGCAGCCCCGCCTGTTCACGCGCGCGCTTCTCGACGCCTGCCGCCGCGCCAACGTCACCTTCACCACCAACCGCATCGACAGCCTCGACCAGCTCGACGAAGCCGACCAGGTCGTTGTCGCCAATGGCCTCGGCGCAAGCCAACTCATCCCCTCCCTGGACCTACGCCCGGTCTACGGCGACGTGCTCCACGTCCGCGTGCCGAAACACCAGTACCCGCTGCTCACACGCGTGGTCCGGGGGTTCGTGGAGGACCGTCCCGTCTACCTCATCCCGCGCGAGGACGGCACGCTGACCATCGGCGCGACCACCCGCGAGGACGGCCGCGACCAGCCCCAGGTCCAGGGCATCCACCAGCTGCTGCGCGACGCGATCGAGCTCGTTCCGGCGCTGGAGGAGTGCGACTTCGTCGAGGCCACCGCGGGCGCGCGCCCCGGCACGCCGGACGACTTGCCCTACCTCGGCCGCATCGACGAACGCACCGTCGTGTCCACCGGGTACTTCCGGCACGGGATTCTGCTTGCGGGGTTGGGGGCGCGGGTAGGGGCGGAGCTCGTCGATAGGCATAAGCCCTCAATAGACTTGACCGCGTGCGACCCGAGGAGGCATTCATGAATATCACGCTCAACGGAGAAGCGACCACCACCACCGCCGCGACGGTGGAGGAACTCGTGGCGGAGGTCGGCGCACCCGCCGACGGCACCGCGGTGGCCATCGACGGCGAGGTCGTGCCGCGCTCACAGTGGGGGCGAAAGCTTATCGACGGCTGCTCCGCCGACATCCTCACCGCAGTGCAAGGAGGCTAGGAGTGCTGGAAATCGCCGGAAAGCAGTTCGGCTCGCACCTAATCATGGGCACGGGCGGGGCGAGCTCGTTTGACATGCTGGAGCAGGCTTTGAAGGCCTCCGGCACGGAGCTGACCACGGTGGCGATGCGCCGCCACAGCGCCACGACCGGCGGCGGGGAGAGCGTGTTCGACCTGCTGAAGCGCCTGGGCATCGCGCCGCTGCCGAACACCGCCGGTTGCCGCACCGCACGCGATGCGGTGATTACCGCGAAGCTGGCGCGCGAGGCGCTGGGCACCGACTGGGTGAAGCTGGAGGTCATCGCGGACGACCGCACGCTGCTGCCCGATGTGGTGGAGACCGTGGACGCCTGCGAGATGCTCGTCGACGAGGGCTTTACCGTGCTGGCCTACACCTCCGACGACCCGGTGGCTGCCAAGCGACTCGAGGACCTTGGGGCGGCAGCGGTGATGCCGCTGGGCTCGCCGATCGGCACAGGCCTTGGTATTTTGAACCCGCACAACATCGAGCTGATCTGTTCGCGCGCCGAGGTGCCAGTGCTTATCGACGCCGGCGTCGGCACCGCCTCCGACGCCTCCCTGGCCATGGAGCTGGGCTGCTCCGGTGTGCTGTTGGCCAGCGCGGTGAACCGCTGCCAGGACCCGGTAGCCATGGCGCAGGCCATGCGGCACGCGGTGGAGGCCGGCCGCCTGGCGCGAGCCGCGGGGCGGATCCCGAAGCGCGAGCACGCCGTGGCGTCCTCCACCTTCGACGGCCTGGCCAGCTGGGCGGACGAGGTGCTATAGGTGCTTCCGGAGCAAGAACTCAAGCGCACCGCGCGCCAGATGAACCTGCCCGGCTTCGGCCCGGAGCAACAACAGCGCCTGCACGACGCACACGTGCTGGTGATCGGCGCGGGCGGGTTGGGCTGCCCGATCATGCAGACGCTGGCGGCCACCGGTGTCGGCCACATCACGGTGTGGGACGACGACACGGTGGACCTGACCAACATCCACCGCCAGATCCTCTTCGGCGCGGATGACGTGGGCCGCCGGAAGGTCGACGTGGCCGCCGGAAGGTTGCGCGCCCTGCAGCCGGATATCCAGGTCACGCCCGTGAACAACCGGCTCAGCCCCGACAACTTCCTCGGGGCGCTCGACGGCATCGACCTGCTCATCGACGGCTCCGACACGTTTGCCACCAAGTTCCTCGCCGCCGACGCCGCCGAGATCACCGGCACGCCGCTTCTGTGGGGTTCGGTGCTGCGCTACCGCGGCGACATCGCCCTGTGGCACTCCGGCCCCGGCGCGCCCGCGGAAGGGGTCGGTCTTCGCGACCTCTACCCCACCCAGCCGGACGCCGATTCCGTGCCGGACTGCGCCACCGCCGGCGTGCTCGGCGTGACCACCTCGGTGGTCGGTTCGCTCATGTCCACCGAGGCGGTGAAGTTCCTCGCCGGCATCGGCGACGTCAAGGTCGGCCGTCTGCACATGTACGACGCACTGTCCGCCACGATGCGCCGTTTCACCGTCACCCGCGACCCGGCGCGCGAGCTCGCCACCACTCTGGGCACCTACACCGAGGCGTGCACCGTGAACACCGAAGGACAAGAGCTTTTCGACGCCCTCACGGCCCACCGCCTCCCCTCCCTCGACGTGCGCGAGCCGCACGAGAAGGCGATCGCGGATTTGCCCGTGCCGGGGATAAACCTCCCGCTCAGCGAGGTGGAGCGGGATCCGGAGGCGGTATCGAGGGCGCTCGAGCAGTTCTCGCCCGGCGACGAGGTTGTTGTGTATTGCGCTGGTGGTGTGCGCTCCGAAGGGTTCGTCGATAGGCATGGCGCCCTGGCGAAAACTTTGGGGATTTCTTTGAAATCTTTGCCCGGAGGCGTGCAACGCTGGACATAAACTGCAATACTCGTGTCATGCAGATCACAAAGACCGCCCCCATTGTTGCCACCGCCACTCTCATCGCCGCCGCTGCCGCGCTCGCGCCGGCCGCATCCGCCAACAGCGCCGCCTACTCCAACACCGCAGGCGACGTCCGCTGCGAGATCTATCAGCTCCAGGGCACCACGAAGACAATCTGCGTGTCCGACCCCGCACGCGAGGCACAGCCGGAGTGCAACCCGCCGGGGCAGCTCGCCCCGGCCGTGAGCGTCGGTGGCGGATCCGCCGAGGTCCACTGCTGGAACCAGGGCTTTACCAACGTGCCGCAAAAGCTGAACCCCCTGCAGGTCAAGCAGCTCGGCACCGCGTACATCGCCTCGGATTTCTCCGGCAACCTGTACGTGGCGGACATTGCCACCCGCGCGATCATCCGCGCGGGCGCCACCAACCAGGTGCTGTTCAAGCTCTAGAAGAATCTCATGCGCACGCTTCTCCGCGGTGTCATCGCTACTTTCACCGCCACCGCCGCCCTATCCGCCGGCGCAACCTCCGCCTCCGCCAACGAGGGATTCAACCCCCGGGGCGTGGAGTGGCCCGCCGCCCACGGCGCACTGCCCGCGCAGCCGCCGTACGCCACGTTTGCCAACCAACAGGACACTGTGCGCTGCGGTGTCTACGCCATCGACGGCCAGGACTTCATCCACTGCCTCAGCCTGGTGGACACCATGCCAGGTCACATGTGCGCCGGCCAGGGCAAAGCCAACGCCATGAACCTAGGCAAGTGGGACGCGTGGGACTGCGCCGACACCAACGCCTTCGCCGGCGCCCCGAAGATGGGCAATCTGCAGCTGCGCCGCTACGGCACCACGTTCGTCGCCAGTGACACCAAGGGCAACTTTTTCATCGGCGACCGGGAACTCAGCCGCGTCATCCGCGCCGGCGAGATCAACGACATTTACGCCGACCGCGGCCGCATCATCGCGTTCAACTCGAAGCTGCGCGGCTCGTCCATCCCGGCCATGTCGTCCATCTAACCCCCACCCACACATTCGTTCGATTCCGTCACCTCCGGGATCGGACGGAAAATTATAATGTCGGCCTGTTCCACCACAACCGCATAAAGGAGGCGCCCTTGGGCGAGATATTGAGAGCCGCCGTGTACTGCGCAAAAGCGCCGTCGCTCTTCCCCCGAGAACTGCATATGCTGGCCGACATCGCGCGTAACGCTGACGACCACACAGGCCCCGTCTTGGACAGCGACGGCACCGTGCGCCAGGCGCGCAGGGGCTACATGCAACGCCTGGGAGATCCGAAAGACAAGCTCGGATTGAAGGCGAACTTGCTGGAGTCCCGCCTGTTCGTCTTCACCGCCACCGGCTGGATCCAACCCGTGGCAGGCCCGGAGCACGACGGCGCGTACCAGCTCAACGTGCCCCGCCTGCAGCGGCTGCTCGACGCAGCTGAGGCAGCAATGGCCACCGGTGAGCCGGACGCGGACGCCATCGCCGAAGCGGACCGGGAGGTGCCCAGCGACTTTGACACGCAAGCCCCGGACCTGGCGGACCAGGTGGACCGCCTGCTGGTACGCAACCCGGCCACGTAGGCCCGCTACCCGGCGGGAGCGCTGGTGGTTCAATGGGGCGCATGAAATTTCTTGCGCTTTCCACCAGTGTCCACCGCTACACCGACTCCGGCATCCACACCGGCATGTGGCTGGGCGAGTACACGCACTTCTACGACGTGCTCACCGAGGCCGGCCACGAGGTCACCCTCGCCAGCGTCGACGGCGGCGCCGTACCCATCGACCCGGTGAGCCTGAAAACCCCAGTGATCCAGCTCGGCGGCACGAACAAGCGCTACGAGGACCCCGAGTTCATGGGCCAGCTCGATGACACCCCGGCCATCGCGGATGTGAACCTCGACGATTTTGACGGCATCTACCTCATCGGCGGCCACGGCACCATGTTCGATTTCGCGGCCGACGAGGTGAAACAGGCGGTCGCCCACTTCGCAGACAGCGGCAAGATCGTCGCCGCGGTGTGCCACGGCCCGTGCGGTCTGCTCGACGTCACCCTCGCCAATGGCACCAAGCTTCTCGACGGCCGCCACGTCACCGGCTACTCCTGGACCGAAGAAAAACTTGCCCGCCGCACCGAGGAAGTCCCCTTCAGCTTGGAAGAGAAACTCCGCGACCAGGCCGGCGAGTACACCACCGCCAAGATCCCGATGACCAAGCACGTCGTCGTCGACGGCAGACTCATCACCGGCCAGAACCCGACGTCAGCTGCAGGTGTCGGCGAGGCAGTGCTGGAGGCGCTGGGATAAATCCCAGCTCCCCGGGCACTTGCACCGCTACCTTGGCGATGAGCGGCTGCAATGCAAAAACCCGGCCAGAGATTTTCGGTGCTGTTGCAAACTTCAGGCGGAGAGCCGTGACGACCCAGTCTTCATCCTCTGATGCTGGCTGCGGGTCGGCGTTCTCAGGCAGCCTCGAACACCCGGCTGACGATCACCGCATCCGGGTTCGGTTGCTCGTAGGCAAGCATCGCGCCCTGGCCTTTCCGTAATGAGTGCATCGCTTCCATCCCTTTCAACGTCCGGTACGCCGAGGTCCGGTTTTTGAACGCCCCCTTCGGTCCGAGGATCCGTTTCAGCCGCCCATGATCTCCTTCAATGACGTTATTGAGGTATTTCACCTGCCGGTGTTCCACGGTCTGCGGGCAGATTCCCTCTGACTTCAACTCGGCGATTGCCCTGGCCAGGGAGGGTGCTTTATCGGTGTTGATCACCCGCGGGAACCCGGTTATCGTGTTCGACCTCAGGGTCTTGGCCAAGAAACGCTTCGCTGCGGCGACATTACGCTTTGGGGACAGGTAAAAATCCAGGGTATGCCCACCCGCGGTGATGGCCCGATAGAGGTAGCACCACTTTCCCCCGACCCGGATATAGGTCTCGTCCACCCGCCAGGACCGGGCCTGCCAATCCGGGACTTGTCGGTACCACCGGGTCTGCTTGTCCCGCTCAGGAGCATATTTCTGGACCCAGCGGTAGATGGTGCTGTGATCGACCGGTACGCCGCGTTCGGTCATCATTTCTTCCAGATCGCGGTAGCTGAGCCCGTAGCGGCAGTACCACCGGACCGCCCACAGGATGATTTCACGGGGAAATGACGACCGGAGAAGATGCCCATGGCTGTGATTATTTCACGCAGGTCTTCCTGTCGCCCGAACTTTGCAACAGCACCGTCCAGGAGGTGTGCCCAATTGGATTACAAGTACCTACACACTTGATCGGTGCTGCACGTTTCAGGGTCCGGGTGTGCGGCGTCCTGTCTGAGGTCCGCGATAGTGTCGCGCAGCACGGAGAGCTGCGCGATCTGCTGCTCGATCTCAGCGAGGCGCACGTCAAGCAGGTCGCGCACGTGCTCGCAGGGCGCCTGGCCGCCGTCGCGGATGTCGAGGATCTGGCGGATCTGGGCGAGGGTCAGCCCGGCGGCCTGGCCCCGGTGGATGAACCCGACCCGACCCACGGCATCCTCGGCGTAGTCCCGATAGCCGGAGGCCAATCGCTCGGCCGGAGGGAGCAGCCCCGACTCCTCGTAGAACCGCAGGGTCTTGGTCGTGGTTCCGGTTGCTTCCGCAAGCTGTCCGATCCTCATGTTCGCCGATTCCCCTTCCAATGGCCACCACACTTGACCTTCCATTGTACTGGAAGGTTCACAATGGTTCCATAGGAACTTTTGAACCACAGGGAAGAGACATCTGGAATGACAAACGAAAAGTTCGATCTGGCGATTATTGGTTCCGGCGGCGGAGCGTTTGCGGCCGCGATCCGGGCCACCGGACTGGGCAAGCGCGTCGTGATGGTGGAGCGCGGCACCGTGGGCGGGACATGCGTGAACACGGGCTGCGTCCCGTCGAAGGCGCTCCTGGCTGCCGCGGAGGCCCGCCACGTGGCGTTGGATTCGGCCCGCTTCCCTGGGGTGGCGGCCTCGGCGGGCCCGGTGGACATGCCGGCCCTGATTCAGGGCAAGGCCGCGCTGGTTGAAAGCATGCGCACGGAGAAGTACGTCGATCTGGCCGCGGACTACGGGTGGACGATGATCTCGGGGGACGCGTCGTTCACCGGAACCCAGGACGCACCGCTGCTCCGGGTGATCTCCCCGGATGGTGCAGTGAGAACGATCGAGGCCGGGCACTACCTCGTGGCCACTGGCTCCGCACCCTACGTACCGCCCGTTCCCGGACTGGCCGAGGCCGGGTACCTGACCTCGACGACGGCGATGGAACTGGACGAGGTGCCCGAATCAATGCTGATCCTGGGCGGAGGCTATGTTGCCCTGGAGATGGCACAGCTTTTCTCCCGGCTGGGCTCCCGGGTGACCATGCTGGTCCGTTCCCGGTTGGCCTCGCAGGAGGAACCGGAGGCATCCAAGGCGTTGGCGGGGGTGTTCGCCGACGAGGGGATCCGGGTGGTCCGGCGGGCCATGGCCGACTCCGTGGCCTCCGGCCCGGACGGGGTCTCGGTGACGGCAAACGTGGCCGGGGACGAGGAGGTGTTCCGCGCTTCCCACATCCTCGTGGCACTGGGCCGCCGCCCGGTGACCGAGGGACTGGACCTTGACGCCGTCGGGGTGAAGACCGGCGCATCCGGCGAGATCGTGGTCGATTCCCGCCTGGCCACGTCCAACCCGCGGGTTTGGGCCGCCGGGGACGCGACCGGCCATCGGGAGTTCGTTTACGTCGCAGCGGCCCACGGCGCCCTGGCCGTGGACAATGCGTTCACCGATGCCCTGGCCGAGGTCGACTACCGGCACCTGCCCCGGGTCACCTTCACCAGTCCCGCCATCGGGGCGGTCGGGATGACGGAAAAGGAAGCTGTCGCCGCCGGGATCAGCTGCGAGTGCCGGGTCCTCCCCCTGGAGTACGTGCCGCGAGCCGTGGTCAACCGCGACACCCGCGGCTTCATCAAGGTTGTCGCGGACCGCGACACCGGACGGATCCTGGGCCTCTCCGCGGTGGCCAAGGACGCCGGGGAGATCGCCGCCGCCGGCGTCTACATCCTCGAAGCGGGCATGACCACCGCGCAGGTCGCCGCCGCCTGGAGCCCCTACCTGACGATGGCCGAGGGCATCAGGATCGCCGCCAAGGCCTTCAACACCGACGTCTCCAAGCTCTCCTGCTGCGCCTGAGCTGCAGCCCCCACTACCGAAGCAAAGGAATGCCATGACCGCCACCGACCAGGCCCTCACCTATCTGTTGTCCCCCGCGCGCTCCGGAATAGACCCGGAATTGTTCGTGCCGCTGCTGCGGCTCCTGGCCGAGGGCGAGCCCGTCACGGTCGCCGAACTGGCCACCGCCAGTGGCCGGAGCGAAGACACGGTCCGGCAGGGACTGGCCGCCGTCCCGGACACCGAGTACGACGACGAGGGCCGCATCATCGGCCTGGCCCTGACGATGCGGCCCACCCCGCATCGCTTCACCCTGGCCGGGGAACAGCTCTACACCTGGTGCGCCCTGGACACCCTCTTCTTCCCGGCCCTGATCGGGAAGGCCGCAACCATTGAGTCGACCTCCCCGGGTAGCGGGACCCTCATCCGGGTGATGACGGGCGCGGACGGCACGGTGACCTCCGTGCAGCCGGCCACCGCCGTCGTGTCCATCATCAGCCACCCGGGCACGGGGCCGGTGCGGTCATCGTTCTGCAACCAGGTCCACTACTTCGCCTCCCGCGAGGACGCCCAGCCGTGGTTGGATTCCCATCCCGACGGCGAAGTCCTGGACATCGAGGCGGCACACCGGGCCGGTGCCGCCATGGCCGCCGCCCTCCTCGCCGCGGCCGCCACGCGGGCCCCCGCGGCGCAGGACTCCTGCTGCTGAGCTTTAAAAGGACATGACATGACCCAGCACCCAGAACAGCCAGACACCGGCCATCAACCCGTCCGGCAGACCGGTCGCCCCGGGCGATACCACACACTGGCCGCAGGAATCGGCATAGCAGCGGCCATGATCCTGTGCTGCGCAGGACCCATCCTCATCGCCGCCGGAGCCCTCGGCGCGATCGCCGGATTCTTCTCAAATCCCCTCGTGTTACTCGCGGCCGCCACGGTGCTCCTGGCCGGGATCATCGCCGTCACCAGGCAGCGAAAACGCCGCAGGACCGACGACTGCTGCCCTCCCGCATCCCCCGAGCACCACCGCACCGACCACGGCACCGCCTGAGTCCCCATCCCCATTCCTGGAAGGAACCACCAGACACCATGACATACCCGAGATCCCGCCGTTCTCTGTCCGTTCCCCGGCCCAGGCACCTCGCCTCCGCCCTGTTTCTGACAGCGGTCATGGCACTGACAACCGCCTGCGCCAGCTCACCGAGCGGCCCGTCGGCCGCGCCAGGCGGTTCGTCGCCCGACGCGGCCGGTGCCGTTGCTGTTACGGTCTCCGACATTGACGGCACTACCCGGACCATCCCGGACGGTAAGCCCGCAGCACTGTTCTTCTTCTCTGCCGGATGCGGTGAGTGTGTGGAAGGGGCCGATTCCCTGAACAAGGCCTCCACGGCCCTGGGAAGCTCGGCCGACTACCTCCTGGTGGACGTGGACCCCCGAGAACCGAAGGAGACCATCAACGGATTCCGCGATTACATCAAGGCCCCTGAGCTCCCTGCCGTCATCGACACCGGGGCCACACTGACCACCCGGTACAAGGTCACCTCCATGAGCACCCTGGTGGTGGTCGACGCGAAGGGTGACGTTACCTTCCGGGCCACCGACCCGTCTGCGGAAAAGATCCAAGAAGAACTCACCAAGGCCGGTGCCCAATGACAGCCCTGCTTGCCCTGGCCTTCGCCGCTGGAATGATTGCCCCGGTCAATCCCTGCGGTTTCGCCCTCCTGCCCGCCTGGATAGCCCAGACCATCGGGGACGCCCGGACGCGCCCGCTCGCGCTGCGTCTGGCCCACGGGCTCCGGGCCGGGCTCGCGCTCAGCCTCGGCTTCGCCGGGACCCTGGCAGCCTTCGGGCTGATCGTCAGCGCGGGCGCCAGGACCCTGATCAGCGCAGCGCCCTGGCTGGGAATGGCCACCGGGGTGATCCTTCTCCTGCTGGGCCTGGCCATGCTCACCGGACTCACACCACGGCTCCGTCTGCCGGCCTGGGCCACGAAACCCCGCACACAAGAAGCCGCAGGGGCAGGGCACAAAACCGGGCGCATGGTGGCCTTCGGGGTCGGATACGCCGCAGCATCCCTCGGCTGCACCCTCGGGGTGCTCCTGGCCGTGATCGCCCAAGCCCAGGCCGTCGCCAGCTACGCCGGGCTGCTCGCGGTCTTCGCCGCCTACGCCGCAGGCTCGGCCACTGTCCTGATGCTCGTTTCGGCAGGCACGGCCATCGCCGGGGCCGCCCTCGGGCGAAGAATCACCGGCCTGGCCAAGCACAGCAACCGCATCGCCGCCTTCATCCTCACCATAACCGGCGCCTACCTCAGCTGGTATTGGTATCCCGCCGCCACCGGCGGAACCGCACAGGCCAACAGCCTCGCCGTATGGTCAGCCGCCGCCAGCGCCTGGATCAGCGACAACAGCACCCTGATCGCAGCCCTCGCCGCAGCCGTGGTGCTCGCATCGGCATTGGCCGCCCTCAACCGGCGCAGGAGACTGCGCATCAGACAGGGAACGCCGCCCACAGGCGAGGGCCCCGGGCAAAGCGGGGAACCCGACTGCTGCGCACCAACTCCGGACAACAACTCGACCGAGGACCGGCCAGGCACGATCCCGTAGCTGGCCGAGGACTCCCAAAAAGCAAGGGGGAGAGGGAACCGTGCCCCATCTTCTGGCAAACGAGGCGCCCGCCTATCAGGACAGGTTGGTACAGCGGCATCAGGCCGGAAGTCAATTCGTGCAGAGGACTTCGGGCAATCCGTCAGGAGCCCTCTGTACCGCCCCCGCAATGACGGGAACGTCAGTGTGGTGGACTTCGGAAAGCCACAGTGACACCCACTAGTTGTACTCGACCGTGACGTTGGTGGCACTTTCGGTCTTGTGAAATAGTTAGGCCTCCTGGCTTAGTGGAGCTGTCTAGTTCTTCACTGCCGGAGGCCTCTATGCCCAACGGTAACGCCCGCTTGACCACGCATGCGAGAGCGTTGCTGGTGGCCAGGCAAGCTCATCCATATCGATGTGAAGAAACTCAGCCGCATCCCCGACAGCGGCGGTTGGCGAGTCCACGACCGATCCGCGACCGGAAGACCCGATCGGGTTCGACCACGTCCATGCCGCTGTCGATGACCACACCCGACTCGCTTATATGGCCCACTAGCGGTCGCGGAGCGTCCTGAAAACCTAAAGTTTTATGAGACACCCGGCAGGAACTGGAATGTGAGACCGTTTCATGGGGCAATTGGCCTCCTCCCCGTCTCACTAAAGCGTCTCGCCCTAAGTTGTCGCAGGGTGGTGCTCGGTAGGGGTTTGTGAGGCATAATCGAGACATGAGGCTTTTGGGGTACACCCATCTGTACGCGCTGACCTGCGGCGTTGTGGGTTGTGCCGAGCGTGCTGCCGGAGTCCCTTTCAGTGTCCCTGGGGTAGGAGCGGCCGCATGAAGGTGCGCTCGTACCGCAGGACGCACCCGGACTCGTCTCGAATCCGGTCAGCGGCGATGAAGTCCGGGTGGGTGCCGAACAAGGTGCGGTACTGCTCGTAGGCAGCCAGGCTGGGGAAGCTGAACAGGGATTCCGCACGGTCACTCACACCTTCCGCGGGTAGGTAGTACCCGTGGTGGGTGCCGCCGTGTTCGTCGACATGCCGCATCCAAGCGCGGGCGAACTGTTCAAAGGCCGCGATCTGGTCGGGGTCGATGGTGTAGTGGACGACACAGGTGATCACATCCACAACGCTAGGCCCACAGGCGCTCATTGGGGAGCCTTTGTCTGTGCGCCTCGTGGTGCACCTGGGGCACACCAATCTGCCTGGTTTACCTGCGGAAATGCGTCAGTTCGCCAAGTTGGCGCCGATTTCAACGGTGAGAACTCCGACGGCGATGAAGAGGATGCCGAGGGCCATGGTTCGGGTGAGGGGTTCGTGGAAGATGACCCGGGCGAGGATCGCGGTGAGAGCTACGCCGGATGCTGCCCAGATGCCGTAGGCGACGCCAAGGGCCATGCCGTCGGCCAAGGCGAGACTTAAGGCGACGAACGCCACGAGATACCCCGCGATGACGCCGATGAACCATTTCTTCACCCGGCCACCGTCGGAGGCTCGTAGCGACATGGTCGCGACGACTTCGGACAAGATGGCGCCTGCGAGGAAGATCCATCTCATGAGTTGACTCCTGCTTCCTGGGCTGCGGTTTGCTGAGCTTTCTGGGAGCCGAGTTCGACGGTGAGGACACCGCTGATGATCAGAACCATTCCAAGACCCATCACAGCAGTCAGAGGTTCACCGAAAATCGCGGCGGATAGCACAGCGGCGAGCACGACCCCGCTGGCTCCCCAGATGCCATAGGCGACGCCGATCTGCATTCCTTCGCGCAGGCAGAAGGTGAGGAAGACGAAAGCGCCGATGTATCCGGCAGCAACCACGATGTACCAGGATGGGTGATTGAGCGCCGCCTTGAGAGACAGCGTCGCCGCCACTTCGGTAGTGATGGCACCAGCGAGCAGGAACCACTGCTTCATGGGGTTGTTCCTTCGATCAGGGAGCGAATGCTGGAGACGACGGCTTCGAGATCCGCGCCGTGGAGGGTGGACACACCTGTGGCCTGGGCGCCCCAGAGTCCGTCGGCGGCGAGTCGGGCGGTGGTCAGCCTGGCTCGGGTGGCGGCGTCGAGATCGTCCGGGAGTTCGAGCCAGCGGCCCATCCGCGTAGTCCACGGTTCGGTGAGTTCGGGCCGGTACGTCGCTTGGCCCCAGATGATGAACTCGGCGCGCTTGGCGGCCCCGTGGGCGGCGACGTGAACGTAGCTCAGGAGCCGCTCGGTGGCGTTGGCGTTCTCGAGGGGCTTGCCAAGGGTGGCAGTCATGTCGTTCTCGACGTTGGCCGCAGCGTGGTCGACGATCGCGGCGAGCAGTACGTCGCGGTTGCGGAAGTGATATAGCAATCCCGGTTTGGTGAGCCCGGCCTCGTGGGCCACTGCGTCAAGGGTAATGTCGCCACCCTCCGCTGCGTTCATGACGCGGAGGGCAGCTTCCAGGATCTCGGAGCGCTGACTGGTTCGCATATAGCTAATTTTACCATTTGGTAGGTGAAGCCTTCAACTGCGGGCGCTGGTAGGGGCACCTGGGGTACACCCCAAGCGAACAATTTGTGAATGAAAAAACTTCCTGTTCGCTAGGGTTAGTTCCAAGACTAACGGAACAGAACCGTCACTGCCTCTGGAGATCACTGAACAGTTGGGGGGCGATCTCAGGACAAAAGGTGGACTATGCCCGGGTGAGTTCGAAAGATCAGAACCTTGATCGTCAGATTGAACAACTCAAGGCAGAGAAGGTCTTCACCTATTACACGGATAAGGCCAGTGGTGGATCGCGTGAGCGCCCTGGACTTGATGAAGCAATGCGATATGTCCGTGCAGGAGATCAGCTTGTCGTCACGTCGATGGATCAGTGCGCGCGTTCACTGACGGATCTGTACGCCATTGTTGACGAGCTAGTCAGCAAAGGAGTGTCGGTGAAGCTCCTCAAGGAGGGACAGACCTACTCAAAAGACTCCACCCCGATCGCCAAGCTGATGCTAGGGCTGTTGGGTTTTGTTCAGTTGGGTATGGCCGTGAAAGAGCTGGATCAACACCGTGAAATAGTTGAAAAAAATAACCCCGCAGGTTTCCCTGCGGGGTGTTGTCGTTAGAACGGTGCTTCGTCGTTGTCGGCGCCGGCGCCAGCCAGGGCGGCGTTCGCCGCCTCGCCACCGCGACGGGCAGCGCGTGCAGCGGACTCCTTCTTGGAGTCGATCAGCTGCACCGTGTCGATGCGTGCGACCAGCGGGTAGTGCTTCACACCGTCCTTGTCGGTGTAGACGTCGGTTTTCAGCGAGTAGCTCACCGCGACGCGGTCGCCGGAGCCGATGCAGCCGAACACGCCGGGGTTCTTCGCGTCCTGGACGTAGCCGGTCAGCTCCACGATCTCGGACTCGACCTTGCCGGTGGCCTTGTTCTTGAAGGTGTTGCGCGCATAGACGCTGAGTTTCACCGTCGCGCCACCGTTTGCGTGCTCGAACAGCTTCGGTGCGCGAGCTGCGTTGCCGACGATGGTGCCGTTGTTGAAGGGGTTGGACATGATGGTTCTCCTTATGTGAGTGGGTGTGATTTGCCGTGCAATTTGGGTACTTAAGCAGCGGCTTTGCTGCTGCGGGGTGGTTGCGCTGTCGTTACAGCACTGCCCAGGGCAGCGGTGTGCCTGCCGCCTCTAGGTCGCGCAGTTCTTGCGCTGCGCCTGGATCGGCGTCCTCGCCGTCGATGCCGTCGGCGAGCTGGTAGAGCAGTTCCAGGTCGGTGTGGGTGATGTCGCGCATCAGGTGCCTCCTTGTTCGGATTGATGGTCAATCCGTCTGTTGGAGACAGCTCTGCTGTCTAGAGGTCGCTCCCCTACCTCGTTGAGGTGTCTGTCGTCGCAAGCCACGGCCGACGAGAAAAAGAAACCCCGTTGCATCGCTGCAACGGGGTGTGTGGTGTTACTCGGCGAACAGTATCGTGCGGGTCTTCTCAGCGCCCTCGCGAACGAGTTCAACCATCCGCTCGCCCTGGCCGATGTCGGTCAGCTTCGCGACCAACGACGGGAAGTTCTCGTCTGGCCCGATCTCGGTGGCTCGCTGCGCAGCCACGCCAGCTAGTCCCGGCTGGCCTGTGGCGTGCGCGAGCACGGCAACGGTGGCGGTGAGCTGCGCGCGCATCCCTGGCCAGCTGGTCGGGACAGCGCGCATAACCTTCTCTATGAACGCAAGGCCCGCCTGCGGGTCATCGAGCAGTGCTGCAAGCAGCGTGTCTCGCAAGCGCGGCGTGGTGAAGCATTTCAGCGCCGATCGAACGGCACGAGTGCTCGGCTGGGTGATCCCTGCCGCCGCCTGTTCGTATTCACGCTGCAGCATGTCGGGAAACACGGGCGGGACAAAGGCCAGCGCGTCTTCGATGATGTCGGCGTACTCGGCGGCGTCGATGCCGTGATCGGTGCTGTTCAACCGTGCCTCGATGTCGTCCTTGCTCGGCTCCGGCAGCTCGCCGGTGTGCTCTAGCATCTGGCGCAGCGCCGCCGATGCGGCGACCTCGCCGACAACGCCGTGGCGCGGCTCGTCGATGAGCGGGTGCTGATACACAGACCACCACGCAGCCCCAGTGACGATCTCGGGCACCTGCACCACCCCGAGCAGCGGCGGTAGGTGCACTGCCCCGCTGGTGAGGTACGTGGCCGTCTCGTCGAAGACCGGCTGCGCAATGTCGTCGCTGATCATGTACGCGATAACCGCGTCGAGTTCGAGGTGGTGGACCCAGGCTGCGAACCGCTCGCGGCTCTCGGTGAGCTTTGCAACAGCTTCGTCCAGGTCGAACCGCGCGACCGGGCCGAGGCGAACGGTGTCGACGCCCTCGTCGTCGACGAAGAACGCGAGGATCAGCGAGTTGTTCGGGTAAAAGCCGAGGATGCCGGGGAGGTTCGCGAGGATCTCGCCGTGAGATGCAAGCGTGTGGGAATGAGTGGACATGGCAGTGCTCCTTTGCACGAATACGGGGTGGACGTGGCCAATCCCGTATTCGGTCCGGCTCTGCCGGTCGCGCCCTGCCACGGCACCACCGCACCTGAAGCGTGCTGAGCGTCGCTAGCGCAGCCTGATGCTCGCTCGCTGGGTGCGAGCGCTAGCGACGCAGCATTGTTAGATCCCCGCGTCGCCGCTGGTTAAGCGTTACCTTTGGCGCGGTTGTGAGACTTGCACAGCAGTTCGCAGTTGCTTTCCTCGAACTGCCGACTCCCGTGACCGCTCATCCTCGGACCGCAGCTCCTGATCTCGGCTAACTCCTCACCGGTAACGCGGGACGGGCCCGGTCGTCAATCTCGTCGACAGCCTCCCCATCGAGCTCTGAGCGCACAAAGTCACCTGAGGTCGGGGCGGGTTTTAAACTTTGCGCCCCGCAGCACCCATAGATGCACGCTAGATCACACAGCAAGCTTCAATAGCTCATTCAATGTTAAGGTGAAGGCTATGAACGATGAACCAACGAACATTCAGACCTTCCGACTCGAAGTGAATCTTGAGACCGTCGCGGGCGACCCAGCGGAAGAGCTTGGGCGCGTACTGCGCTACTGGGCCGGCAACCTCAAGCACTACTCGTTCGACAAGCCGCATCACGAAGCTGTCATGGACTCCACGTACCGCGAGGTCGGACACTGGTCCCTCTCCTGACTACCGCATCCCCTAGGTCCAGCGATTGCCTCAGGGGATGGAGGTCAGCTGGATGTCATGCTCCGCCCGCAACCCTCGTCGTCGGCGGCGATATCGAGGTACTCGCTGAGCTTTGCCGAAGCCTTGAGCATGGCGATGCCTTGTGCGGTCAGTTTAGCTTGCCAGTCTCCGACAGTCTTCGAGAGTTCATCCGTGCCGCCGGCCGAGCGTATCTGCCCAATCACTACCGCGATCTGGTCGAGCAGGTAGCCGCCCCGACGCAGTAGGTGGGCGAGGCGGGCATCGCGAACATCGTCGTTCGCATACACCCGGTATCCGGTGGCGGGGTCACGCTGGGGGGTCGAGGATGCCAGCTCGCTCCCACGTTCGCACGGTTGCCGGGCTCAGATCCAGCGCATACGCCAGCTCTCCGATTGAGCGGAAACTGGTTGCGCTGGACGCAACGACGACGGCGTCAACTTCGGCAGAGATGTGCTCCACAGCTTCGCGCACAGTACTCAGAGTTGCGCGGTCGCGCATGAGTTGCTCGTGCCCGGCATCGATCACTGCCAGAGCGTCGTCGGTCCTGCCTTGATGGACCGCCTGCATGATCGACCTGGCACTAGCGTGCCCGAACCCGCGAACGAGGGCGACATAGGCGCGCAGAGCTGCGGCGTGCACGTCCGTGTAGATCCGGTAGCCCGTCGGCGTCCGATCGGCGGGTGGGAGGCAGCCGTTGCGCTCGTAGTTGCGCACCGCCTGAGTGGACAGGCCATGCTCTCGCGCCAGGTCGGCAGGTCGGAGGCTTCTCATGGTATTGAGACTTTACCACCGCCTGACCGCAGGAATCAGCGCAAAGTATCAACAGCTCGTTCAGAGATACGATTGATGTACATGAGTCATCATGTCAGAGAGTCATCAAGCCCGATCACGGCAGGTTCGTCAATGCCGGTTGTCATCCGCGTCCGAGGAGCACACAGCCACAACCTCAGGGGTGTCGATGTCGATATCCCCAAGCGCAAGCTGACCGTCTTCGCAGGCCTGTCAGGGTCAGGAAAGTCCAGCCTCGCCTTCGGCACGATCGCATCTGAGAGCAGGCGCCTGATCAACGAGACCTATTCCGCGTTCCTCCAAGGCGGGTTAAGTAGCAGAATGTGTGTCTGATTCTTGCGATTTCCGCAGATCAGACTATACAAATCGGGCTTGAATAAGGATTTAGTCCTTATTCGGGCCCGTTTCTCGTTCAATCCGCCGGAACGGCGCTTCAGTGTGGTAGCTGGATGCTGGTTAGCTTTGCCGGTGACACCAAACAGACCACGATGCCCCGTATGTACTGGGCAAATGAAGAAAAACGGCACCACCACAAACGGAACGACCAGATGGCGATGCAAAAACCCTGACTGCGGATCGTCCACCACCTACCGTCGGCCTGATCTGACTAAACCCCGCGACTTCAAAGCGTTTCACCGATACGTGACCTCCACGAGGTCGCTAACCGAGATCGCCTGCGATGCCGGAGTCAGCAGATGGACCCTCGACCGCCGATTCGAACCGTTATGGCTCATCGATGTTCCCAACACCCCAGACCCCAACAGGGTCTACGACCAGATCTTCATCGACGGCACCTACACCGACGCCGGCTGCCTGCTCGTAGCAGCAAGCTACGACCACGTCATCGCCTGGCACTGGGCCAGAACTGAATCAACCCACGCTTACACACAACTGCTGCGCGGTATCGCCCAACCGTTATGCGTCGTCCTCGACGGCGGACAAGGCGCCTACTCAGCGATCAAAGCCTGCTGGCCCACCACCATGATCCAGCGCTGCCTCGTCCACGCCCAACGCGTCATCCGTCGCTACACCACATCACGGCCCCGCACCGACGCTGGCAAAGCGATCTATGCCCTAGCGCTGAAACTGACCAAGATCACCACCTTGGACCAGGCACGCCAGTGGACCATCAGACTGCACGAGTTCGGGGTGGTCTACAAGGACTTCCTGAACGAGAAAACACCCGTACCCAAAGAGCGCCGCACCCCCAGCCACCAATGGGAATTCACACATATCCGGGTCCGAAAGGCATACAACTCGCTTTTACACTTATCGCGCAACAACTGGCTGTTTGCCTATCTCCAACCCCCGCCAGAAGCACTCGAACCGGCCCGGTGGGCAGCAACCACAAACAGCCTAGAAGGCGGAGTCAACGCACAACTCAAACGCATCGCAGACGCCCACCGCGGCAGATCCGGGGAACGACAACGCAAGATGCTCGAGTGGTACCTGCACTCGAAAACGCAGCTGCCTGACGACCCACTCGAGATCGCCAGGCAGTGCAATTACGGACAAGATCAACTCGCCAAAGTTCCCGATCTCGTCCCAGAAGACCACAACACAGCCGACCAAGAAACAGGACGACCAGCCTTCTACGACAACGCTATCCCAACCGAATACCAACACAACATAGGAATCCGCAAAGGCCCCATGCAATAAAACAATGTCCGCCCGGCGACACGCCGAGCGGACACACTTTTTGCTACTTAACCCGCAGTTCCGTTTGGTGCAGGATTTTGACCCTAGTGCACCAGCTAGTGCACCAAATGGCGATCCGATCACAAAATGAAGAAGGCCCCTACCAGCGTTTCCACTGGTAGGGGCCTTATCTTGGTAGCGGGGGCAGGATTCGAACCTACGACCTCTGGGTTATGAGCCCAGCGAGCTACCGAGCTGCTCCACCCCGCGTCGGGCGTTTATGTGATTATCGCCTGTCGCCTTAACCGGCAACGTGGGATTACTATACATACACCAACTAATAGCGCCAAACCTCCTGCTCATTGGAGGTTTGGCGCTATCGTTTTTGTGCTCAAGTGGCGCGCGTGCGCGGATCGTGCTTACTGGGCCCGCTGGTACTCGGCCACGGCACGGTCCAGCTGGTCCAGGGCGCGGCCGTACTCCTCGAAGGAGCCGTCGCGTGCGCTCTCCAGGTTGCGCAGGGCGTCGTTGATGTTGTTCATCGCCTCGTCCTTGTTCACCTGCGGAGCGTCGCTGTTCTCCTCCGGCTGGGCCTCGCCTTCCGGCTTCGCCTCCTGGTTCTCACCTTCCGGCTTGGCGTCGCCGCCGGCGTTCTCGTCCACAACGTCGATGTCCTGGGCAGCCTCCGAGTGGATGCCAACCTGGTCAAGCGCCTGGGAGATCGTCGGGGCGTAGCCCACCTGGCCGCGGTAGAACACCAGCACGCGCAGCAGCTTCGGGAAGGCGGATGCCTGGTCCTTGCGCTGCGAGTAGATCGGCTCGACGTAGAGGATCTCGCCGCCGCCCACCGGCAGGGTGAGCAGGTTGCCGTTCTTCAGGTCGTTGGTGCCCTCCCACAGCGTGCGGTCGCGGGCGACCTGGTCGGAGGACATCAGGGCGTCCTGCGCCTGCTTCGGGCCCTGGGTCTGCTTGTTCGTCGGCAGCACGCGCACGGTGATGTCGCCGTACGTCTCCGGGTCGGAGGACACCGCCATGTGCGCGGACAGGAACTCGCGGTTCAGACCACGGAACGGGGTAATCAGCTGGAACGACGGCTTGTCCGTCTCCGGGTCCGCCGCCACGACGTAGTACGGCGGCTGGTTCAGCTGGCCGCGGCCCTCAGGGGCGGTCGGGTCGTTCGGCACGGACCAGAAGGCGTCGTTGTTGAAGAACACGCCCGGGTCGTCCACGTGGTAGCGCGCCAAAAGGTCGCGCTGGACCTTGAACAGGTCCTCCGGGTAGCGCAGGTGCTCGCGCAGAGAATCCGAGATGTCGGACGCCGGGCGCACCGTGTCCGGGAAGATGCCCTGCCATGCCTTGAGCACCGGGTCGGATTCGTCGAAGGCGTAGAGCTCCACGGAGCCGTCGTAGGCGTCCACGGTGGCCTTGACGGAGTTGCGGATGTAGCCGACGTTGTCGGTGATCAAACGCTGGGTGGTGCCGTCCGGGTTCAGGGCGTCCTGGGTGGTGTCCTGCAGGGAGTTGCGTGTGGAGTACGGCATCTGGGACAGGGTGGTGTAGCCGTCCACGATCCACTTCACGCGGCCGTCCACCACGGCCGGGTAGGTCTTGGAGTCCGTGGTCAGCCACGGGGCGACCTTCTCCACGCGGGTGCGCGGGTCGCGGTCGTAGAGCACCTTAGAGTCGCCGCCGACGCGGTCGGACAGCAAGAAGTTCAGCTCCTGGTATTTCACCGTGTAGGCGAGGCGGTTGAAGATGTTGCCGATGTCCACGCCGCCCTTGCCGTCGTAGGTGTAGGTGGAGTTGTCCGTGTCGTACTCCACCGGGCCCTGGCCGGTCTCGCCCACAATGGCGTAGTCCAAGCCGTCCTCAGCAGAGGCGATCACCGGACCGTAGTAGATGCGAGGCTCGTCGACCTTAATGCCCAGCTCCTCCGCGTCCTCGGAGGCCTTTGCGGCGGCGTTGGACTGCAGGTCGGACACCGTGAAGATGGGCAGGCCGCCACGGGTGGAGCCGGCGTCCTGCGCCGCCTCGTCCACGGTGTTGGCCTGCGCGGCCACAAAGCCGTTGCCGTGGGTGTACACCGTGTGGCGGTTAATCCAGTCGAGCTGGTTTTCACTCAGCGCGTTCGGGTTCATCTCACGCGCGGCCACCACGTAGTCGCGCATCTCGCCGTCCACCTCGTAGCGGTCCATGGCCAGCTGGTCCGGAAAGCCGTAGAAGTTACGCAGCTGCTGGTTCTGGGTAAACGTCGGGGAGATGATCTCCGGGTCCAGAAGGCGCAGGTTGGAAATCGTGGCCGCGTCGGAGGCGACGTCCGAGTTGGAGGTGTTACCTGCGCCCCAGTCCTCCAGGTAGGTCACGTTGTCGTCGGTAAGCCCGTACGCCTCGCGGGTGGCCTCGATGTTGCGGCCGATGTACTCGTACTCCTTAGCCTGGCGGTTCGGCTTGACGGAGAACTGCTCCATCAGCGCCGGCCACACGTTGCCCACCACCAGGGAGGACAACAGCATCAGCACGGTGGCCAGCACGGGCACGCGGAAGTCGCGGTAGACGATGGAGGCGAAGAACGCGGCGGCGACCACCACGGCGATGACGGTGAGGATGATCTTCGCCGGCAGCATCGCGTTGACGGTGGTGTAGGAGGCACCGGTGAAGATGTCGTTTTCGCTGTAGAGCAGGTAGTAGCGCTCCAGCCAGTAGCTTACGGCCTTCAGCAGCATCCACAGGCCAGCGGTGACGGCGAGCTGAATACGCGCGTCTTTGCTGATGTGGCCGGAGATGCCGGAGACCTTGTTGCCAATGCGGATGCCTCCCAGCAGGTAGTGGCCTACCGCTGCGACCAAAAACGCCACCAGAAGCAGCATGGAAAGCGTGTCCACCACTGCGGAAATACCGGGCAGGGTAAACGCGTAGAAGCCCAAGTCCTTGCCAAACTGCGCGTCGGTGGAGCCGAATTCGCCGCCGTTGAACCAGAGCATGAACACGCGCCACATGCGCTGGCCGGCCAGGCCGGACAGGATGGCCACGACAACCGGCACCCACACCAGCATGCCGCGCACGCTCTGCTGCACCTGCTGGCGGTACTGCGCGGCCTGGTCGAACGGCGCGGCCTGCTCCTGGGGCCTGCCGCGCCACGCCAGCCGGGCGGCAATCCAGGTGATCGCGCCGCCGATCAGCGCAAAGATGATAAACAGCACCACGCGGACCAGGATCACGCGGTTGAACACGCCCCTAAAGTCCACCTCCCCGAACCACAGGAAGTCGGTGTACAGCCCGACTGCCATTGGCAAGAGGACAAGAATGAGGCCCAAGACACCGATGGTGGTCATCAACCCCTTGTTCGGTTTCTTGGCGCGTGGTTGTGGCCGATTGAGGCGGGTAGCCAAGCCTGCTCCTTAGGAATTAGTGTGTGCAACGCAGTTAAGCTTCAAGCTTAAATAATCCAACGTCAAACTTGCCCGGAGGGTTCCCGTGCGCGAACAGCAAGCATTAAATAAGGCCATGATGGAGGCCGTCGAGTTCGTCCACGCGGAGGGGTGGGACGCTCCCCCGACACTGTTCGGCCTGGTGCCGACGCAACTGCTTGTCGACGAGCTGGGCCACCTCGACGACTCTTCCCCGTTAACACTGGTAGTCCAAGATCTCCCCGAGCACATCCTGCCCGGCTCCGAGGAACTGGGCGAGTACGTCTCCCGCATCGCCTGGCCGCGCGAAGTGCAGGGCGTGATCTTGGCCCAGGAGATCGTGTTTAAGGACGCCTCCGCCGGCGAGGCCGCCGAGCCGCGCCCGGCGCGCCTGTTCTCCGGCGTGCTGCGCGATGAGGACATCGACCAGACGCTGCTGCAGCTGCGCCTGACCGATGAGGAGCTTGAGGAGCGCGGCGCGTTCGCCCAGGACGACATCGAGCTGCGCGGCGGGCCCGGCGTGGCCCCGGGCGTTGTGGCGGCACTGCGCTACGGCCTCGAGCAGGACCCGGACGAGCTGGTTTAGAATGTCGGTTGTGTCTACTTCCCGCTCCGTCTCCCTCATCGCCGCCGCCACGGCCGCGGCACTGACGCTTTCGGCGTGCTCCAACGATTCCGACTCCGAGGATCCCGATACCCGCGCACCGGAGATCACGTCCACGGAAACACCGCCGAGCGAGCCGGAGCAGACCGGCCCCGAAACCGGCGCGAGCGCCGAGACTGACACTGCAACGGTGACGTCGACGCGAAGCGAGACTGCGTCCAGCTCGGTGTCGTCTTCCACAACTGCCGCGTCCACGAAATCGTCGTCGAAGAAGACTGCTGCGGGCACGGCGGATGCGACGTCGACAAGCGGAAAGAAGCAGGAAACTGACGCGCTGGAGGAAGTGCGCGAGCGCTTCTCCACATTGGCCCCGGAAGAGTTCTTCGACCAGTTCGACGACTGCGCCGCGGGCGGTTTGAGCGGTTCCTTCGACTGCTCCGGCGATGGCGTCGGCCAGTTCCAGTTCTTCGACTCCGACTCCAAGGCCGCCTCGACGACGCAGCTTCTGACCGAGCTGCGCTCCTCGCGCGTGGTGGAGGACAACGGCGACCGCGTGGTGGGCTGGTCCACACTCGGCACCTCCGCGATCATCACCGTGGTGGACAACGAGGCCGGTCAGGTGATGCAGCAGCTGATCTCCACCGACCAGGATGATCCGCGCCAGCGCATCTACGACCTGGGGTTGGCCAAGCAGTAGCTACTCGCAGGTGGGCACGTCGCGGCCCGCGGCGAAATCCTCCATCGCTGTCACGGCCTCAGCGAGGTTGCCCACCTTCGCCACCGTCATGTGCTCGGTGTCCACGCGTTTCACGGCGTCGCAGTTGCCGGCGGGCGCCAGGAAGAGCTCCGCGCCGTCATCTTCGGACGCGCGAATCTTGTGGGTGATGCCGCCGATGGGGCCGACCTCGCCGTCCTCATTGATCGTGCCGGTGCCTGCGACAAACTTGCCGCCGTTGAGCGCGCCCGGGGTGAGCTTGTCGATGACGGCCAGGGAAAACATCATGCCCGCGCTCGGCCCGCCGATGTCGTTGAGGTTGTAGTTCACGCTGATGCCGCCGGCCGGCTCGGACGTCATGAGGATGCCCAGCATGGGCTGGCCCTTCTCGTGCGGGTTCTCCCCCAGCTCCACGGTCTCGGTGCGCTCGCTGCCGTCGCGCTCGACGGTGATCTCGATTTCCTCGCCGGGGGTCTTGGCGCGCACGGCGGCCTGGACTTCCTGCGGCGTTTGCACCTTCTCGCCAGCGATAGCGGTGATCAGGTCCTCGGGCTGTAAGAGCCCCTCGGAGGCGCCGCCTTCCATCACGTCGTGCACCACCACCGTGGTGGGGCGCTCCAGGTAGTGCATGGCCGCCACCGTCGCGGACGCCTCGGAGGCGACAAACGCTTGCTGGTTGACCTCGCGCACCTGGTCCTCGTCCAAATCCGGCGGCATGATCTGTTCCACCGGCACGATCGTGTCGTTGGTGGCGATCCAGCGCCCCAGTGCCTGGCCGAGCGTCATGTTCGTGCGCACGGACACGGTGGTCATGTTCAGCTTCCCGCCGGTATCCAGCGTTTCCGCGCCCTCGATGTCAACGACGGGCTCGCCGCCGACCTCGCCGAGCGTGTCAAAGGTGGGCCCCGGTCCTTCCGCCGCGTACGGCACGGTCAGGCGGATATCGGTGCCCGGGATGTGGTCCGCGGTCAGCGCACCTGCAAGCAGCACGACGGGGATGGCCCCCCAGACCAGGGTCGACCACCGCCGGTTCCGTGCTTCACGTGCTTTGGACATGGGCGCAGATTCTAGCGCAGGAGGGGTGAAGTACTGGTGCTGGACCGTTGCTGGCTCTCAGCGAACCCATGCAATCGCGGGCTGACTGTATTCTGGCTGGCATGACTAACGGATTCGGCTTTTCCTTTCCTAACGACTCGAACGATGACGGCGAAAACGACGGCAACAATCGGGGCGGCGACGGAAACGGCCGCGGCGACGCGAACAACCCGTTTGCCGCGTTCGGCTTCGGCGGGGGCCAGCCCGGCGGGGGCGGCTTAGGCGATGTGTTTAACCAGCTGGGCCAGATGCTCTCCGGCATGGGCTCGTCCATGAACGCCCAGGGCGCGGGCGACGCGGTGAACTTCGAGCTGGCCGCGCGCATGGCGCGCCAGCGCATCTCCGGCGGGAGCCCGGTCTCCGAGGCGGACACCCGCGCTGCGGAGGAATCCCTGCGCTTAGTGGAGCTGTGGCTGGACGAAGCCACGGACCTGCCCGCCAGTGGCGCGAAGGCGCAGGCGTGGAACGCCGAGCAGTGGCTGAACCAGACCATGCCGATGTGGAAGCGCCTGGTTAACCCGGTAGCCGAGCACATGAACCGCGCCCAGCTGGACTCCATGCCGGAGCAGGCCCGGGAGATGATGGGCCCGATGGCCGGGATGATGAACCAGATGAACGCCATGCAGTTCGGCATGAAACTCGGCCACGCGCTGGGCGATCTGGCGCAGCAGGCGCTGACCGGCACCGACTTCGGCCTGCCCGTGGCCCCCGCCGGCACCGCCGCGGTGCTGCCGAAAAACATCACCGAGATTTCCAAGGGCCTGGACCTGGCCGGGCAGGAAGTGATGGTCTACATCGCCGCCCGCGAGGCCGCCCGCCAGCGCCTGTTCCGCCACGTGCCGTGGCTGGTGGAGCGCATCGTCTCCTCCGTGGAGGAGTACGCCGCAGGTCTTGAGATCGACACCTCCCACATCGAGGAAGTCGCCCGCAACTTGAACCTGGAAGGCGGCGACCCGCAGCAGATCCAGGAGGCGCTTCAGAACCTGCAGGGCGAGGACCTCTCCCCACGCGTGGGCACCCGCAACGCCGGCGCCACCTCCCGTCTGGAGACGCTGATCGCCCTGGTGGAGGGCTGGGTCGACGTGGTGGTGGCTGAGGCTCTCGGTGACCGTATCCCGTCTACCCCGCAGCTGGCGGAGGCGTGGGCGCGCCGCCGCGCCACCGGCGGCTCCGCCGAGCAGGCCTTCGCCAACATCGTCGGCATCGAGCTGGGTGCCCCGCGCACCCGCGACGCCGCCGAGCTGTGGCGCCGCATCGACACCGCCGTGGGCACCGAGCGCCGCGACCAGGTGTGGAACCACCCGGACTTTATGCCGTCCGCGGAGCACCTGGACAACCCGGCGGCCTTCATTGACACGCTTCTCGATGATCAGCCCGACACCGATTTCGACGACGAATTTGCCAAGCTCGAGCAGGAGCTGCGCGACAACCCGGAGCTCAAGCGCGAGGACGGCGACGGTAAGGACGACGGCCGCGAGGACGGCACCGAGCTCTAGGCACCAAAGCGCTGGTAGGCCTCCAGGTAGCCGCGTGCGCGCTCCGCGTACGGCACCTTGTCCGCCCACTCGTAGAATTTAGCGCTGTGGTTGGGGATGAACGTGTGCGTCAGCTCGTGCACGATCACCGCGTCCAGCACGTAGTCCGGCACCTGCTGTAACCGGTCGCTGATGCGGATGTCGCCGGTGGCAACCGTGCAGGAGCCCCACCGGGAGCGCTGGTTGGACACCCACCTGATCGAGCCGATGCGCGCCTGGCCGTCCAGGACGTGCGTGTTCAGGGAATCGGCGCGCGTGCGCAGGGAATCGTCGTCAAGCGGGCGCGCCTTTGTTTTGCGCTCGAGCTTGGCCAGCATCTCGGTGACCGCCTCGCGCTCCTGTGCGTCAGTGAAGTGCGCGGGGATGCGAATCTCCGCCACCCCGCCGACGATCCGCGCCTGCACCGAGCGCGTCCTGCGCGCCGAGCGGATCACGCGGTACGGCGTTGAATTGTTCTGCGTTTGCCTGCCAGCCATGGCAATGCATTGTAGGATCCCGCATCGGGGGTGGATGCAGGGATGATCAACAACAACTCACGGGTGAAACTCGCCCAGGGCGCGCACCCGTTTCTGCGCGCAGACAACGTCATGCAATTCGGCACCGACGCCACACGAACTGGGTTAGTGACCACCGACAACGCCAAGGACGTCGTTGCACTTCTGGGGGTGCTCATGCGGCCGCGGCGGCTGGGCTGGGTGCTGGAGCAACTCGCCGAGCTCATCGGCGCCGAGGCCGCGCGCAGCTTGGTGGACGACCTGCTCAGCTACCGGGTGCTCGTGCCGGCTGTGAAACCCGAGGTGCTGCTGGTCGGCCACGGGCGTTTGGCCGCGGCGGTGACCGCCAGGCTTCGCGAGTGCGGTCTGGACGTGCGCACGCAAGCGCGCAACGAGGCGCTGTCGAAGTTCCTCCTGCGCGGCGACACGTGGGTGCCCGTGGCGGCGGTGAGCACCACTGCCCTGCTCGGCGAGCTCGCCGCGCTCACCCGGCAGCGCCAGGGCGCAGTGCTGCCGGTCACACAGGTGGACGCGCGCGTAGTGGTGGGCCCGGTGTGCGCACGCCCTGGCCCCTGCCCGTTGTGCGTGCGCCTCTACCTTCTGGACCGGGACCCGAACTGGCCCGTGGTGGAGCAGCGCGCGCCGCTGAGCGTGCAGGGCGAGTCCATCGCCGCGGCGGCAGGCGCTGCCTTCGCCGCAATGTCCCTGCGGCGTTTGGCGGGCGTGCCGGACCCGCCCGGGGTCTCCGCGCCAAAGCCGGACGCCGGTCTGCTCACCGTGGTGGACCCGTTCGCGCCCGAACCGGTGTCCACGGCGACGCTGCCGCCGCACCCGGACTGCGCAATGTGTTTTTAGGGGTGCTTCTAGCGGAACTGCTCCAGCACCTCGAGCACGCCCGCGCCGTAGTTGTCCACCTTCACCGGGCCCACGCCGGACACACCGAGCAGCTCGCGCTCGTCGGCAGGCATGGCCTCCGCGATGGACATCAGCGTGGCGTCGGTGAACACCACGAACGCCGGTTGGCCCGCGGCGCGGGAGACGTCCAGGCGCCAGCGCTTCAGCGCGGCATAGACGGCCTCGTCGAAGTTCGGCTCGCACTCCTCGTGGCGGCCCAGGGACTTCTCCGCGGGCGTGCCCAGCTGGTTGCCACACACCCGGCAGCGCTTCGCGCGCTTCAGCCGCTGCGGGGACTTTTCCACCTCCAGCTCGGGCACCAGCCCGTCCAAAAAGCGCGAGCGGGTGCGGCTTTTGTGCCCGCCCTCCTGGCGTGCCAGCGACCATGACATGTGCAGGTGCTCGCGCGCACGGGTGACACCGACGTAGAACAGGCGGCGCTCCTCCTCGATCTGCTCGTCGCCAGCTTTCAGCGCGTGCGAGATCGGCAGCGTCTTTTCCACCAGGCCGACCAAGAACACCGCGTCCCACTCCAGGCCCTTCGCGGCGTGCAGGCTGGCCAGCGTCACCCCGTCCACCGCCGGGGGCTGCTTCGCCTCAGCGCGGCGGCGCAACGAGCCCAGCACTTCCGCCATGGTGGACGCCTCGCGGGTGCGCACGATCTCCTCGATCAAATCCACCAGCGCGCTGAGGGACTGCCAGCGCTCGCGCGCCTTCGCGCCCTCCGGTTCCTCCGGCGTCAGCCCCAGCGGGGCGAGCGCGGCACGCGCGATGCGCACCGGATCGTCCGGCAGGTCCGTGCGCTTGGAAGCACGCAGCAGCTGCGCGAACGCCTCGCGGATCTCCGCGCGCTGGAAAAACCCTTCGCCGCCGCGGACCTGGTAGACAATCCCCTCGTCCGCGAGTGCGGCTTCAAACGCGGCGGACTGGGCGTTGATGCGGTACAAGATGGCGATTTCGCGGGCAGGGACGCCGTCGTTCAGCAGCTTGCGCACCTTCTGCGCCACCGCGCGGGCCTCCGCGGGCTCGTCGTCATAGCCGTTGAACTGCGGTTCTGGACCGTGCCCGCGCATGCCCTGCAGCTCCAGACGGGTGCCGGCGATGCGGCCGCTGGCCTTGCCGATGACGGTGTTGGCCAGGTCCGTGATCTCCACCGTCGAGCGGTAGTCACGCTGCAGCTTCACCACGGTCGCGTGCTCGTACGTGCGCGAAAAGTTCAACAGGTAATCCGGGGTCGCGCCGGTAAACGAGTAAATGGTCTGGTTGGCGTCGCCGACCACCGTCAGGTCGTCGCGGGTGCCCAGCCAGGCCTCCAGCACGCGCTGTTGCAAGGGGGTGACGTCCTGGTACTCGTCCACAACGAACGACTGGTACTGCGCGCGGAACTCCTCCGCCACCGCCGGCGCGTTCTCCAGGGCCCCGGCGACGTGGATGAGCAGGTCGTCGTAATCGATCAGCATGCCCTCCGGGCTGGTCTTCGCCTCCTCGTAGAAGCGGTAGACCTGCGCGACCTTCTGCGCGTCCGCCGGAGGGGTGCGTGGGGAGTCGGCGATGCGCTGCACGTAGTCCTCCGGGCCGATGACCGATGACTTCGCCCACTCGATCTCACTGAGCAAGTCGCGCACCATTTCCTTGCCCGTGTCCAGGCCTGCGGCGCGGGTGGCGCGCGCGACGATGGGGAACTTGTTGTCCAGCACCCGCCACGGCAGATCGCCTGCGATCTGGGGCCAGAAGTACTGCAGCTGGCGCATCGCCGCGGAGTGGAACGTGCGCGCCTGCACCCCGCCGATGCCCATCGCGGTCAAGCGGTCGCGCATCTCGCCGGCGGCGCGCTTGGTAAACGTCACCGCCAGCACACGGTTCGGGGCGACCTGGCCGCGGTCGATCAGGTTGGCGATGCGGTAGGTGATCGTGCGGGTTTTGCCGGTGCCCGCGCCGGCGAGGATGCACACCGGCCCGCGCGGCGCTTCCGCCGCCACACGCTGGTCCTCATCCAGCACGCTGAGGTCTATCGCCATGGGTGTGCTCCTTCCGGGTTGGGTGTCTGCGGTGTCGGCGGTGTCGGCCGTGTGGCCGCCCAGTCGTCGATGAGCGCGCGGGCGATGGTGCCCTCCACCGCGAGCGTGAGAGAGTCCAGTTCGTCGCGGCTGGCCCACACGGTGCGTGTCAGCTCGCCGTCGGTGGGCGCTTGCGCATTGACGTCCGCCGTGCGCGCCGCCATGCCGAGCATGAGCGCGCCCGAGAGTGGCCACGGCTGGGAGCGCAGGTAGCGCACGCCGGTTACGCGCCGACCGGTTTCCTCCCACACCTCGCGGGCGAACGCGGCTTCGAGGGTCTCGCCGACATCCACGTAGCCTGCCACCAGGGTGAGGTAGCCGGGGCGGCGGGCGTTTTCCACCAGCAGGATCCGCTCGCCTTTCGGGTCCTCCACCAGGCCGATCACGCACGGGTCCAGCCGCGGGAAGATTGGCCGGCCGGTGGCGCCGCGGGCGACGATGCCGCCGTCGCCCCAGCGCACCTCGGAACCGTCCGCCGGGTCGAAACGGGTGCGCTCGCGGGCGTTGACTAAACCGACCGCCCGTGCCGCCAGCGGGTGGCAGGCGTGAGTGCGCGCGTCCCCGGTAGCCCCGCCTGGCCCGGCGAGGTCTGCCGCGTCGACGCCGTGCACCCGGGCCGCGGTGACCTCGCGGGTCACGTGCACGCGGGAGGTGATTTCGGTGGCGGCCGGAGGTGCGTCGAAAAGCTTTGGCTCCCCGTCGGTACCGAGTGGGAAGCGCCCAGCAGCATCGATGAGCAACAGCATCCGGTTAATCCCGGTTGGTGATCGCGCCGTTCATGCGCACGTACAGCAGGCGATCGCCCGGCTCGACCGTCTCCGCCTCGGGGGAATCGATGCGGTAGAGCTCGCCGGAGCGCACCACGCCCAGCACGATGTCGGCGAGGTGGCGGGGGTTCGCGCCGACCTCGTCGTCCGCGATCGGGCGCTCCGCAACCGCGAAGCCCTCGTCCGGGCTGAGCAGGTCTTCCATCATCTCCACCACCGGCGGGGTCACGGTGGCGATGCCGAGCAGGCGGCCCGCGGTTTCGGAGGAGACGATCACCGAGTCCGCACCGGACTGCATGAGCAAGTGCTGGTTCTCGCCTTCGCGCACGCTGGCCACGATCATCGCGCTCGGCGCCATCTCGCGCACCGACAGAGTGATCAGCACGGCGGTGTCGTCCGACGACGGCGCCACGATCACAGACCGCGCGCGGCTGATGGCGGCCACGCGCAGCACGTCCGACTTCGTGCCGTTGCCGTGGACGGTGATCAGCCCGCGCTTCTCGGCGACGGTGAGTGCGGCCGGGTCCGGGTCGATGACCACGATCGAGGACGGCGACGCGCCGCCGGCGATCAGGGCGTCGATTGCGGAACGGCCCTTGGTGCCGTAGCCGATGACAATAGTGTGGTTACGCACGCTATTCCTCCACTGTTGGATCTGGAGTGTCTTGCGGGAATCCTCCGTGAGCACCGACAAGGTGGTGCCGACCAGGAGCATCAGGAAGGCCACGCGGGCCGGGGTGATCAGAAAAATGTTAATCAGGCGGGCGGACTGCGTCACCGGCGTGATGTCGCCGTAGCCCGTGGTGGACAGCGTCACCGCGGAGTAATACAGCGCGTCGATGAACGTCAAAGGTTCGGAGTAGCCGTCCCTGTCCAAGTACGCCACGAACGCGACGGCGACGATGAGCAGCAACGCGTAGAAGAAGCGGCGCGCGATCAGCGACCACGGGGTGGCGCGCGCCGCCGTGGGGATGTTCACAACGTCCAGCAAGCTGTGCACCGGGATCTCGGTGAGGTTGGTCGCGTCTGCGCGCAGCGACAACAGGCTCCGAAGCTTCATCCCTGCCGCTCCTCGCTTTCTAGTGCAATGTCTTCGCCGGGCGTGCCGGTGCCCGCGCCTCCGAGCATTGTCTCGAGCTGGTCAAGATCCGGCAAGGCGCGCGGCGCGAACGTCTCGCCCGTGCGCACGTAGAAAAATACCGCCCGCACCGGCTTGCCGTCACGTGCGATCCGGCGCCACGCCTCGCGGTAGACCGAAAGCTGCAGCTGGGCCGATTCCATCGCGTCGCGGCCTGGCTTTTCGCCAGTCTTCCAGTCCACCACGACCCAACCGTCATCGTCGGCGAACACGGCGTCCATGCGCCCGCGCACGACAGAATCGCCCAGTGCCAGCTCGAAGGGGTGCTCGACGTACTCGGGCGTGCGCCCGGCCCACTCGCTGGCCTCAAAGTTGCGCTTCAGCCGCTCCAGGACGGCGCGGTCCACTTCTGCCTCGTCGTTGCCCGGCAGCTCGTCTTCTGTCAACAGTGGGCGCGCTCCGTAGAACTGCTCCAGCCACTCGTGGAACGCGGTGCCGCGCTTGGCGTAGGTGTTCGGCTTGAACGGCACGGGGCGGCGGGCGCGGCGGGCGAACTGCTCCGGGTCTGCCTTCAGCGCCACCACGTCGGAGGCGGTGAGCTCGCCCGGCATGACCACCGGCACGTCCGCGGCCTGGGCGGCGCCGTGCTCCTCAATCAAGGCTGTGGCGTCGCGCTCCCAGAGCGAGAACAGCTCGCCTTCGGCGTAGTCCGGCAGCGTATCCATGGCGGTACGGACCGCTTCGGCGGCCGCGATGTCGCGCGGCGTGGGCGCGTAGTGGGGCCAGCGGCCGGACTCCGGCGCTGCCGCCTCCTGCGTGGCCTCTTCCGTGTCTTCCTCGGGCGCGGTGCCTTCGTCCCAGACCACCACGCACTCCTCCGGCACGCGTTCGCGCATGGCGGCAAAGTGCTCGTAGGGCTCTGCCTCGCGTGCCACACCTTCGCGGCGGCGCGAGCCGGTGACAATGAGTTTCTTCCCGGAGCGGGTCACCGCCACATAGAACAACCGGGCGGCTTCCTCGGCCAGATCCCCGGCGACCTCTTTGAGCCAGGCTTTGCCGGCCTTCTCAAAGTCCGAGCGGTTCTCCACGTCCGCGAAGACCGGGTAGACATCCGGGTCGCCGAACGTTTCCGGCGGCAGGAAGCGCGGGAAGGTGAGGAAGGTTTCCGTCTTGGATTTGTACGTCGCCGCGTCCGCGTGCAGCACCGCCACGGTGTCCCACTCCAGGCCCTTGGCCTTGTGCGCGGTGAGGATCTGCACCCGGTCCTCCTTCACCGCCACCGATCCCGGGGCCAAGCCGTCCTCGAAGCTGCGGGCGAGCTCGAAGAAGTGCAGCAGCCCGTCCAGGCTCGCGCCCGGGTACGCGGCAACCTCCTCAAGCAGGCGGTCCAGGTGCACCGCACCCGTGGCGGAGCCGCGGGCGAGCACTTCGGTGCGGATGCCGAAGACGTGGATGATGTCGGCGAACAGGTCGCTTAAGCGCTTGCCCAGGCTGTGGGTGCGCAGCCAGCGCAGCTTCGCCGCGGTGTCCCGCATGCGCGCGAGGCCTTCCTCGCTGTAGCGCTCCGGCTCGCCCAGGTCTGCCAGGGCGTCGGTGAGTCCCTCGGGTTTGTCGGAGCTGGCGGAGATCTCTGCGGCGCGGGCCACGAGCTCTTCCAGCTGGGCGTGCAGGTGCTCCGCCGCGTCCGCCGGGGCGGCCTCCGGCGGGGCATCAACGCCCGAGCCGTGCAGGTTGCTCGCGCGCGACGCCAGCGCTTTAAGGTCAGCCAGTCCCAGGCCCACGGCGGGTCCGCCGAGGACGCGCAGCGCGGCGGCGGTGTCGTCCGGGCGCACCAGCATCGTGGCGATGGCGACGGTGTCGGCAACCTCCGGGACGTCGAGAAGCCCTGCAAGGCCCACGATTTCGTAGGGCACCCCGCGCTCCTCCAGCGCCGCCGCCAAAACCGGCGAGTGGCGGTTCTTGCGCACCAGCGCGGCTGCGGAAAGCGCGCGTCCTTCCTGCGCGGCCGCCTGGTATTCCTGCGCAAGCGCGTCCGCCACGTAGGCGATTTCCGCGTCCTGGTCCGGGAAGAAGCCCAGGGTCACATCACCCGTATCCGCGGCCGGCCGCGCCTGCAACGCGGCCACCGCCCTGTCCTCGGCAGTGCCCAGCACCGCGTCGGAAACGCCGTTGGCCAGGTCCAGCACCTCAGGCGGGTTGCGCCAGGAGGTGGTCAGCTGCTTCTTCGGCGCCGGACCTTCGGGCGACGGGAAATCCTCCACGAACGCGGCCAGGTTGGCGGCGGTCGCGCCGCGCCAGCCGTAGATCGCCTGCATCGGGTCGCCCACTGCGGTCACCGTCATCGACGGGTCCGCGCCCTCGCCGAACAGGCTGCGCAACAGCACGCGCTGCGCGTGCGAGGTGTCCTGGTACTCGTCCAGCATGACCACGCGGTAACGGGAGCGCTGCGACTCCCCCACCGTCTGGTGGTCGCGCGCCAGCTTTGCTGCCACGGACATCTGCTCGTTGAAGGTGACCACGCCGCGGCGGCGCAGCTCCGCCGCCAGCTCCTCCACCAGCGGCAGCATGTTCACGCGCATTTCCTGCTTGGAACGCCATTTCGTTAGCACCTGGGTGAACTCCACGCGGGCGCGCGGGGCCATGGGGTAGGACTCAGTTTCTGCGAGGAAGTCGTGCGCGTGCTCGCGCACCCACTCGGGCGAGGCCAGCTCGTTGCCCATTGCGGTGGTCAGCGCGAGCAGGTCCTCCACCACGGTGGACAGCGACGGGTTGGAGCCCAACTCCGTGATCAGCCCACCGGAGTAGTTGACCACCACGTCTGTGGCGATGGCGTGCAGCTCCGCATCCGTGATCAGCCGGGCGTCCGGCTCCACCGGCACCAAAAGGCCGTACTCTCGGATCAGCTCGCCGGCGTAAGAGTCGTAGGTGGACACCGAAGGCGCGATCACCTCCAGGTTCTTCGCCAGCTCGCCGGACGGGTCGAGGCGGCGCACCAGGTCGGTGTTGGCCGCGAGCGAGCCCAGCCGGTCCCGGATGCGCTTGCCCATCTCCTGGGCGGCCTTGCGGGTAAACGTCAGGCCCAAAACTTCGTCCGGCCGGGCGTAGCCGTTGGCCACGAGCCACACCACGCGCGCGGCCATGGTTTCGGTTTTGCCCGCACCTGCGCCGGCGACCACCAGCAGCGGGCCGGGCTCCGCGCCGATCACGGCGGCTTGCTGGTCTGTCGGCGGGTATTGCTGCCCCAGGTAGCGCGACAGAAGCACGGGAGACATCGGGGTGGGGTTAGACATGGTGGATCGTCGCTCCTTCCGGCTGGATCGGGCACAGCGCTCGCACAGCGCAGCGGTCGCACTGCGGGCCGACCACGGCGAGCAACGTCGGTCCTGCGGTTTCCTCGGTCAGCCCGTCGAGCGCGACGGCGAGCGCGGCGAGCTCTTCGCTGGTTTTCGCCGCCTGTTCGCGGGTGCTCAGTTTGGTCTTGTCGGCGTTCGGGAACACCAGCACCGCCCCGCCCACCGAAAGCGCGTCTGCGCCGTCGCGAGCGGTGACCACCTTGCCGCCGTCGAACTCGCCATGCGCCAGCGCCAGCTGGTAGGTGGCCAGCTGGGGGTTGTCCGCGGTGGCGTCCACGGTCGGCGGATACGCGCCAGTTTTCAGGTCCACAATGTGCACCGCTCCGCCGCTGTCGCGCTCGAGGCGGTCCAACCTGCCGCGGATGCGCACATTGTCGCTGACCTGGACGTTCACGTCAGCTTCCACCGCAACCTGTTCGAACGCCCCGCGGCTGGCCTGCAGCCAGCCGTGCGTGCGCTCGAGCATGGCCCGAAAGTCCGCGATGTCGCGCTCGACCTTCCATTCCGGGGCGTTATCCGCGGCCCGGCGCGCCGCCACGGTCGCATCCAGCGCCTCGGTGGCATCCATGCCGTTGCCCAGCGCTTCGAAGTAGGCGTGCGCCATGGCGCCGTAGATCATGTCTAGCGATTCATCCAGGCCGGACATCCGCTCCAGCACCGCCTGCATGGGGCATGCGAGCAGCTTCTCCACCCGCGACGGCGAAAGCGCCGGCGAGACGTCGAGCGGCGCGCTTGTGGACGGCTCCGTGGTCGTCCACCACTGCTCCGGATCCGCGCCCAGCACGCCGGCGGCCGTCAAGCGCGCGAGTTGGCGCGACGCCTGGCTGCGCTGCGCCTCTGTGGATGCAGGGTCTGTCAGCACACGGCGGAACTCGGCGATCAGGTCGTCGTGCGCGAGCACGCGCACCACTGTGCTTCCGTCCTCGGCCCCAGCGGCAGCGCCCGCACTCTGGCCGACGATCCGGGCGGCATCCACAGACGTGCCCGCGATGCGCACCTCGCGCGGCTGCACCTTGAAGTCGCGGCAGAACTCCTCCACGAAACGCGAGCGCTGCTCCACTTCCTCGCCGTCGTCGCTTTCTACGGCGGTGACCAACAGCTGCTCCGTGGCGCGGCTGGTCGCCACCGTGAACAGGCGGCGCTCCTCCACCAACCGCTCGTTGATGTGGGAAACGGGCACACCGGGGTCCACGTCCTTGTCGATGAGGTCCACCAGGTCTTCCTGGCGGAACAGCGACCCGGTCTCCCCCAGGCTCGGCCACGTCAGCTCCTGCACGCCCGCCACGACCACGTGGCGGAACTCGCGGCCAACCGCTCCGTGGGCGGTGAGCAGTGCTGCGGCGTCCGGGGTGGCGTTGCGGCGGTCGCGCACGCCGGTGGGCAGCTCCTGCTCGGTGATGGACGCGACGAAGGATTCGATGCCCGCGCTGGGCCTGCGCTCCGTGTGGTCGCCCGCGGCGTCAAACAGCGCCATCACGGCGTCGAGGTCCCGGTCCGCCTGCGAGCCGGTGGCGCCGCCGCGCAGCGCGGACGCCAGCAGCCGGTTGGACAGCCCCGTGGCGTGCCAGAGCGCCCACAGCACTTCCTCCACCGTGCCGCCGCCTGCAAGCGCGCTGCGCCCGGCGTCGAGCACGTCGCGCACTCGGTGCAGGATGTCCAGCTCGCGGTCCGTGAGCACGGTGCCGAAGTCCGGGAGCGCGGTCGGGGTGGCCAAAAGCTCGCGCAGGCTTTCCTCCGCGCGGGTCTCCGGCGACCAGCGGCGCAGGCCGCGCAACAGCCTGCGCAGCGTCACCGGGTCTGCGCCGCCGACCGGGCTGAGCAGCAGGTCGCGCCACTCGGTGGCCGAAAGTTCCTCGTACAGCGCGCGCACTCCGAGCAGCAGGGCCGACACAATGCGCTGCTCCCCCAGCACCAGGTCGGTGGGGTTGAGCGAAACCGGCACCCCGGCGCGCAGCAGCGCGCGCCGCATCGGCTCAAGCAGCGGCGTGGAGCGCACCACCACCGCCATGTCGCGGTAGGCCACGCCCTCCTCCAGGTGGGCGCGGCGAAGCGTGTCCGCCACGAGCGACAGCTCGGCCGCGCTGGAATTTGCGATCGCGGCGGACCGCACAGGCGTCCTGCGGGTGGCGCCGAGGTCGATCACCTCGTGCTCCAATCCGCCGAGGTCCTTGAAAAACGCCGGGGAGGCGCCGCGGAAGTGGAACACGGACTGCTCCAGATCCCCGCCGACGACGCCGAGGTCCGCCTGCTCCAGCAGCCGTTGCACCAGCGCCGCGGATGCCGGCGCCAGGTGCTGCGCGTCGTCCACAATCACGGTGTGCCACGTGCGCGGCAGCTCCACCTCCAAGGCGGCCGCAATCAGCTCGGATGCCGAGAGGCGGTGCGCGCCGGACAGCGCCATCACCTGCTGGTACTCCCGCAAGAAGTCGCCCGAGGCGGACCAGATGCCAATGCCGTGGCGCTGGCCCAGCTCCACCAGGTCCTCCGGGCCCAGGCCGCGCTCAATGGCGCGCAGCAGAAAGTCCCTCAACTGCCGCGCAAAACCGACCATGGGAAGCGCCGGGCGCAGCTCCGCGGGCCAGGTGCCGCCGCCGTCTTCGGCGTGGCCCTGCAGCAGCTGGCGGATCACCGCGTCCTGCTCCGCGCCGGAGATCAACCGCAGCTCCTCGTCCATCTGCTGTCGCACCAGCGCGAACGCGAGCGAGTGCACGGAGCGCACCACCGGTTCGTCGGAGACAAACCCGGAAGCGGCCAGCGTGTCCGCCAGCTCCGCGCGCAGCCTCGCGCCGGTCTCCTTCGAATCGGTAAGCACCAGTACCCCGCCCGGACCGTGTTCCGCCTCGCTGCCCGCGTGCCTGCGCATCGCGGCCGCGGCGGTGTCCAGCAGGAAGCTCGACACCCCGGAACCCGGCTCACCGGTGACCTTGTACAGGCCTTGCTGGGGCAGCTCAACCGGCCATTCGCGCCGCGTGTCCGGTCGTGTGCGTGGCACGAGGTAGGCCTTCGGCTCGAGTGCGGCCGGGGGCACGGGAGAGGGTCTGGTGGAAGTCATGCCGTTGATTGTGTCACTCACTCCGACACGAGCGCCCGACCAACCCCCTCAGCTATCGAACGTATGTCCGAACCTGCAGCTCTCGCGCAGGCCAGGCGGTACTCCAGCGCGCGCCGCGCCAGCCCCCGCAGCCCCGGCACGTGCGCCCACCGGTCCAGCACGGCAGCATCGCAGGCCTTCGCCAACAGCCCGTCCACAATCACCAGCGCCGCGGTAAAGCCGCGGGGGCGTTTGCCTGAAGACGGCACAAGGTCCGTCAACGTCGGCACCATATCCCCGGAAAAGAGCAGGCAGGACGCAAAATCCATGTGCGCCACAACGTCGTCTGGCTGCGGCGTGTAGTCGCGCCACACCGCGCGCTCTGCCGTAGCGAACGCGTCGCCGCGGTCCGCCGCCGGCGCCTCGACCCCGGCCATCGCCTCGTCGTAGCGCAGGGCGGCGGACACGGCCTCGTCGATGCGCGCGCGCACCTGGCCCTCAACAAACTCGCTGGCCTTGAAGCCACCGACGACCAAGCGGCCGTCAGTGGCGCGCACCGGGCGCGACACCGCGATGCCCGCCCCGAACTCGCCGGCATGATCGCGGGCCTTGCCGGACCAGGCCGCAGTGTCGCTGGCCTCGGAGACCACCACCCGGCCGAAGCGCACACCGTTGTCCCACTCCGGGCCTAAAGGGATGCCCGCGCGGCCGTCGAGCTGGAACGCCGACAACACATGTTCGGGGATCTGCTGTGCCGCTTGCTCTGCCACCTACAGCCTCCTACAGCGCCGCGGGGCGCGGGTAGGGCCACGGGTTCGGCCGGCAGGTGTCCGGATTGTCCGGGTAATTGTCCTCCGGGCTCATCTCCCGCAGCTGCGCATTGTTCAGGCTTAAGGTCTGCTGCATCATGATCGGCGCCAGCGCGTTCGGCTCCGGGCACGGCACGTGCTCCGCAAAGCCCACGGCGTGTCCCACCTCGTGGTTGATCAGGTACTGGCGGTAGCTGCCCAGATCACCCTGGAACGGCACGGCGCCTCGCACCCAGCGCGACTCATTGAGCAGCACCGTGTCCTCGCCCGTGATGCGGGTGCGGCAGCTGGTCTCGGTGCCGATCTGCACGCCGCACAGCTCCGCCGTGGTGTCCAAAGAGGTCAGACGGATTTTCAGCGACGGGTTGTCGTTGACGCTGACGTGCTCGAAGCGGAAGCGCGGGTCGTTGATCCAACCGCGCGGATCGCTCAACGTCGCGTCAACCATGTGCGCAAACGCCTCATCCCCGCCGTAGCCCGAGGTGTCGATGCCATGCTCGACCTCCACGGCGAAGCGCACCACCAACTCGGTACCTTCGCCTGCGATCATGCCTGGAGCACCCACTTCGTAGAAGGTGCCGGCTCCGGTGGTGGTGTACGGCCCGCCCGGCGGCAAGTTGTGCGGATCAAACTCGCCTTCGGCGATCTTCGCCGGCTCCAACGGCTCCACACCGCCGTCCGGGTCTTCCTCGCGCTGCGCGGGCGAAGACGCTGCGGATTCCTCCTCCTCAGCAGAGGAAGCGGTGGAACCAACGGCCAGGTCCTCCGGGTTTTGGAACATGTTGATCAGCACAAAGACCGTGATCACGGCCAGCACGGGGATGGCGTAGGCACGCCAGCCGTACTCCTGCGCAAACGCGGCGAGCTTGCCATCACCAGCCTCGGCGTGCTTCGAGGAGGTTTTGGGCCCCCATGAGGCACCGTGAAGCTTGGCGCTTTTGCGCGTGCGCTTTTCGTCACTGCGGCGGCGCGGGCGCGCGGGCTCCGAATCTTCGGATTCGAGATCCCAGCTATCGAACCAGTCGCCGAAATCATCGTCGCCGGTTTCACGGGCGCCGAATTCGCCATCGCCAGGGCGGCGGTGCGCCCCGTGGCCGCCCCCGGTGGAGCCGCCGCGGGCGTCCCGCTCATGTGCGCCGTGCCGTTGTGCCATAAATGCGTAATTTAGCGCATGAACCCGACGGATCGGGCTGCGGCAGTACCCTGCTCCACGTACACAATGCGGTCGGTGCGGATGAGGTAAACGCGGCCCTTGTCGTCCTCCACCTTCAAGGTGGCCTGGCCACCGTCAATAGCCTGCTCAACGGTGGCGATGATGTCGTCCTGGCCCTCCGGCAGCTTGATCGTCAGTTCGCGGGGGCTGTCTGCAAGACCGATCTTGATATCCATGGCGCCATTGTAACGGCCTGTAGTTAAGATAAACGCGTGCCCTATTCAGCTGAGAGTGAACACAACCGCGCCTCAACTGGCGCCCCGGCTGGCGACAAATCGCTGCCGCCGACGTTTGTTCAGCTGGGCGTCGCCGCTGAAATCACCGATGCGCTGGCGCAGCGCGGCATAGTGCGCCCCTTTTCCATTCAGGAGCTCACGCTGCCCCGCGCGCTGGCGGGCCGGGACATCATCGGGCAAGCCCGCACCGGCATGGGCAAGACGTTCGGTTTCGGTGTCCCGCTCTTAGACCGCGTGTTTGACGACGCCGACATCGACGAACTCGACGGCACCCCGCGCGCGCTGGTGATTGTGCCCACCCGCGAGCTCGCCGTGCAGGTCGGCGACGACCTCGCCTACGCCGCCTCCGAGACGCCGGTGCGCGTGACCACGATTTACGGCGGCCGCCCGTACGAGGACCAGATTGCGGCGCTGGAAGCGGGCGTGGACGTGGTCGTCGGCACGCCCGGGCGCCTGATTGACCTGCACGAGCGCGGCGACCTCACACTATCCACCGTGGCGATTCTGGTGCTCGACGAGGCGGACGAGATGCTGGACATGGGCTTCTTGCCCGACATTGAGAAACTTTGGGCGGCGGTGCGCGATGACGCGCAGACGATGCTGTTTTCCGCCACCATGCCGGGTCCGATTCTTTCGCTTGCGCGCGCGAAGATGAACACGCCGGTGCACATCCGCGCCGAGTCCGCCGACGCCCCGCGCACCCACGACACCACCCGCCAGGTGGCGCTGAAGTCCCACCGCATGGACAAGCCCGAAGTGGTCGCGCGCATCCTCCAGGCCCGCGGCCGCGGGCGCACCATCATCTTCGCCCGCACGAAGCGCTCCGCCGCGGAGCTTGCGGAAGACCTCGCGCAGCGCGGCTTTACCGTCGCCGCGGTCCACGGCGATCTTGGCCAGCGTGCGCGCGAGGCGGCGCTCGATGCTTTTCGACGCAGCTCGGCCGACATCCTCGTCGCCACCGACGTCGCCGCCCGCGGCATCGACGTCGAAGACGTCACCCACGTGATCAACTTCCAAACTCCGGATGACCCGATGACGTACGTGCACCGCATCGGCCGCACCGGCCGCGCCGGCAAGAACGGCACCGCTGTCACGCTGGTGGGCTACGACGAGGTGCGCAAGTGGGAAGCGATTAACGACGAGCTGTCGCTGGGTGCCCGCGAGCTGCCGGAGTGGTTCTCCACCTCGCCGGAGCTGCACGAGACCTTGGATATCCCGGACTCAGCTACAGCACGAGTGGGACGCCCGCGTAAAGTGCTCGGGGCACGCCCAGCACGAGCCTCAGGAAGGAAACGGCGATGAATTCTCCCCTGCGTCGCACCCGCGGCGACCTGATCGCTACCGGAGTGATCGCAGGTGTCTCAGCGCTGCTGCTGGGCACCGCCTTTTTCACCGCCCCCGCGCGCGACGCGCACCTGGATTCTGCCCAGGAAGAACACCAGGACTACGGGCAACTCGCCGTGGTGCCGAAGTCTTTCAGCGAAGGCTTTTCCCTGCCGGACACGTCCGGCCGCGACCAGCCGCTGGTGGCCAGCGGCATGGTGATCACGTACAACGACCACACGCTCACCGCCACTACCCCGGAGGGTGAGACGGCGTGGACGTACGAGCGTCCCAACGAGCTGTGCCTGGTGGACCAGGCCTGGGGCAAGGTTGTGGCCACCTACCGCGACAACGCGGGCTGCGGCGACGTGGTTGCCATCGACGCGAAGACCGGCAAGTACGCCGGCACCCGCTCGGCTAGCGCGCCGGACAACGTGGTGCGCTTGGCGTCGAACGACCGGGTGGGCTACGCCAGCTCCCAGCGCGCCGAGGTGTGGCGCTCCGACCTGGTGCGCACCGTGGAATACGGCTATGTGGAGGCGAAGCAGGAGCCGGACATGCAGCCCAACGAGTGCACCATCACCTCCGCGCTGACCCGCACGGAGCTTGTGGCCGTCACCGAAATATGCGACGACGGCGCGTATTTGCGCCTGCAGGAAGCCACCCCGGAAGATTCGCGCAAGCCCGAAGTTGTCGCCGACGTGGAGATCAGCCCGGACGCGTATTTGGTGTCCATCTCCCAGGACGCGGCCGCGGTCTATGACCCGACCACCTCCGAGGTGCGCGGTTACGACAAGGAGGGCACCAACATCAGCTCCTCGTCCGTGCCGCAGATGGACAGCCCGGAGGTGGGCCCGGACGGCATTATCAAGAACCTGCCCGTGGCCGATCTGCCGCACCACATGACCTACTGGGAGAACAACTCCCTGCTGCTGATGGAGCCCGCAGCGCTCGCCGTCACGGGCGTGTTCCAGGGCGCGCTGGGCACCGGCTTCGCCGCCGGTGAGAAGCTTTTGTACGCCTCCGACAGCGGCATCGCTGTGGTGGATTGGGATAAAAACGCTGTGGACAAGATCATCCCGGTCGACCGCGGCGGCTACAGCGGTCCGGTGCACATCTCGTCTGCCGGCGCCACCGTCGTGGAAAAGCGCGGCGACGAAGTTGTGGTGATGAAGGCCAACACCTAAACCATCGGCCTTATGCTCCCCCCCTAGCGCGGCGCTTTACTGTGAGCGCCGCGCTTTGCGTTGCGCGTAGCGCGCCTCGTTGTACTCGCGTGTGGCCGGGTGGAAGATGCCGATGAGCGCGAGCACCGCAGACGCAAGCGTCGCCGCCCCCAGCAGCGGCACGCCGCCGCGGAACATGTACACCGCCACACCCGCCAGTATCGCTTCCACCAGCACGATCGCGCCGGTGGCGCGGGGGTTGCCTTTCAGCGTGCTCACCGCGGCGTAGGCGATGTAGCCGAAGATGATCGCAAGGAACGTCGCGGTGCCGATGTTGACGTAGTTCGCTGCGGGGGAGTCCGATTCCAGCGTCGATGTGTGCTCGGTGAACTGGGAGACGATCAGCGAAGCCGCGTAGATGAACATCGCGGCACACTGCAGAAGCACCACCACTGCGCTGAAACGCATCACTGCCGGCACGGTTCCATGCGCAACCTCGGGGCTATTCGGGGCGGGGTTATTGTTGGTTTCCACATCGAAGCAGTCTAGGCCCCGCCGGCTTGCGCTCCCACTTGCGTTGCGCGATTTGACGGTAGCCTATCTCGAAGGGTGCTAGCCTTTCTGCAGGTCACATTGCTTGTCGACGCCCTCCGGACGCACCCCGCATCCAACCCCGGCCGACGAAAAGCAGTGTTAGATTCTATGATTCCCGTCACAATTTGGCGCACACCCCTAGCGCGGTGTAGGTGAACATGCCATTATTTCCGGGTAGCAAAAACAACGGGCTGGTTACACAGCCCTTAACCCTAAGCCACCACAGGGTTAACGCCCGGTAAACCGGAAGACGGGTCCCGCATCCAACGGGACACTCCGCCCGGCACTAGGAATCAAACTTCGTTTGCAACGCATCCGCCAAATGCGGGTGTTTGTGGTGCGCACGTAATTGCACATGGATTAACCACACACGACCTACAAGGAGAGTCATCATCATGGATTGGCGCCACGAAGCAATTTGCCGCGACGAGGACCCGGAACTGTTCTTCCCCGTCGGCAACTCCGGCCCGGCCCTGAGCCAGATCGCGCAGGCCAAGCTGGTCTGCCACCGCTGCCCCGTCACCTCCCAGTGCCTGAAGTGGGCACTGGAGACCGGCCAGGACGCCGGCGTCTGGGGCGGCCTGTCCGAGGAGGAGCGCCGCGCGCTCAAGCGCCGCAACAAGGCCCGCGCCCGCAACCGCGCACGCCTGTCGGCGTAAAACTCCGCCGGATTACCTTGCCAGCAGTGCAGGGCTATACAGTGGAACATCTGTAACCGGTACCCATATTCAAAGGAGGCCCCCATGAGCAAGCGTGGTCGCAAGCGCAAGGACCGTCGTAAGAAGAGCGCGAACCGCGGTAAGCGCCCCAACTCTTAAAGCGCGGTAAAACGAAGTAGCAAGCGGGCCCTTCCCATTTCGGGAAGGGCCCGCTTGTTGGTTTCTACCTACCGGCCAGCCTTACTCTTAGCGCATTGCGAGGAATGCTGCGCCGATGCCCAGGGCTGCCAGGGCTGCGACGACACCGCCGATGATGGCCGCGATGTTGACCTGGCTGTCAGCCTGCTTGGGAGCCTCAGCCTTGGCGGGCTTGACGTCAACCTTGACCTTGGCCTCGGCTTTCGCTTCGACCTTCGGCTCGTTCTTCACCGGCTGCTCCGCCTTAGCGGGGACGACACCCGGCTGAGCCTCGGCCTCGGCAGCCGGCTCGTCGGCGATTTCCTCGGCCGGGACCAGCTCGACCATCTCGTGCACGTCGGCAACCTCGACAGGCTCCGGCTTCTCAACCTCGACGACCTCCTCTGGCTGCTCGATCTCCTCGACCTCAGCCTTGTCGGCGATGTCAACGCGGGCGCCGATGGACTCGGCGTAGGCGCCGATGCGGGTGTTGGCCATCTGGAGCTTGTCCCAGTCCGCCGGAACGAAGACCTTGCCTGCCGGGGTGTCGGCGAAGTAGCCCTGCTCGGAGTAGTTGAAGTAGTCAAACTGATGGTCGTAGTTCATCACCGACTGGTAGCCGGCCTGCATCGGGGAACCTTCCACGATGTCGCGGACGAACTCTTGTGCGCCCCAGTGGCGCAGACCCAGGGTGTGGCCGAACTCGTGCAGGATGGTGTTTCGCACCTGCTCAGCGTTTGCCATTCCGCCTGGGTTGGACACGTAGAAGGAGTTATCGCCCACCAGCGACAGGCCCGTGGCGTTGGAGCCGGCGCGCGTCCGGTCGCCCAACACACCGGGGCGGAAGATGTTGGCGCGGTCCCCCAGCTCGTTAATGGTGTCGATGAGCTGGAACGCCTCAAACTCGCTCGGGTCAAAGTAGAAATCGTGGTACTCCAGCGTCTCGCCGCCGTGGACGTCAGAGTAATTGGGGATGTTGGTGTAGTGCTCGCCGGCATCGATGTGCAGGCTAATGCCGTGGTCGGCAAACAGGTCCACCAGGTCGTCTAGGCTCTGCGTCGACGGGGCGTAAGAAGTGCGGTTGGGGCTAGCGCACTCGCGTGCCGCGCGGGTGTCGCACTTCAAGGTGTCGTATTCCGACGACATCCAGTTCAGCTGCATGAACAGATCCGGGCGTTCGGGGTCCGCGCCCCAATCCGGCAGGGGGATCTCCGTGCCGTCGGCGAGGACGACGCCTTGCTCTTCCCAGATGTCCGGCAGGCCGTCGCCGTCGGTGTCGGCGAGGGTGGCGGTGTTGGTCAGCACCGGTGCGAGCTCGATCTCTTGGGCGGCGTGTGCGACGTCGGCGCCGGAGATGGCGATGGCTGCGGCAACCGCTGCGGCGATGGTGTTTCGGAATGCTGCTCGCATCTCGGTGACTCCTTGGTGTGTGTTTTTCTCTTTGTGACATCCATGAGTTTATGCACCGAATATGCGCAGGTAAAACGCTTCGCCGAAGGCTGAAAAATTCCGTAAATCGTTGAACATTCTTTCCGGATTGTTCAACGTTTCCACCCGTTCCTAGCTGCGGATTGTTCATCAATCTGCCCGCGTGATCCGACGTTTCGTCAGCATTGTTCAACGATCAAACTGCAATCGCGCGCGGATGGTTCAACAATCCACTATTGCTGCATTTTATGCACGTTAAGGTGTTTTTCTGCATAGATTTCACTAATCTCGCGTCTACCTGCATGTTCCGGTTAACCATACAATTCATACACTCTCAGATTCGGTGGTTTTCCCTCAGGAACCCCCGAAACCCCCTGGATTGTTCAAAGATCCACAGATTGTTCAGCAATCCGGAAACCCCCACTACCCCCGTTTTTTACCCCCGCTACGGCGGCAAGGGGCCGTCGCAAAGCAAAAAGCCCGCAACCTACAGGCTGCGGGCGAGAAACAGAGGCCTTATCTATAGCGGACTTCGGTGTAGCTCACCGTAGTAATGGAGGCGATGATGCGCTGGCGCAACGGCTCCGGGGCCTTCGCGGGGCCGCAGCACTCGCGCACCATCGCGCGGACGTCGCGCTCAGACTGGGCGACGGCCAGGCACTCCGGGCAGGACGCCAGGTCGTTCTTGATTTCCTCGCGGCGCTCAGGCGCAGTGTCGGCATCGAACAGCTCGCACAACAAACGGTGGGTGGCGTCGCAGCCGTGAGCGTCGGTGTGGGTGTGTCCGGTGGACATTACTTCTCCTTCGCGTCCTGTTTGCCGGCGGCATCCGCCATGTCAGCGTGATCGAGGCCGATGCCGCGTTCCTTCGCCACGTCCTTCAACATCCCGCGGAGCTGTTTTCTTCCCCGGTGCAGCCGGCTCATCACGGTGCCGATGGGAATGTCCATCACATCCGCGATCTCCTTGTAGGCCATCCCCTCCACATCCGCGTAGTAGACCACCATGCGGTAGTCCTCGTTCAACGCGTTGAGCGCCTCCGAGATCCGCGAGTTCGGCATGGCTTTCAGCGCCTCCACCTCCGCGGACTCCAGGCCTGTGGAGTCGTGCGAGCTGGAGGTGTAAAGCTGGTTGTCCGTCACCTCGTCCGCGGAGGTTTCCAGCGGGCGGCGCTGCTTCTTGCGGTAGGAGTTGATGTACGTGTTCGTCATAATCCGGTACAGCCACGCCTTGAGGTTGGTGCCGGGGGTGAAACTGCCGAAGTTTTTGTAGGCCTTTAAATAGGTCTCCTGCACCAGGTCCTCGGCGTCCTGCGGGTTGCGCGTCATGCGCAGCGCGCCGCCGTACAGCTGGTCCAAAAGCGGCATCGCTTCCTCGTTGAAGCGCGCCTTCAGGTCATCGCTCACGCCTGCGTCTGGCTCGGTTTCGGGCATGTGAGCCATTGTAGGGCCACCTTCTGCGCGCGCTACCCTGTGGCCATGGCCGAGAAAACCCGCGCATTGACGGCACTGAAAGGCACCGACCACGAGGTGCTCACCTACTCCCCCAGCCAAGACCACTTCGGCGAGCATTCTGCGGCCGAGCTCGGTTTGGATCCGGCCGCGGTGTTAAAGACGTTGGTCGTCGCCCACGAGCGCGATCTTGCCATCTGCTGCGTGCCGGTGGCCGGGCACCTTTCCTTAAAGGCCGCGGCGAAAGCGCTCGGCTGGAAGCGCGCGGAGATGGCGGATCCGGCCAAGGCGCAGCGCGCCACCGGCTACGTCGTCGGCGGCATCTCGCCGCTTGGCACGATGCACACGCTGCCTACGCTTATCGACGCCTCCGTGGCCGACCTGCCCGCCGTCACCGTCTCCGCCGGCCAGCGCGGCCTGTCCGCCCGCCTCGCACCGCGCGACTTGGCGGAGCTGACCAGGGCGGAGTTCGCGCCAATCAGTGCTCCGTAGCTTCGGCGCCCGCGGCCTTAGCGGGCGTCGCCCATCAGCTCGGCGTAGTCGTTTCTGGTGTTGCCCACTTCCTGGGCCGCCTCGTTCCACACCAGGGTCTCCGCCACGCGCGAAGGATGCACCAGCTCCAGCGCCTCGTCCGGGGTGCCGTCGACCCAGGTGCGGATCTCGTCTTCGCGCAAAAACAGCGGCAGGCGGTGGTGCAGCCACGCCATGTTCTCCGTGGCCTCCGTGGTGACCATGGTGGTGGAGAGGCGATCCAGCCCCGTCTCCCACAGTGCGGCGGCGTAGAGCATGCCGTCTTCCGGGCGCACGAAGTACGGCTGCTTGCCGCTTTCCGTCTGCTTCCACTCGTAGTAGCCGTCCAGCACCATCAGCCCGCGCCGCGCCTTGAACGCGCTGCGGAAGGACGGCTTCTCGGCCACCGTTTCACCCCGGGCGTTGAACAGCGGCGGGCCGGTCTCGTCCTTCTTCCAGGTGGGCAGCAGACCCCACCGCGCGGCGTCGATACGCGCGGCACTTTCCGCAACCCTGATCAGCGGCACCTGCTGGGTGGGCGCGATGTTGTAGCGCGGCGGCGGGGTGCCGTCCGGGGCCTCAACTTCCGCGATGCCGGGCAAGCCCGCCACCTCCTGCACAAGGTCGTCGCCTGACGTGAAAAGAACGAATCGTCCGCACATGCCCTCCATTATCATGACTTCCATGACCGAAATGTGGCCTGCGCCGTTTCACCCCAGCCCGATCACCCACACGCAGAAGGTGCCCGGGTCCAAATCCATGACCAACCGCGCCTACATTTTGTCGGCGCTCGCGGCCGGCCCGTCCACCATCGTCGGGGCGCTGCGCTCGCGCGACACGGACCTGATGGAAGATGCGCTGCGCGCCATGGGCACCGCCATCGAGCGCGACGGCGAAACCATCCGCGTCTCCCCGGGCAAGCTGCGCTCCGCCGAGGTCGACTGCGGCCTGGCGGGCACCGTGATGCGGTTCGTGCCGCCCGTCGCGGCGTTCGCGGATGGGCCCGTGCTTTTCGACGGCGACGCCCACGCCCGCAAACGCCCCATGTCCACCATCCTGGACGCGTTGCGCGCCTTGGGGGTGTCCGTGGCGGGCGACGCGCTGCCGTTTACCGTCCACGGCACGGGCCGCGCCGAGGGCGGCCCGGTGGAGATCGACGCGTCCGGCTCCTCCCAGTTCGTCTCCGGCCTGCTGCTCGCCGCGCCCCGGTTCGAGCGCGGCGTGCAGATCCGCCACACCGGCGGCACCCTGCCGTCGATGCCGCACATCGAGATGACGGTGGCAATGCTGCAAGACGCGGGCGTGAAGGTGCAGGCCACCGCCAGCTCCTGGTCCGTGGAGCCGCAGGAAATCCGCGGCACGCACTGGGAGATCGAGCCGGACCTGTCCAACGCCGCGCCGTTTTTGGCCGCCGCGGCGGTCACCGGCGGCGAGGTGCGCATCCCGCACTGGCCGGTGACCACCACCCAGCCGGGCGCGACCATGCAGTCCATCCTGGAGCGCATGGGCTGCGAGGTGGAGCTGGAGGCCGCCGGCGCCGGCCACACCCTGCGCGTGCGCGGCCCGGAGGCCGGCAACTTGCGCGGCATCCGCATCGACATGAGCGACATCGGCGAGCTCGCCCCCACCGTCGCCGCCATCGCCGCCTGCGCCACCACGCCGAGCGAGCTGACCGGCATCGCCCACCTGCGCGGCCACGAAACCGACCGCCTGGCCGCGCTGTCGCGCGAAATCAACGGGCTGGGCGGAAACTGCGAGGAGCTCGGCGACGGGCTGCGCATCACCCCGACCCGGATGCGCGGCGGGGCCTGGCACACCTACGACGACCACCGCATGGCCACCGCCGGCGCAATCATCGGCCTGGTGGTGGGCGGTGTCGAGGTGGAAAACATCGAGACCACCGCCAAGACGCTGCCCGGGTTCGCCGACATGTGGGCGGAGGTGGTGGCGCAGTAATGGGCCGCAGCTTCGCCGATTACGACGAGTCCGACGTGCGCGTGCGCCCCGGCAAGGGCTCGCGCCCGCGCTCGAAGAACCGCCCCACGCACGACGACGCCGAGTTCGGCCTCGTCGTGGCCAAGGACCGCGGCCGCTGGGGCGTGGTGCTCGATGATGCCGGCACCCGCCTGCAGTGCACCCGCGCCCGCGAGCTCAAGCGCACCTCCATCGAAGTGGGTGACCGCGTCGGCGTGGTCGGCGACACCTCGGGCGCGAAAGACACCCTCGCCCGCATCGTCAAACGCGAGGAGCGCACCTCGGTGCTGCGCCGCACCGCGGACGACACGGACCCGTATGAGCGCATCATCGTCGCCAACGCGCAGCTGATGCTCATCGTGGTCGCGGCCGCGGATCCGCCGCCGCGCACCGGCTTTGTCGAGCGCGCCCTAATCGCCGCCTTCGTCGGCGGCGTGACTCCGGTGGTGTGCGTGACCAAGACCGACCTCGCGGACCCCTCCGACTTCGAGCGCGAGCTCGAGGCCATGGGCGTGGAGGTGCTGCGCACCGGCGTCGAGGACGGCGTGGAGCAGTTGCGCAAGCTTATCGACGGGCACGTCTCCGCCCTCATCGGCCACTCCGGCGTGGGCAAGTCCACCTTGGTCAACCGCATCGTGCCGGACGCGGACCGTGAAACCGGCGAGGTCTCCGGCGTGGGCAAGGGCCGGCACACCTCCACCCAGTCCGTGGCCCTCGAGGTCCCCGGCGGCGGCTGGATCATCGACACCCCCGGCATCCGCTCCTTCGGCCTGGCGCACGTCTCCCCCGAAGAAATCGTGGACGTGTTCCCGGACTTGGAAGAGGCGGCGCAGCGCTGCCCCCGCGGCTGCACGCACTTGGGTCCCCCGGCGGATCCGGAGTGCGCCTGGGACGAGCTGGACCCGGCCTCCCCCGTCGGCCGCCGGGCCGCGGCAGTGCGTGGCCTATTGGCTGCCCTGCACTCCAACAACGAGTGGGAGCTAAAGCAGCTCGACGAGCACCGGTAGCTCGCTCGGGTCGTAGAACGCCATGTAGTTGTCCTGGGCGTCGCCCACGGCGAGCTCGGCGTCCTCGTCGCCCAGGTCGGCGGCGTCGATGACCTCGATGGCCTTCGCGGTGGCCTCCTCGGCCTCCGCGATGTCCACGTGGATCGCCGCGATGTCCTCGAGGTTCACTGGCGCGGACAGCTTCACCACGGACTCGCCCATCTCCGGATCCGGAGTGGCCTGGGAATCCGGCACGTCCGCGGAGACCACCACGCGGCGGTGCGGGTGGCGCTCCTCGTCGCCGATGGCCAAAAGGCGGATGGACGCCATCGCGGCGTCGTCGAACGCCACGGCCTCGATCTCCTCCTGGTCGCCGGAGGTGAAAAACTCGTGCAGCGCCTCGGTGGCCGCGAAAGCCCAGCCGTTGCGGGCGTGGATCAGGCGGTTGTCCTCTAGCGCCGAGAGCATGCCGAAGGTGGCGGGGATGTAGACGCGCACTAGAACTCGCCCTCGACGTCGAACAGGGACTGGATCTCCACCGCGGTGCGGTCGATGGCGGTGTGCAGGATGCCGATCATGTTGTACTCGACCGCGGCGCGGACGTTCATGATGTCGTCGTCGATCATCACGCAATCGTTCAGGTCCACCCCGATCGCGTCGGCCGCGGCCTGGAACGCGGCGCGCTCCGGCTTTTCCGCCCCGATCTCGCCGGAGAGCACCACAGCGTCGACTACGCCGCCGAACTCCCACTCGCGGATCTTTTCCGCCAGCTCGCCGTCGCCCTCCTCGTTGGAGAGGATGCCCACGGCAATGTCCTTCGCCTTCACCGCCTGAATGAGGGTCTTCCAGCGCTGCTCGTCCTCTGCACCGGTGTCCAGCACTCCTGCGTAATCGATGATCAAGCCCTGCAAGGGTTCCCTCTTTCGTTGGTTGCGTCGCGGATGCCTACTGTAGTGAGCACACCCTTTACACGGGCGGCTGCGAACGTGGACAATACTACCTACCCCGAGCCACGCCCGTCCCCCTCCGCTACGCATTCCCGCTCAGTTGAGGGAGGACACCCGCCATGTACTACACCGCCCCAGGGCACCGGCACGTGCAAGTGCTCGTGCCGCAGCTGAACCGGAGCCCAGCCGTGCTCGGCCGGCTCATCCAAGCGCGCAACTCCGGGTCCGCGGCTCCGCCGCCGAACGCTGCCGCCGAGGTCGAACCGGTCGTGGCGGAAGCGCTCAACGCCGCGCTGAGCAAACACCGCGCCACGTCCATGATGGCCTGGCGCTTCGCGCCTGCGGTGCGCGCCCACATCCGCGCCCGCCAGCACGCGGCGGCGCTAACAAACGCACCGACAAGCACCGCCCCCGCGGCGGACAGGCTCCAGGTGGTTACCTGCCACGCCCGCGAGGGCGGTGAATTCTTCGGCACCGTCGAAACTCAAGACGGCACCAGGAGGGCCTACGCCGCGAAAATCTGCGACGGCAAGCTGGTCTCCTTCAAGGTGCTGTGAGGCGGCAGCTCGTCGATAAGCAAATTGCTAGACGACGGTCGAGCCGCCCGCCTCAGCCTGCTCGGTCTCCTGCGTCTCAAACTGCTTGCGCATGGTGAACAGCTGGCGCACGGTCTCCTCCTGGACAGCTTCGTTCATCGCGTTGAACATGTCGCCGCCCTCCTTCTGGTACTCCACCAGCGGGTCGCGCTGCGCCATCGCGCGCAGGCCGATGCCCTCCTTGAGGTAGTCCATCTCGTAGAGGTGCTCGCGCCACTTCGTGTCGATGATCGGCAGGATCACCATGCGCTCCAAGTTGCGCATCTGCTCCTCGCCGCCAATCGACGCCACGTTCTCCTCCAGCTTGTCGTACTGGGCGTTCGCGTCGTCGAGCAGCGCCTGGCGCAGCTGCTCCGAGGTGAGCTCGCCGGCGCGGCCGTACTCGTCGCCGTCGATGAGCTCCTGCGCGCTAACCGTCGGGCCGTACAGGGACTCCAGCGCGTTCCACAGGCCGTCGAGGTCCCAGTCCTCCACGTAGCCATCGGCGGTCGCGCCGTCGACGTACGCGCCGATGGTGGAATCGATCATGCGGCGCACCTGGCCGGCAATGTCCTTCGAGGCCAGGATCTCCTGGCGCTCGCGGTAGACCACCTTGCGCTGCTCGTTGAGCACCTCGTCGTACTTCAGCACGTTCTTGCGCATCTCGAAGTTCTGGTTCTCCACCTGGGACTGCGCGCCCTTAATCGCGTTGGAGACCATCTTCGCCTCAATCGGCACATCGTCCGGCACGTTGAGGCGGTTCATCATGTTCTCCATGGACTGGCCCACAAAGCGCACCATCAGCTCGTCGCGCATGGACAGGTAGAAACGGGACTCGCCCGGGTCGCCCTGGCGGCCGGAGCGGCCGCGCAGCTGGTTGTCAATGCGGCGCGACTCGTGGCGCTCGGTGCCGATGACGTACAGGCCGCCGGCCTCGCGCACCTCGTCGCCAAGCTGCTGCGAGCGCTCCTTGGCAGCCGGGAGCTGCTCGTCCCACGCCTCCTGGTAGCGCTCCGAATCCTCCAGCGGGTCCAGGCCCTGCGCCTGCAGCTTCGCGTCCAGGAGAATCTCCGGGTTGCCGCCGAGCACGATGTCGGTGCCGCGGCCAGCCATGTTGGTGGACACGGTCACCTTGCCCGGCAGGCCAGCCTCGGCGATGATGCGGCCCTCCTCCTCGTGGTACTTCGCGTTGAGCACGTTGTGCTGCACGCCCTTGCGGGTGAGCAGCTGCGACAGGTACTCGGAGCGCTCCACCGAGGTGGTGCCCACCAGCACCGGCTGGCCCTTGGCCGCGTGCTCCGCGATGTCCTCCGCCACGGCCGCGAACTTCGCTTCCTGGGTCTTGTAGATCAAGTCGTCGCGGTCCGTGCGCTGGTTCGGGCGGTTCGGCGGGATCTGGACAACGTCCATCTTGTAAATCTGGTGCAGCTCCGCCGCCTCAGTCTCGGCGGTACCGGTCATGCCGGACAGCTTCTCGTAGAGGCGGAAGTAGTTCTGCAGGGTCACCGTGGCCAGGGTCTGGTTCTCGTTTTTGATCTCCACCTGCTCCTTGGCCTCAATGGCCTGGTGCATGCCCTCGTTGTAGCGGCGGCCTGCCAGCACGCGGCCGGTGAAGCCGTCCACGATCATCACCTCGCCCTGGCGGATGATGTAGTCCTTGTCGCGCTCGAACAGCTCCTTCGCCTTGATGGCGTTGTTGAGGTAGCTGACCAGCTGCGAGTGCTCCGGGGCGTACAGGTTGTCAATTCCCAGCTGGTCCTCGACGAACTCCACGCCCTCCTCGGAGATGCCCACGGTGCGCTTGCGCTGGTCCACCTCGTAGTGGATGCCCTCGCGCATACGCGGCGCGAGCTGCGCGAACACGGTGTAGAACTGGCTGGAGCCGTCCACCGGGCCGGAGATGATCAGCGGGGTACGCGCCTCGTCGATAAGGATGGAGTCCACCTCGTCCACGATGGCGTAGTTGTGGCCGCGCTGGACGATGTCGTCGACGGAGCGCGTCATGTTGTCGCGCAGGTAGTCGAAGCCGAGCTCGTTGTTGGTGCCGTAGGTGATGTCCGCCGCGTACGCCTTCTTACGCTCCGCCGGACGCATCTCGGAAAGGATCACGCCCACCTCCAGGCCCAGGAAGTGGTGGACACGGCCCATCATCTCGGCGTCGCGCTTAGCCAGGTAGTCGTTGACGGTGACCACGTGCACGCCCTTGCCGGACAGGGCGTTGAGGTACGCCGGCAGCACCGACGTCAGGGTCTTGCCTTCACCGGTTTTCATCTCGGCGACGTTGCCGAAGTGCAGGGCGGCGCCGCCCATGATCTGCACCTTGAAGTGCTTCTGCCCCAGCACGCGCCAGGAGGCTTCGCGGGCGGTGGCGAACGCGTCGAGCAGAATGTCGTCCAGGCTCGCGCCGTCTGCGAGCTTGTCCTTGAACTCGGCGGTTTTGGCCTTGAGCTCCTCGTCGGTCAGCGCGGCGTACTCGTCGTCGAGCGCCATGACCTGATCGGCGATCTTGGCAAGGCGCTTTACGGTGCGCCCCTCACCGGCACGGAGCAGCTTTGACAGTCCAAACACGTGTGCAAAGTCCTTTACTGATGGGTTGACAGGGCCAAGGTGATACAACCGGCCATTGTACGCACGCCTCCCTGGGTATAGACAACCCCATAGGCACAATTGCCTATCGACGAACCCCGCCCCAGCCCAGAACCATAAACAGAACTGAGCCGGGGCGGGGTTTAGTAGCTTGAGCTGCGGTTACTCCGCGTCCCCTTCCGGGGCGAGCTCGACCAAGCCGTAGTCGAACGCGTGGCGGCGGTAGACCACTGCCGGGCGGTTGGTCTCCTCGTTGATGAAGAGGTAGAAATCGTGGCCCACCAGCTCCATCTCACTCAGCGCGTCGTCCACGCTGCGCGGCGCGTTGGGGTGCACCTTGGAGCGCACGATCTGGCCCGGGACGATGTCCTCGACCTGGTCGGCGTACGGATCCACGTCGTACTTGCCGGCCTCCTGGGCGGCGCGCTCCTGCTCCGCCTTGGCATCCGCCTCCATCTCCGCGGCGAGGACCCCGGCGCCCTTCGGCGCGCGGTGGCCGGACAGGGCGATGTTGCGGCGCGCCTTGACCTTGCGCAGGGAGCGCTCCAGCTTGTCCACGGCGACCTCGAGCGCGGCGTAGAAGTTCTCTTCCTTCGCCTCGGCGCGGGCCAGGTGGCCGGAGCCGGTGGCGGTGATCTGGATGCGCTCCGCCTCCGCCTCGCGGCGCGGGTTCTTCTCGTGCTGCAGCTCCACGTGGAACGACTTCAGCGTCGGGTCAAGCTTTTCAATCTTGGCCAGCTTGCCGTTCACTCGTTCCTGGAAATGCTCTGGGACCTCGACGTTTCGCCCGGTGATGGTGACCTGGGCGTCCGGGCTCAGCGTCTCTTGGATCGGGTTACGGTCTGCAGACGTCATCTGCGTCCTCCCTTGCGGTAGTAGGAACTGTGTCCACCACCACTATACAACTGGTTATGACCAATTCGGCCGGTTTTGACGAAAGCTCGCTACCCTGCCCGACACATCGCGGCGGAATCTGTCAGGTTGGCCCTTGAGGCCCAGGTCGGCGCAAACGGCTGCCGTAATCTGTCAGGAATCCGCCGGCCCCAGATTGATTCACCGGTTAGTGAATAGATTCCGCTTGGGAATTTTCCGCCCTGGGCAAAGTGAACAAATTCGCCCGCGGATCGTGATGTGTTCACTCGGACGGGGTGGAGCGAGTGAACACATTTCCCCGCCCCGACGCATCACGGCTGAATCTGTCAGGCTGGCCCTAAATCCCCAGGTGGACGCAAACGGCCGCCGTAATCTGTCAGGAATCCGCCGCCAAGCCCCCGCCAAGCCCCCGCCGGGACCCCGCCGCTACGCCGCGCACAGCGCCACGCACGCGGCGACGTCTGCCCCGCGCGAGAGCAACAGAGCGGCACTGGCCTGCAGCGTCGCGCCGGTGGTGACTACGTCGTCGACAAGCACGACCCGGCCGGCAGGCACGCCGGAAATGCGCACGCGCCCTGAAAGGTTGGCCCGCCGCCCGGCTTCGTCCAGGCCGGACTGGTCCGCCGTCCGCGGGTCCAGCGTGAGAACCGGCGCCACCCGCCTGCCGGTGGCGCGGCAGACCTGTTCCACCGGGTCCCCGCCGCGCGCCCGTGCGGAGCGGGTGCGCGTGGGCGCCGGCACCAGCACCGCCCCGGCAGGGATCTCGCCGCGCGCCTCCAGGTACTCCAGCGCGGCCGCGAGCACCGCGCCGACATGGCGGCGCACAGCCAGGTGATTGCGCTCCTTCATGGCCAGGATCACCCCGCGGTGCGGGTCGGCGTACGGTCCGAGCGCGAACACCGGCGCGTGCGGGGTGGTGTTGGGAAATACCCGCTGCGGTGGCGTCGCCAAGCCTTCGCGGCACGCGGGACACAGCAGCGGCCCCGGCGCGCGGCAGCCCGCGCATTTCCGCGGCAGCAGCAGCTCGCCGACTTGACCGAGTATCTCCCCCATGCGGGAAAGGCTAGCGCGAAGTGATCGGCAGCGCGCGCACGCCTTCCAGTCCCGGCACCTCGCGCCAGATCGGGTTGTCCGCACCGGAGGCCGGCACCTGCAAAAGCGCGTTAGCGTCGGTGACGTATAGCGTGCTCGGCGACGCCGCCACCGCCACCACCGGCGCCGAAATGTTGCCGGCGGACATCGCGGTCATGGAGGAGCCGTCCTGCTCCACGCGCATCACCGGGGTGGTGGAGGTCGTGCCTACCAAGAGGGAGCCGTCCGGGCGCCAGTCTGCGGAGATCACGCTGCCTGAGAGTTCATGCGCGTACTCGTAGACGTTGACGATGGAACGCTCGCCGGAGGGTTGCCGGCGCACGATGCCGGTGTAGAGGCGGCCGTCGATCACCATGACCACCCGGGTGCCGGTGCGCGACAGCCGCAGCACGGAAATGTTGCCGTCCACGCCGTCGGGCAGTTCCACTTTGACCTCGCCGGTGGTCAGGCTGCCGGTGGCGGCGGACTGCACCGTGCGCAGGATCCGCTTGCCGTCAGCTACCGTCCACACCGCCGCCGCGTCCGGTTCAAAGGCGGGGCGGGTGAACGTGCCCGCGCGCATGACCTCGGCCTCGGATCCGTCGAACTTGCCCACGCGGAAGATGTCGTCCTCGGCATCGCCGGGTTTGCCGAAAATGGCGGCCCACTCCCCGTCCTTGGCGATGTCGGCGAAGATGACGTCGCTCGCGGCGCCGAGTGAGCCCTCCACCGGCTGCGTGGATCGCTCGTCCACGCGGACGACCTTGCCGCCCGCCAGGGCGTACAGCTTGGTTTCGCCGACGGTTTCCACCAGCGGGCTCGCGGCGATGAAGTCGTCGGTGTCGAGGCTGTCGGTGCCGTCGATAAGCGGTTGCCCGTCGGCCTTGAGCTCGTAGGGCCCGGTGACACCCGCGGTGGCGAGCGTCCACACCACCTGGGCCGCGAAGCGGGCGCGTTCGTCCTCGCTCACGCCGGCGAAGCCGGTGAAGGTGTAGGCGCCGTCCTGTTCTCCCGTGTAGGACACGCTCGAGGGCAGCGATCCGGTGAGCGCGGGCCGCAGCCGCTCCGAGGGGCCTTCCATGAGCAGCCCGATCAGGTCGCTCGCCAGCGTTTCGCGGCGCGAGTGCACCCAGCGGCGGTCGGTGACCAGCTCCCGGTCGTCCTGGTCGAAGAAGTACAGGTTGTACGGCTGGTACTGGTTGCGCAGCTCCGTGCGCTCGAACACGACGCCTTCCGGCAGCGAGGAGATGCGCCATTGCCCGTCCACCATCTCCATGTCGATGGTGGCCTCATAGTCTCCGCGTTCCGGCGAGTATGAACCGCCGGAGCGCACCACTCCGACGACTTCGCCGTGCACCGAGTAGCTGCGCTGCCCCACTGAGGACCCCGGCAGGGTGGTCATGCCGATGCTGTCCACCACGAGTTTCTGCCCGCTCGGGTCCCACGCGGCGGAAGCGCCCTCGGTGAGGTAGGCGCGCGCCGCCTCGTAGTCGCTGTCGGGGGTGGCAGAGGCATGGTAGAAGTCGCGCAGCAGAAGGTCCGATTCCTGGCCGTCCTTCGGCCCCGCGGCCTGCGTTTCCGTCTCCTCGGGCGCGAAGGAGCGGATCACATGCGGCGCCGAGTTCGTGGGCAGCGAGGCGCAGCCGGCGGCCAGGGTCGTCAGCGCCACCGTGAGGCAGGCGAGTGTTTTACGCATCGGTGTCCTCCTGGAGCCTTCGCTTATCGACGTCCAAAGGTGCCCCTCCATCAGCTCCCCCGTCGCCGCCGCCGGCTGCCGCGTCACCGGCGCCTTCGGTGTCCTCCGGGGCGTCGAGCGCTTCGGGGGCGATAGCGCGCGGCGCCTCGAGCGGAAGCGGCGATTCCGTGAAACCGGCCTCGATGTCGCGCGGCAGCACGAGGCGGAACTGCGAGCCCACCCCGTACTCGCCGATCGCATCGAGCACGCCGCCGTGCAGCTGCGCGTCCTCGCGTGCGATGGCCAGGCCCAGCCCGGTGCCGCCGGAGTGGCGCTTGCGGGACTTGTCGGCGCGCCAGAAGCGGTTGAACACCAGGTCCTCTTCGCCTGTCTTCAGGCCCACGCCGCCGTCGGTGACGGTGATCGCCACCGCCTCGTCGTTGGAACGCATGCGCACGGTGACCGGGTTGCCTTCCGAGTGGTCGATGGCGTTGGCGATGAGGTTGCGCACCACGCGCTCGATGCGGCGGGCGTCGCCTTCCAGCGTCTGCGGCTCGTCCGGGATGTCGAAGATGACGTCCACGTCCAGCTCCTCGGCCAGGTGCTGGGTTTGCTGCCAGGCGGACTCCACCGGCTGGCGGGCGTCCACGTTCGCCGCGGAGAGCTCAGCCACGCCCGCGTCGTGGCGGGAGATCTCCAGCAGGTCGTTGAGCAGCGCTTCGAAGCGGTCCAGCTCGCTGGTCATCAGCTCCGAGGCGCGCTTCGTCGCCGGTTCCAGCGAGTCCTCGTTCGCCGCGATCAGATCCGCCGCCATGCGCACCGTGGTCAGCGGAGTGCGCAGCTCGTGGGAGACGTCGGAGGTGAACTGGCGCTGCAGCGAGCCGTACTCCTCCAGGTTGGCAATCTGCTTGCTCAAGGTGTCCGCCATGTCGTTGAAAGACATGGCCAGCACGGCCATCTCGTCCTCGCCGTCGACAGGCATGCGCTCCCGGAGGTGGCCTGATGCGAAGCGCTGCGCGGTGCGCGAGGCGGAGCGCACCGGCGCCACAATCTGCTGGGACGCCAGCCAGGAAATGCCCATCAGCAGCACCACGACGATCACCGCGGCGGACGCCAAGATGCCGCGCATGAGTGCGACCGTGGAGACTTCGCTTTCCATGTTCATCACCAGGTACAAGCGAAGGTTGGGGATGTCGGCGTTGGTCGGGGTGCCCACAATCAGCGCGTCGTAGGCCGAGCCGTCCGGGCGCTCCACGGTGGCGAACTGGTAGGCCACGTTGCCGTCTTCGACATAGTCGCCCAGGCGCTTCGGAATTTGGTAGGCCTCCGGCGACGACGTCACAGCACCGTTCGGCGCCTCCACCACCAGCACAGGCTCGTAGAAGCTGGCGGAGTCGCCGCTTTCCTGCGCGCGCTGCGTCAGCCCGGCGCGCGCCGAATTCAGGCGCGCCTGCAACGAGGCGGAGGAGCCGGAGTTGGCCAGCTGGTACTCCACGGTCGAACGCGCGCGTTCGATTTCCACAGTGGCGGTTTCGATCTTGGCTGCGGTGATGCGGTCGGTGACAACGGACGCCAGCGCGAAGCCAAGCACAGACATCACGACCGTGGACACGAGCAGCACCGTGCCCACGAAGCGGACCTGCAGTTTCGTGGACCAGGCGTGCCGCACCCGGTCGCCGACACGACGTATGGCGTCCAGGTGCTACACCTCCGACTTACCGGTCTTGTAGCCCACGCCGCGGACGGTGAGGATGATCTCCGGGTTTTCCGGGTCGTGCTCAATCTTGGAGCGCAGGCGCTGCACGTGCACGTTGACCAGGCGTGTGTCGGAGGCGTTGCGGTAGCCCCACACGGACTCCAACAGCTCCTCGCGCGAGTGCACCTGGTTCGGCTTGCGTGCCATCTCCACCAGCAGGTCGAACTCCAGCGGGGTCAGCTGGATCTCCTCGTCGCCGCGGGTGACGGTGTGCTGCGGCACGTCCACGGTCAGGTCGCCGACCTCGAAGACGTCCGCCGGAGTCTCGTCCGTGCGGCGCAGGCGCGCGCGGATACGGGCGACAAGCTCCTTCGGCTTGAAGGGTTTGGTTATGTAGTCGTCCGCGCCGGACTCCAGGCCCAGCACGACGTCCACCGTGTCCGTCTTGGCGGTGAGCATGACCACCGGCACCGCGGACTCCTTGCGGATCTCGCGGCAGATGTCGATGCCGTTCATCCCCGGCAGCATCAGATCCAGAAGGATCAAATCCGGGTCGAACGAGCGGAAGGCGGGCACCGCCTCGGCACCGTCCGTCACGGAGCTGGTCTGGAACCCCTCGGCCTCCAGCACGATTGTCAGCATCTCGTTGATCGCCGGGTCGTCGTCCACCACGAGGATCTTCGGTGCCATGCGTCCTCCTCTATCCTTTTCGCGCTGAGCTGGCCTTACTGCGCCAGCTCGCCCACTACCTGCATGATAACCGCCGGTTCCGACGTGCGAAGCCACCGGCTCGCCCAGTTGCGCTCCGCGAGCTCGGCGTACGCCTGAAACGTCGCCACCTGCAGCGCCACGTCGCGCTCGTAGCGGTCCCGGGTGCGGGTCGCGTCCTGTTCCTCGCGCGCCTCCGCGCGTTCGCGCGCAACGTCCGGGGTGGTGTCCACCAGCACCTGCAAGTCGGGCTTGGGCAGCCCCAACTTTCCAAACTCCAGGTCGTGGACCCACTTCACGGCGGCCGGATCGCCCGTGCGCGCGCTCGTGTACGCCGCGTTGGAGGCGACATAACGATCCAGGACGATGACGCTGTGCGGGTCGCCAGCGAAGCCGTCGAGAAGCTGCTTCGCCCCATGCCTGTCCAGGGCGAACAGGGTGGCCATACCGAACGCCGAATCCGTCAGGTCGCCCATGCGCCCATGCAAGGCGTCGTGCGCCAGCTGCGCATGCACGGACGTTTCATAGCGCGGAAACGCCAGCGTCTCAGCGCCGAAGCGCTCCTTCACCGCAGTGACTAGCGTGTTCTTGCCCGCGCCGTCGATGCCTTCAACTGCAACAATCATTCAGCTACGCCAGCGCCTCGAGGAACTGCTCCAAGTCCTCCTCAGTGTCCGCCTCCTCGAGCACGGAAGCGGCAGACTCCACCAACTGCTCGTCCATCTCGTCCGGGCGCAGGCGGATAAACGGGTACGTCTCCGCAATCTCGCCGGCGGAAAACGGCGCGCCCGCCCAGATCGCCGCGATGGTGGCTGCGGCCTGGCCGTTGAGCAGCTCTTCCTCAGAAGAATCCTGCTTCGCGGCGAGGAGCACCGCGTCACGCACCGCTTCAAAAACATCCTCGAAATCAAGATCGACTAGCTCGTCCAGGAAGTCCGTGTTGGCATCGACCGTGAAAATCTGCTCGTCCCAAGTACTCACTGCGGCGCTCCTTCCGTAGATGGTGCGCGAGCGGGCGCCCGCACAACGTGTCGCACCCATTTGTATACGGCAAAACGACGCTCCGGGGCACTCAAACGCAAAACAACTCGCCGCGCAGGGGTTCCCCATTTCACGATGACGTGCTATAAACAGTGCTACGAAGCCAAACGTTACCAAGTTGTAACCAATGCGCGGGCCGGAAACGCCCGCGGGAGGAGTCACCGTGGAAGGGACAGCACGCCGGGTAGCCGTGTTCATCGGCGCAGGTGCACTGCTTGCTGCCGTCGTCGGTTTCACGGTGTGGGCGACCTCCGCACCCGGCCAGAACAACCGCGCCGGGTTTACCGCGGAAGCCGCGGGCACCACTGGCAACAGCGCCGCTTCCACCACCTCGAGCCCGACAACGGAGACGGTGACGGAGAACCTCACGCACACCCGCACCGTGCGCAGCTCCACCAACTCCCCCGACAACGGCCCCGCCGCGCACCACGGCGCGGATGCGGGCGCGGCGGGAGCGACAGGCTCCGGCGCAGGGCGCGCAGGCGCTTCCATGCCCACCGGCTACAACGCGGCGCACGACCCCTACCTGCCGCCGCACGCGGTAGTCGCTCCGGCGCAGGAGTCCACGCAGCCGTCGCGCGTGTACCGCCCGTCCAACATCGTGCCGTCTCCGGCCCGGCCCATGGCCGCCCCGCAGGGTGCCAACCCGGCGGCGGAGCCCACTCCGGCCTCCGCGGACAACCGCACCACCTCCCAGCAGACGCCGGGCAGCACCCCGCCGCGCGAGCCGGGCAACGGCGGCGCCGCGCAGACGAGCACCGCCGCCACCCCGGCACCGGGTGGATCCGAGGTGCAGCCGTCGGAGGCCACCGAGCCGACGCACACCCCGGCAGCGGAACCGTCGAAGCGCCCGGATCAGCCGCAGACCACGCAGCAGCCGGAGCAGTCTGAGCCAACGGCACAGCCGGGTCACGGCTCTGGTCCGTCGCACGTGCCGGACGGAATCCAAGAGGGCACCCCGTCCGAGCCTGGATCCCCCGCCGCGCAGGAGATGCGGATGCAGGGCGCAGGAGTCGCAGCGCAATCGGTTCCCGGCACCAAAAGCGCGGCAGACGCCGCACCGCAGGGCAGCGCTCAGCCGAGCGAGGCGCCGCAGACCCCGGATGCCGCCACGGGAGGCAATGAGGCGCCGACTCCCGTCGCGGGCAAGGAAGACGTCGCAGGCTACCCGCGCGAGAAAGAAGGCGTGACGGCCCGCGACGTGATTGACAAGATCACCGGCCGCTAGACCGTCGCCACAAACACCTGGGATTTGCCGGCTGCGGTGATTTCCGTCGCCGCCTCGCTCGCCGGGACCCAGGCGCCGTTGCCCTGCGTTAAGACGAACCCGTCGGCGCCGCGCACCTCGCCGGCGGTGCACAGCACGATCGCGGGGCCGTCTTCGTCGACGGCCAACGTGTCGCCGTCGTCAAGCGCATGCATGCGCACCGCGAAACTGTCCACAGGAAGCTGGAACTCCACACCGCCGTGCGACGGGGCCGCCTCCGCCCGCGGGTTTTCCAGGGTGCTGAAGTCCAGCACCTTCACCAGCTCCGGCACATCCACGTGCTTGGTGGTCAACCCGCCGCGCAGCACGTTGTCGGAGTTGGCCATGACCTCCACGCCCAGACCGGACAGGTAGGCGTGGAGCTGGCCGGCGCGCAGAAACGCCGCCTCGCCCGGCGCAAGCGTGAGCACGTTGAGCAGCAGCGCCGCCAGCACGCCCACATCGCCCGGGTAGGTCTGGTTGAGCTCGAGGTAAACCTCGGCGGCCTCCACCATCCACGCAGGGGCTGTGCGCTTATCGACGAGCTCCGCCGCAGCACGCTTCACCGATTCGATCAGCTCCACCCGCGGCTGGTGCGGCAGGGAAATCAACGTGGTGAACAGCGCGCGCAGATCCCCTTCGCCATCCGTGGGCAGCAAGGTGGCGTAGCGGTCCAGCTCCGGACTGCTCAGCTCGGCGAAAAACGCCGCGGTGTCCTGCACCGGGCGGAACCCGGCCAGCGCGCGGAACTCGGTCAGCGCGACGATGAGCTCCGGTTTGTGGTTCGGGTCCTTGTAGTTGCGGTTCGGGCTGTTCAGCTCGATGCCCTCGGCGTTTTCGCGCGCGAAGCCTTCCTTGGCCTGCTCCAGCGAGGGGTGGGCCTGAATGCTCAAGGGCGCGGCCGCGGCGAGCAGCTTGACCAGAAACGGCAGCTGGTCGCCGTGCGCGTCCTGCACGCGCTTGCCCAACGCGGCGGCCGGGTCGGCGGCGATGGCGTCGTCCAGGCCCTGCCCGTTCACCGTCGCCGGGGCCGCCGGGTGGGCGCCGAACCAGAGTTCCGCCTGGGGCTGCGGGCTCGGCGAAGGCTCGCCGCGCAGCTGAGCGATCAACGTGTGGGAGCCCCAGGGGTAGGGGCGCAGAGCTCCTTCAAGGTGCTCCATGGTTCTCCTTCTACTCCTCCGAGGCGGCGGCATCGGCGGCGTCGGCTGCAAGCGCCGTCGCCGCGTACGCCCTGGCAACCAGGCGCGCCGCACGGGCCGCCGGATCATCCACGTCCGTCTCCACGGACTCGACCCGGCTGCCCGCCGAGACCACCGGGCTGGCGGTCCCGCACGACCAAACAACGGTTGTTAAACCTACCAGCTTCGCGGGGCCGTCGATGTAGGGGTCGTGGAACAAATCGTCCGCGCCAGCCGTGGAATTGCCCTCCTGAGCACGCTCGACGGCGAAGGGAAGTTCCTCCGCGCCCACGGCGGAAGCAGGGATGCCGTGCGTGGACCACAATGCCGCCACCAGCTCTGCCACCGCGCTTCCTGCCCGCCCGACGCCGGTGTGGAGCACACGGGCGCCCTCGGCCTGCGCGCGCAGCTTTCGCGCGGCGTTGACCGCCACGTCGCGCCTTGGGGAAACAGACTCCAGCTCGGCGTCCACCTCCGAGGCCAAGAGCTCGAAGCGCTCCGCCACCACTTCGGCCGGCTGGCGCAGCGCGAGCAGCACCGCGCCGACCACGGCGCAGGTGCGAAGCGGGGAGGCCCCGGCGGTGTCGGGCAGGGCGGGGATGACGGTGGCGGCCTGTGGTGCGTCGTCAAGCAAGGGCCCCTTGTTCGGGCCCGCGAGGATGGTCTCGGCGCCGCGGCTGGCCGCGGTGGTCAAACCGCGCAGGTCCTCCTCGCGGCCGGCGTTGTCGCCCACAACTACCACGACGTCGAGCGCGCCGACGTACGCCGGAAGCTGGTCGGCGACCACCACCGGCACCTCGAGCGGGGCGGCGAACGCCGCCACCGCCCGCGCCGCGGCGGCCGCGACCTGGTCGGTGGCCAGCACAACCACGCTGCGGGGTGCAAGCCCGCGCAGCCCCGCAAGCAGGTGCGCCGCCTGGCCCACGGCGCGGAGCTGGGCGCCCTCGTGGGCGATGTCGAAAAACAGGGCGTCTTCCCTGGAAAATCCGCTCATACCCCGCGAGCGTACGCGGGGAAGCTTATGCGCGGATGATGCCGAGGATTTCCTCGGTCAGCGCGTCCACCTCCTCGCGCGTCGGCGCCTCGGCGTTGAGCCGCAGCAGCGGCTCGGTGTTGGAGGCGCGCACGTTGAACCACGCCTTGGAGTCCTTCAACTGCACCGTCACGCCGTCGAGGGTGTCCACGGATTCCGCGCGTTCCGCAAACGCGTCCACCACGCGCTGCGTGGCGGCTGCCTGGTCGGCGACCTCGGAGTTGATCTCGCCGGAGGCGGTGTAGCGCTCGTAGGCGCCCATCAGCTCGCTCAGCGGCGCGTCCTGCTCCGCCAGCGCGGCCAGCACGTGCAGCGCGGCCACCAGGCCGGAGTCGGCGTTGAAGAATTCCGAGAAGTAGTAGTGCGCGGAGTGCTCGCCGCCGAACAGCGCGGAGTGCTCCGCCATCTGCGCCTTGATGTAGGAGTGGCCCACGCGGGTGCGCACCGCCTTGCCGCCGTGCTCCTCGATCAGCTCCGGCACCGCGCGGGAGGTGATCAGGTTGTGGATGATCGTCGCGCCCGGGTGCTGCTCGAGCGTGCGGGTGGCAATCAGCGCGGTGATCGCGGACGGCGAGACGGCCTCGCCGCGCTCGTCCACCACGAAGCAGCGGTCCGCGTCGCCGTCGAAGGCCAGGCCGATGTCTGCGCCCTGCTCCACGGTGAACTTCTGCAGGTCCACAAGGTTCTTCGGGTCCAGCGGGTTCGCCTCGTGGTTGGGGAACGTGCCGTCGAGCTCGAAGTACAGCGGGCGGATGTCCATATCGCCCAGCACCGCCGGCACCGTCATGCCGGCCATGCCGTTGGCCGCGTCCACCGCGACAACAAGCTTGCGGCGCGTGGGCACCGGCACAAGTTCGCGCAGGTAGGAGGCGTACTCCTCCAGGGCGTCATGCTTATCGACGACTCCCGCTTCCCCCTCGTACCCCGGCACGCCCTCGAGGATCATGCGGCCAATCTCGCCCAGGCCGGTGTCCGTGGACACCGGGGTCGCGCCCGCGCGGCAGAGCTTGATGCCGTTGTACTGCGCCGGGTTGTGCGAGGCTGTGAACATCGCGCCGGCGCAGCGCTGGGTGCCGGCGACGAAGTAGAGCTCGTCGGTGGACGTCAGGCCCAGCAGGGTCACGTTGATCCCCTGGCTGGCAGCGCCCTCGGCGAAGGCATCTGCAAGCGCCGGCGAGGAAGGGCGCATGTCGTGGCCGACCGCGATGCGGGTCTCGCCTTCCCCGCGCAGGATGTGCGCGAACGCCGCGCCAGCGGTGCGGACGAAGTCCTCGTCGATGGTCTCGCCGACGACGCCGCGGACGTCGTACGCCTTGATAACGCTTTTCAGCGTTGCTTCTGTGTGCTCAATAGCCATGCGCGGTATCTTATCGCGCGCCCCCGACACGGGCCTGCGCAGACCGCTGTTGCTACTGCTCTACCTCCGGGTCCGGCACGATGCGCAAGTGCGAGCGACGCGCCGCCTTGGCCGCCGCGATCTGCTCCTCCACCCGCTTCGTGCGGTGCACCGGGTGGTTGGAGGTGTCCGGGTTGTTGAAGTCTTTCTCCGCCGAGTACTCGATCGGGTCCTGGCCGGTTTCCACCAGACCGGTGGTCACCCGTCCTGCTTCGCGCACCGCCTCCGCGAGTGCGGTGATGTCGGTGTTCTCCTCGTCCAACTCGTCGTCGTCGAGTTCGACGTGCTCGACGCGGACTAGCTCCCAGCCCACCGGGGCAGTGATGTACGCGGAATGGCGCTCGCACAAATCCCAGGCGTGCGGGTCCGGGGCGGGCGCGAGCGGCCCGATAACTGCCGTCGAATCCGCGTACGCGTAGATCAGCGTGGCCACGGCGGGCCGGCCGCATCCGGGGCGGCAACAACGGCGGTAGATATTCACGGCGCCAAGTCTAAACCCCGCATTGAGATTTCGACAGTGCAACGCGGCGCGCCCGCGACACCTGCGCCGCGCGGCGCAATAGCATTGCCAGCTATGAGCTCCACCGGCCCCTCCCATGTGCAACCGGCCCGCAACCGCCACGGCCACGGCGTGCGCGGGCCCATCCTGCCGATCGGCGTGCCGCGCTACCGCACCCGCGCAGACAGCTTCGACCAGTTGGTCATCGACGCCTACGCGCCACTGCACAACCAGTACTTCAACGAGCTGGCCGGCGTGGACCTAGCCGTGGACACCATTCCCCGGATGCGTCTCAGCCCCGACATGACGGTGTTTCCGGACGAGATCATCGCCGACGGCCCGGTGCCGCTCGGGCGCGTGCTGCAGGCCGGGGTGGACAAGCAGGGCAACCCCACCCGCGCACGCTTCGTGGTGTTCCGCATGCCCATCGAGCACCGGGCAGCGCAAACACAAGAGCGGTCAGAACTCATCACATGGGTTCTGACCGCTCTTGTGGCCAATTACCTCAACTTGGATCCGAGGACTATCTCCCCAGACTTCCCCTGGTAGGGCTTAGCCGATCTGCTTTTTCAGGCGGCGGCGCTCACGGTCGGAGAGCCCGCCCCAAATGCCAAAACGCTCGTCGTGCTCGAGCGCGTATTCCAAGCACTCGTCGCGCACTGCGCACGCTTTGCAGATCCGCTTCGCCTCGCGGGTGGAGCCGCCCTTCTCCGGGAAAAACGCCTCCGGGTCGGTCTGGGCGCACAGCGCCTGATCCTGCCACTCCTGCTCGACGGCGCCGAACAACTCGTCGAGGGTCATCCCTCCTGCGGCCGCGCCGCGGAGGGTGGCGTCTGCCTGGTTTTCCACGCCATTACCTTCCTTAGTTGCTTGTCGGTCGTATAAGAGTGGTGACCGCAGTTCCCGGCTGGCGGGCACTGCGGATAACACTGCTGTGATTACACACCGGGACACTAAATAGCCGCAACCAGAATTCTGCAGTTTCGGTCCCCCGCCCCTCATTTCCCACGTCGCTCGTCACACGAGTCACATTAGTCACACGCGCCAGGAGATGGGGGTGCGCATCGGGGGTACTACATATGGTAGCGGCGCCGATTTGAGCAACTATTTTTCAGTTTTGGCGTGTCGCTTACGCGTCCGGAGAGAAACGCACTCCCGAATCCGGGATTTCCACGCCCGGCCACACGCGCATGCCCGCCTGCAGCTCGCAACGCGCGCCAATAGTTGCCCCCTCGCCGATCACGCAGTCCGTGATCCGCGCGTTCGCGCCGATCCGCGCACCAGCGGCGATAATCGAGTTGCGCACCATCGCGCCAGGCTCGATGGTCACGCCGTCGAAAATCACCGAGTCGTCCACACGCGAGCCGGCCCCGATCTCGCAGCCGCGGCCCACAGCCGTGCCACCGATGAGGATGACGCCGTGCGCGACGCCAGCGGAGTCGTCCACAAGCGACTCGCCCGTACGCCCCTCGAGCAACGGCGAGTACGCGATGCCGCGCACCACATCGGAAGACCCCTGGACGAAATCGTCCGGGCGGCCCATGTCGCGCCAGTAGGACGAATCCACGTGGCCGACCACCTTCGCGCCCGCCTCCAGCAGACCCGGGAACGTGTCGCGCTCCACCGACACCACGCGCCCGGCCGGGATCTGCTCGATCACAGAACGCTTGAACACGTAGCAGCCGGCGTTGATCTGGTCGGTCGGCGGGTCCTCCGTCTTCTCCAAAAACGCCAGCACGTTGCCGTCCTCGTCGGTAGGCACCGAGCCGAACGCGCGCGGATCCGGCACGCGCACCAGGTGCAGCGTCACGTCGGCGTCCTTGTCCACGTGGGTGGTGGCGATGGCGGACAGGTCCGCGCCGGAGAGCACATCGCCGTTGAACACCATGGCGTTGTCGTAGCGCAGCTTGTCGTACACGTTGCGGATGCCGCCGCCGGTGCCGAGGGCCTCTTCCTCCACCACGTACTCGATTTCCAAGCCGAACTCGGAGCCGTCGCCGAAGTACTCCTCGAACACCTCAGCCTTGTACGACGTGCCCAGCACCACGTGGTTCATGCCTGCCGCCTTGATGCGGGCGAGCAGGTGCGCCAAAAACGGGTAGCCCGCGGTGGGCAGCATCGGCTTCGGGGTGGACACCGTCAGCGGGCGCAAACGCGTGCCGCGCCCGCCCACCAGGATCACCGCGTCCATCTCAGTGACTGCCCCGTCGGGCGCCTGTGCGGCGCCGATGTGCTCCGAAGTTGCCATTGCTTGTCCTTTTCTTCCTGGTGTTTGTGGTCTAACTAAGTATCGGTGCGCCGCCGCGGTTTGCGCAGGCCAAGTTGGAACGCCCCGCGCACTTTCAGCCCGAGCCACAACGCCCACCGCAGCGGTGCCTGCCACGGGTGCGGGTGCCTGTCGCGCTGGAAGCGGTAGGCCGAGCCATGGTGGGCGGGCACCGTGACCTTGCGGAACTTGCCGGCCACGTGGCCCTGGTCGTGCAGGATCACCGACGACGGGCAGTACAGGTTGTCCCACCCTGCGCGCGTAAGCCTGTCGCCGAAGTCGATGTCTTCGAGGTACATGAAGTAGCGCTCGTCGAAGCCGCCGATGGCGTCGAACGCGTCCCACCGCACCAGCAGACACGCGCCCGAGAGCCACCCTGCGGTGCGCTGGACGTGCATGTTCGCGTCCGCCTTGTAGGCGCGGGAAAACGGGTTGCGTGGCCAGACGTCGTAAAGCAATGCATGCCCGATGCCTGTGGCAAGCCCGGGCACCTCGCGGGCGCTCGGGTACGCGGAGCCGTCCGCTTCCTCGATGCGCGGGCCCGCCGCCCCCGCCTTTGGAGCAGCGTCGATGCAGCGGATCAGCTCGTCGATACTGCCCGGGCCAAACTCCACGTCGGGGTTGACGATGAGGAAGTAGTCGTTTCGGATCGCATTCGCTTCTCGACGCTCCGCAAGCGCCGCGGCCGCGACATTAATCGCCGCCCCGTAGCCGATGTTTCCGCCGGTGGGAAGGAATTCCACGCGCTCGTGCTGAGCGGCGGCGCGCTGCGGCGCACCGTCGGTGGAGCCGTTGTCCGCGCAGACCAAATGCACCTCGCCGCGCGTCGCCGCGTCGAGCGACGCAATCAGGTGCGACAAATGCTCGCCCGGCGAGTACGTCACCGTGATCACCGCGAGCGGCGCGTCAGTCGGATGGAGAGAGTCAGCGTTCACAATGGCTGGAATCATACCCACCAGTGGGGCCGAAATTGGTGTACGGCACAGGCACTGCGGCAGGGATTCAGGCGGGGATGTCGTATACTTCCCCGCGTGACTGACCCCAACCGCCGTGCCCGCGACATTCAGGCGGCACCATCGCGAACGCGAGACGTGTCCCAGTCCGGCCACCCCGTGATCAAAGGGGTCCTGGCGGTGGTCTCCGCCCTGGCCATCACTCTGTCCGGCGTCGGCTACTTCGCCGTCGGCCGCCTGGGCGGGCAGCTGTCCGCCTCAGAGCTGGACGTGAGCTCCCAGAGCAAATCCAAGGGCAAGGGCAACAAGGACGACGCGGTGCTCGACGGCGCGGTGGATATCCTGCTCGTCGGCTCCGACTCGCGCACGGACGCGCAGGGCAACCCCTTAAGCGAGGACGAGCTCGCCCGCCTCAACGCCGGTGTGGCCGACGGCGAGATCAACACCGACACCATCATGGTTGTCCGCATCCCGGAGGACGGCTCGAAGGCGACGGCCGTTTCCATCCCGCGCGACACCTACGTCCACGACTCCACCTACGGCAACCTCAAGATCAACGGCGTTTACGGCGCCTACGCTGCCGACAAGCGCGAAGAGCTGGTCGAGGAAGATGGCATGTCCGAAGGCCCCGAGCTGGAGCAGCGGGTCGCGCGCGCGGGCCAAGAGGGGCTGATCGACGCGGTGGCCGACCTCACCGGCGTGGAGGTGGACCACTTCGCGCAGGTGGGCCTGCTCGGCTTCGTGTTGCTCACCGACGCCGTCGGCGGCGTGACCGTGTGCCTGAACAACGCGGTGGACGAGCCGCTGTCCGGCGCCCACTTCCCCGCCGGCGTGCAGACGCTCAACGGCACGCAGGCGTTGTCGTTCGTGCGCCAGCGCCACGACCTGCCGCGCGGCGACCTCGACCGCATTGTCCGCCAGCAGACGTTCATGGCGTCGCTGGTGCGCAACATGCTCTCTGCGGGCACCCTGACCAACCCGGCGCGCCTGCGCGAGCTGGCTAACGCCGCCGAGCGCTCCGTCACGCTGGACAAGGACTGGGACGTGGTCCGCTTCGCCCAGCAACTTTCCGGCCTGGCCGGCGACAACGTCACCTTCACCACCATTCCGGTGACCTCCGTCAACGGTGTGGGCGACTACGGCGAATCTATCGTCACCGTCGACGTGGCCCAGGTGCACCGGTTCATGGAAGACGCGGTGGAGCCCGATCAGGAAGAAGAGGACACCACCGAGACCTCCGACTCCGCAGACTCTTCCGACTCCGCGGCGTCGTCGACGCTTAGCTCCCAGGACGTCATCGTGCTCAATGCCGGGGCTGTGCCGGGCCAGGCGGGCCGCGTCGGCGAGGAGCTGGGCAAACAGGGCATCCAAGTTTCCGAGGTGGCCAACGCAATGGACGGCCTGTACTACCAGAGCCAGGTTGTGGCGCCCGACGCGGACGACCCTGCCGCCCAGGAGCTCGCCCGGATCCTCGGCGGTGTGCCGGTAGTGGCCAACGCCACGCTCGAGCCGGGCACGATGGTGGCGGTCGTGGCCGACGATTACGCAGGCCCGGGTCTCATGACCGAGGAGGAAGCGCAGCAGGAGGCGCCTGTGGGCACGCCGGGTGAGGATTTCGGCGCGACCGAGATCGGCCCCGAGATCACCGCCGACGGCGACAGCCCGCGCTGCGTGAACTAGCCCCCACCCCACCAGACCTTGTCCCACATTCCGGGAATGAAATTCCAGGCATTTTCCTGAAACTGGAGAAAACCCTGCTCGCGGTTTGGTAGAACCAGATTGCATGACTCGCACACCACGGCCCGAGCCATCGCCAGAGACCACAACAACCACCGGAACGAGTGGCGCGCCCGAAAAGCAGGGCGCGACCGACCGCGTCCTCAACACCATCGAGAAGGTGGGCAACAAGCTCCCCGAGCCGTTCACCCTCTTTCTGCTCCTGTTTTTGATCACCGCCGTCATCTCCACGGTGATGGCCTGGTCCGGGGCCCAAGTCCAGGTCCCAGGCTCCGACGAGGTCCGCCCGATCCACGGGTTCTTCACCAAGGAAGGCCTGGCCTGGTTCACCGTGAACCTGGGCGAAAACTACGTCGGGTTCCCGCCACTTGTCTACGTGATGCCCATCATCTTGGCAGTCGGCATCGCGGAGCGCTCCGGCATGCTCTCGGCGCTGATCCGCCGCTTGTTCGGCTCCGCCAACAAGACCGTTCTGCCTTACGCGGTGGGCCTGATCGGTGTGTCCGCCTCCCTGATCGCGGACCCGGCCTTCATTGTCATCCCGCCGCTGGCCGCCATGGTGTTCAAGGCCGCAGGCCGCCACCCCGTCGCCGGCCTGCTGGGTGGTTTCGCCTCCGTGGGTGCCGGCTACGCAACGTCGATCCTGCCCGGCTCCCTAGACGCGCTGTTTGCCGGCATCACCAACTCCGTCATGGAGGCGCTGCCCAGCCTGGAGGCAAACGAGGTCACGGTGATGTCCAACTACTGGTTCAACATCGCCTCCGCCTCGATCCTGGGTTTCATCGCCGGCCTGATCATCGACAAGGTGCTGGAGCCTCGCCTGAACAAACTGGGCGTGCCAACCGAGGTCGCGGAAGGCGAGGACGCCCCGGACCTGGACCGCGACGGCAACGAGATCACCGCCGAGCTCACCGCAGCGGAAAAGCGCGGCCTGACCGCCACGCTGTGTGTCACGCTCCTGCTCACCATTGTCGGCACCGTCGCTGTGCTCGTGCCGGGCTCCCCGTGGCGCAACGAGGAAGGCACGTTCCTGCCGGATTCGCCCCTGATGGAGTCTTCCGTGTTCATCGTGGTGCTCTACTTCGTGGTGATGGGCTTGGTGTACGGCAAGGTCTCCGGCACGGTGAAAAACGTCACCGACGTCACCGACATGATGGGCTCGTCCATCAAAGAAATGACCGGCTTCTTGGTGCTGGCGTTCATCCTCGGCCAGTTCCTCGCGCTGTTTAACTGGTCCGGCATCGGCACCTGGACCGCCGTAAAGGGCGCGGAAGCCCTCGAGTCCGCGGGCATCGGCGGCTTCGGCGCGATCATCACCTTCGTCATCCTCGCCTCCTGCCTGAACCTGCTCATCACTTCCGGGTCTGCGCTGTGGACGCTCATGGCCGCTGTGTTCGTGCCCATGTTCGCGCTGCTGGGCTTCGACCCGGCGTTCATCCAGGCCGCCTACCGCGTCGGCGATTCCGCAACGCAGATCATCACCCCGCTCAACCCGTACATCATCGTCATCCTCACCCAGCTGCGCCGCTACGAGCCGAAGGCCGGCATCGGCACCCTGATGTCGCGCCTGATCGTGTTCACCGTGGTGTTCTGGATGTTCTGGCTGGTGCTGCTGTTTATCTGGTACCAATTCGACTTGCCGTTGGGGCCGGGCGCGTCGATCATGTTGGCGTCGTAAAGCAATTGCCCCTTACGATGGGCGGGCATGAGTATGTTCGCACCGCTGATGCAGACCGACCCTTCGACGCCGCGCCTGACCGTCTATGACGACTCGCGCGGCGTGCGCATGGATTTTTCGGCGCAGACGCTGGACAACTGGGCCAGCAAGGTCGCCAACATGCTCGACGAGGAATTCGACGCCGGCGACGAGGTCGCCATCGACCTGCCGGTGTCGTGGCAAGCGGCGGTCATCGCGATCGGCGCGTACAACTCCTCGCGCACCCCGCTTATCGACGCCTCCGGTGCCCCCGCCCCCGACCTCATCTTCACCACCCTGGACGGCGCCGCGCGGTGGAGCGAGGTGCCCGATTGCGTGGTGGTCTCCGACGACCCGTTCGGCCGCGGCGTGGTGGAAGCCGGCGGCGAACTGCCCGTGGGCACCGTGGACTTCGGACCCACCGTGCGCTTCTACGGCGACGACTACTTCGGCACCTCGCCTGCGCTGAGCTCGTTCGCGGTGCCCGGCATTGAGGCGGAGCGCTACCTGGTGCAGGACTGGCACACCACCGAGGAGTTCGCCGCGAACGTGCTCGGCCCCATCGCCGCCGGCGGCTCCGTCGTGGTGGTCACCGGGCTGGTGTCCGCCGAGCGGCTGAAAGAGATCGCCGAAGCGGAGAAAGTCACCCGCTTCATCGACGGGCAGTAACGCGGCGGGGCTGTGGCTGGTTATTCTGGCCCGGTCGGCTATCCTGTGGCGGATACACTCACGCCCATGAAGGGACCGCCCATGCTCACCAGCTCTATCTCCCGCCGCGCCATCGCCCCCGCGCTCGCCGTCGCCCTCGTCGCCGGCGCCGCCCCGGTGGCCACCGCCGCCCCGGCAACCGACACCGCCGCCCCGGCGAAGGAAAAACAGTCCAGCGGCCCGGGCAGTTCCGAGTTCACCCAGGACGAGATCGACAACGCCATGCGTTTCGCCGGCCTGCTCACCGGCATCCTCGCCATCGTGGCCACCATCGGCGCCGCCGGCCTGTACTTCGCCGGCCCGCACCTGGGCCTGAACCTGCCGGGTCTGCAGAAGTAGCGCTTCCGGCCGCGCGGCCCCCGTCTCGGCGCGACCCCCATTCCACAAACCCCGAGTAAGGGATCCAGAGTATGGCCCAAAATCGGCCTTACTCTGGATCACTTACTCGGGGTTTAGCTCTGTAGGTCTGCCCCAGTCCACTGCCGGATAGCCTCACGGATCGCATCCGACCGGGTGGCCAGACCCTCCGCTTCGGCGCGGGCCATGAGGGCGGCGACCGTTTCGTCGTCGAGACGCACCGGCACGACCGTGCCTGCACCTTTACCTACTGGTGGACGACCTCGGCGCGGAGCCGGCAGCTTTGAAAGGTCGTAACCCGCTTCAGCCTCATCAGCCCACCGCTGAATTTGCTCTTCGGTGATCGATTTGCCGTGGATCTTTTCCATGCGGATATCGTATACGAAAATCCGACCCCTACCGCCCGAGCACGCGGCGCACGAAACGGCGCCAAACCACCCGCGCCACGGAGTGCGGCAGCGCCACCACCTCCCGCGCGTAGTTTTTCACCCGCGACGTCTCCGGGGTCGGTGCCGCCACCAACTGCACCGGAATGCCCAGGTGCCACGCCCACACGCGGGTGCGCAACACGTGAAACCCGCTGGTCACCACGGTCAGGCACGCGACCTCCGGGAACAGCGCCCGGGAGCGCTCCAGGTTTTCGTTGGTGGAGCGCGCCTCCGGCTCCAGCACGATCGACGACTCGGGCACCCCGCGGACCAGCAACCAGTCGGCCATCACCTCCGCCTCCCCAAACCCGGTAACCACCAGCGGCGCGGGGGCCGCGCGCCACACCTCGAGCGCCCGGCGCAGCCGGAATTCGAGCATGCGCGAGGGGCGCCCGTCGACGATGCGGGCGCCCAGCACGACGATTGGGTTATTCACCCATCAGGCGCTTGCGTAGCGCCTCGTCCTTGCGCTCGACCTCGGCCGCCATGCGCGCCTGGTAGTCCACCATCTTGCGCTGCACGGACGGGTCGGCGGCACCCAGGATGCGCGCGGCCAGAAGGCCTGCGTTTTTCGCCCCGCCGATGGAGACGGTCGCCACCGGCACGCCGCCCGGCATCTGCACGATGGACAGCAGCGAGTCCAGCCCGTCCAGCGTGTCCAGGGCGCGCGGGATGCCGATGACCGGCAGCGGGGTCGCTGCCGCCACCATGCCCGGAAGGTGCGCCGCCCCGCCGGCGCAGGCGATGATCACCTGCAGGTCGCGCGTGTGCGCTTCCTTGGCGTAGGCCAGCATTTTCTCCGGCGTGCGGTGCGCGGAGACCACGCCCACTTCGAAGGGGATGCCGAATTCGGCGAGCACCTCGGCGGCCGGGGCGACGGTGTCCCAGTCCGAGTCGGAGCCCATGATGATGCCAACGACTGGCTGTGCCATGTGTCTAGTCCTTCCAGGTTGCGTGGATGATGTAGTGCGCGGCGTCCTCGGCCACGGCGAGCGCTTCCTCGACGGTGTCGGCGCACACGTTGACGTGCCCCATCTTGCGCCCGGGGCGGTGGTCCTTGCCGTAGAGGTGCACCTTGGCCTGCGGGTACTTGCGCATCACCTCAACGACGCGCTCGGCCATCGGCACAGTGGGGTCCTCGTCGCCGCCGAGGGTGTTGACCATGACGGTTGCGGGCGAAAGCTTATCGACGGCACCTAGCGGCCAATCCAGCACAGCCCGCACATGCTGCTCGAACTGGGAGGTCACGCACCCGTCCTGGGTCCAGTGGCCGGTGTTGTGCGGGCGCATGGCCAGCTCGTTGACCGACACTTCCGGGCCGTTGTCGCCCTCGTACTCGAACAGCTCCACGGCCAACACGCCGGTCACGCCCAAGCCTTCGGCGACCTGCACGGCGAGCTCCTCGCAGCGTTTGGCCAGCTCCGGGGACATGCCCGGCGCGGGCGCGATGGCCACGCGGCAGATGCCGCCGTCCTGGCGCGACTCCACCACCGGCCAGGCGCGCACGTCGCCGGAGCGGTTGCGCGCCACCATCGCGGAAAGCTCACGGGTGAACGCGACCTTCTTCTCCGCCATCAGCGGCAGGTCGCGGCCCAGCAGGTCCTCGACCAGCTCGGCGCACTCTTCGCGTGACGACGGGAACCACACCCCGTGGCCGTCGTAGCCGCCGCGGGTGGCTTTCAGACACACCTGGCCGCCGGTCTCATCCCAGAACGCCTCGGCGTCCGCGGCCGACGCGATCGCTGCGAACGCGGGCACCGGCAGGCCTGCCTCGGACAGGCGCTTACGCTGCTCGAGTTTGTCCTGTGCGTAGATCAAAGCATCGGGGCGGGGCTCGACGGCCACGCCACCGTCGATAAGCAATTGCGCGTACTCGTTGGGCACATGCTCATGGTCGAAGGTGACCGCATCCGCGCCACCCACGACCGCGCGCAGATCCTCGAGCTTGGTGTAATCGCCGAGGCGCACATCGCCGAACACCTGCGCCGCCGAGGCATCCTTACTCGCGGCGAGCACGCGGGTCTCCACGCCGAGTTCGATCGCTTCCGTCTGCATCATCCGTGCCAACTGGCCGTCGCCGATGACGGCGACGAGGGGCATCCCATAGGCGTTACTCACCCTGCACACTGTAGTCGCCCCTCCGACTAGCATCGCAGCCATGTCTGCAACGATTGCCCGCCACACCATTTTCCAAAACTCGCTGATGACCGCGCTTCTCGACGGCATCTACGACGGCGAGCTGACCATCAGCGACATCCTGAGCAAAGGCAACTTCGGCCTGGGCACCTTCGACGCCCTCGACGGCGAGATGCTCATCCTCGACGGGGTGTGCCACCAGCTCACCTCCGACGGCAAAGCGCGCGTGGCCGATTTGGACCAGCGCACCCCGTTTACCGTGGTGACCAACTTCGTGCCGCGGATGCGCTTCGACGCGCCCGCCGGCATGGTGCGCTCCGAGCTGGCCAAGTTCATCGACGACGCCGAGCCGAGCCACAACTTCTTCACCGCCGTGAAGATCACCGGCCGGTTCAAGGAAGTGGTGGTGCGCACGGTGACCAAGCAGGAAAAGCCCTACCCGCCGATGTCCGAGGCCGTCTCCGACGACGCGGAGCACGTCTTCACCGACGTCGAAGGTGTCATCGGCGGTTTCCGCACCCCCATGTACGCCAAGGGCATCGGCGTGCCGGGCTGCCACGTGCACTTCATCGATAACGAGCACTCGCGCGGCGGCCACGTGCTGGACTACACCGTCGACGAGGCCGTGATCGAGCTGTGCCCCGGCACCGACATGGAGCTGCACCTGCCGGTCACCGCCGAGTTCTTGGGCGGCAAGCTCTCCCCCGAGGACCTGGACGAGCAGCTGCACACCACCGAGATCAAGGGGGACAAGTAGGGCCTTGGCTTCAGCGCGCTGGCTTTAGCGCGCCGCGCCGAGCGCGCGCTGCAGCACCTTCTCCACCGAGCGCGTCTTGCCCACCCGCTCGAACACGATCGGCTGAGCGTAGCCGTACACCGCCACGTTGATGCCGCCGCGCTCGCGGCGCACGGAGTGGATCTGGCGCAGCGGGATGGAATCCACCGCCCCGCGCCGGCCGCGGGCCAGGATGCGCTTGTCGGTGACGATGAAGCGCCGGCGCCTGGACGCCACCAGCGGGACGATGAACCGCCACAGCACGAGCAGCGCCCAGATAAGCACCACAATGTTGCGCAGGCCCGGGTCCACGTGCGGGGTCACGTCCATCCAGCCGATGGCCATCCACGCCACGCCGGTCACGGCCACCAGCTCCAGCAGCGGGATGGTCAGCGAGGAAAGCGGCGCGCACACGTCGGCGAGGACGACTTCGTCCCCGCCGACGCGAAACGGTGCTTTGCCAGCCATAAACAGGCAGGGTACTGCACGCCTAGGACGTCGGCCGCAGATGGTGGACGTCGCCGACGGAGAAAGCGGAGCCGTCGATAAGCACTTCGCCCTCGTCGTTGACCCCGGTGACGGTGCCGGTGACGGTCTCCTCGCCCTCGCGCATCTCCAGGCGCACGTTTTGGCCGATGGTCGAGCACACGGCACGGTAGTCCTCGAGCAGCTGCGGGTCGCCCTCGCGCCACTGGTTCAGGCGCTTGCCCATGGCGAGCAGGATGTCGGCGGTGAAGTCGTCGAAATCCACGTCCAGCCCCTCGAGGTTGAGCGCGGTGGCGGTCTCCACCGGCAGGTCCTCGGTCCGCATGGCCACGTTGATGCCGATGCCCACAATCACCCGCGGCAAGTCCAGCGCGGAGAGGATGCCGGCGATTTTCTTGCCGCCGATCTGCACGTCGTTTGGCCATTTCAGCCGCGCCTGCGGCACCACGTCTGTCACGGCCACGCCCGGCGCGATGGACAAAAGGCCAAACGGCGGCACCTTCTCGGGCACCTCCACCACCATGCTCATCGCCAGCTGCGAGCCCTTCGGCGAGACCCAATGGCGCCCCAAGCGCCCTTTGCCCTCAGTCTGCTCGTCGGCGATGAGCACCGTGCCGGGCTCGCCCTCTTTAAGCAGGTCAGCGTTGGTTGATCCGGTGGTTTCCACCCACCGCACGTTCGGCCAGTACTCCGCCACCGCGTCCTGGATGGCCTGAATGTCGCGCACAGTCATGGGTTCGAGCATATTGCCTATCGACGTCCACCTCGCCCCGTGCCAGTTTTGGCCGCACGTCCAAACGATCATTCGAGGACGGGCCTACCCTCGGTTCCACCCTCAGCGCCTTGAAGATGGCCCCGAGGATCCCCCAACACGAAAAGGTTGTGACACGTGACCGACAAGAAGCAGAACCCGCCCCAGGACGCCCCGGAGCAGCAGGCCCCAGCGGCTGTCTCCCCCACCGGCTGCCCGTTCCACTTCGGAGCCGACAACTCCGGCGGCACCGACCCGCGCGCCCAGCAGGGCGAGTACCTCACCACCGCGCAAGGCGCACGCCTGTCGGAGACATCGAAGTCGCTGCGCGCCGGCGAGCGCGGTCCGCTGTTGATGCAGGATCACCACTTCCGCGAGAAGATCACCCACTTCGACCACGAGCGCATCCCGGAGCGCGCCGTCCACGCCCGAGGTGTGGGTGCGCACGGCGTGTTCGTCGCCAATGGCAATGCCTCGAAGATTTCCAAGGCCAAGGTGTTCAAGAAGGACGCTGAGACCCCGGTCTTCGTCCGCTTCTCCACCGTGCTGGGCTCGCGCGGCTCCGCGGATTCCGTGCGCGACACCCGCGGTTGGGCCACGAAGTTCTACACCGAGGAGGGCAACTGGGACCTGGTGGGCAACAACATCCCGGTGTTCTTCATCCAAGACGCGATCAAATTCCCGGATGTGATTCACGCCGGCAAGCCGCACCCGGACCGCGAGATCCCCCAGGCGCAGTCCGCGCACGACACCTTCTGGGACTTCGTGGGCCAGCACACCGAGGCCACCCACCACACGCTGTGGAACATGTCGGACCGCGGCATCCCGCGCTCGCTGCGCATGATGGAGGGCTTTGGCATCCACACCTTCCGCTTCATCAACGACGCCGGCGAGACCACCCTGGTGAAGTTCCACTGGAAGCCGAAGTTCGGCGTGCACTCGCAGGTGTGGGAGGAAGCCCAGATCACCGGCGGCATGGATCCGGATTTCCACCGCCGCGACCTGTACAACGCCATCGAGGCAGGCGCCTTCCCGCAGTGGGACTTGGGCGTGCAGGTGTTCCCGGACACCGAGGACCAGATGTTCGAGGGCATCGACCTGCTGGACCCGACGAAGCTGGTGCCGGAGGAGCTCGCGCCGGTGGAGATCATTGGCACGATGACGCTGAACAAGAACCCGCGCAACTACTTCGAAGAGGTTGAACAGGTGGCGTTCTGCCCGTCGCACCTGCCTCCGGGCATCGACGTCACCGCCGACCCGCTGCTGCAGGGCCGCCTGTTTTCCTACCTGGACACCCAGATTTCCCGTCTGGGCGGGCCGAACTTCTCGCAGTTGCCGATCAACCGCCCGCAGACGCCGGTCAACGACAACCTTCGCGACGGCATGCACCAGGTGGCCTCCCACACCGGCGTCGCGCCGTACAAGCCGAACACGCTCGACGGCGGCGCACCCACCGAGGCCACTGTGGACGAGGGCGCATTTATCGACGTGCCGGTCGCCGTGAACGGCGAGATCACCCGCGAGCACCCTGCATCCTTCGACGACCACTTCTCCCAGGCCCGACTGTTCTACCTCTCCCTCACCGACGTGGAGCAGGAGCACCTCACCCAGGCGCTGTCGTTCGAGCTGGGCAAGTGCTACGAGGAGTCGGTGAAGACGCGCTACCTCGAGGTGCTGGCGCACGTGGACCAGGACCTCGCGGAGACTGTCGCCGACAACTTGGGCCTGCCGCACCCGGAGAAGCAGGACGTTGCGGACGTGGAGCCCTCGAAGGCGCTGTCCCAGATGGGCGGCACCTGGCCTATCGACGGCCGCCAGGTCGGCGTGCTGATCTCCACCGACATTTCCGGAGATACAGCCGCAGCCGTGGGCAAACTCGTCGATGAGCTTTCCGCCGCCGGCACCACTCCGCTCGTGGTGGCGGAAAAGGGCGGCACGGTGAAGCTGGGCGACAAGGACACTCCGATCTCGCGCACCTACCTCACCGCCAGCTCCATCGAGTTCGACGCGGTTGTGGTGGTTAACCCGCCGGCGAAGACGGACGTGGACACAATCCTCGGCGAGTGCGAGCGCCACAAGAAGGCGATCGTCGCCGTGGGCGAGGCCGGCAAGCAGGCACTGGAGGCCGCGCGCGTCCCGGCGGACCAGCCGGGCATCGTCACGGTCGACACCGCCGACGCTGCCGCTGCGCCGGTGAAGGAGCCGCTGGCTTCCCACCGTGTTTGGGAGCGGTAGTGCTGTAGTCACTCCACAACCCTGACCCTCGCTTGAGCCCCGCGCCGCTTACCCGGCGCGGGGCCTCTTTTCTGAAAATCGGGTAGTAGGAGTCCTGAAAATCGGGTAGTAGAGCTTCTGAAAATTGGGTAGTAGGAGTCCTGAAAATACGGTAGTAGGGCACTTTCGTGCAGTACAATGCTCAATATGGCCTACCTCCGACGCACCCTCGATGACGAGCTCGACCTTCTCATGCCCCATCTGTCCGCAATCGCCATTGACGGGCCGAAAGGTGTCGGGAAAACCGACACGGCCAAACGCCGCGCCGACACCACTTGGTTCCTTGATGATCCGGATATGCGCAGCATTGCGGAGGCCGATTTCTCGCTCTCCTCAGCGCCGGACGGCACGTTGCTCATCGACGAGTGGCAGCATCTCCCCCAGGTTTGGGATGCAGTTCGCCGCCAAGTGGACCAAGGAGCTGCCCCCGGGCGTTTTCTGCTCACCGGCTCGGCCACTCCCGTCGACGCGAAGGGTTCCCATTCGGGCGCCGGGCGGATCTACTCGTTAAGAATGCGCCCGATGGCCGTCCATGAACGCGGCGTTTCCGACCCCACGTGCAGCTTCGCCAGGATCTTGGGCGGAGACAACGATGTGTCGGGACACTCGGATTTTGAGGTCGGCGATTACGCCAAGCTCATCACCGGCAGTGGTTTTCCCGCTATCGCCGCGGCTGATCCCACGGTCCAAACGCTGATGCTCGACTCGTACATCGAGCGCATCATCGACCGCGACATCCCCGATGCAGGCTACGAAGTACGCCGGCCCGAAAGCCTCCGGAGCTGGCTGCGCGCCTATGCCGCGGCCACTTCCACGACCACCGCCTACTCGAGGCTGCTCGACGCTACAACGGGCGGCCAGGTGGAGCAGCCGAATCAGAAAACTACGCTCGCATACCGCGAGCACCTAGCGAAGATTTGGCTGCTCGATCCAGTCCCTGGGTGGGTTCCGAAGCATAACGAGTTCAAGCGGCTGCAGCAGGGCCCCAAACACCACCTCGCCGACCCCGCTCTCGCGGCACGACTGCTCGGCATCGGCCCATCCAGCCTCCTCAGCAACCGCGCGGCCCACATGTTTGGGCCACTCTTCGAATCCCTGACTGCGCTCACACTCCGTGTGCTGGCCCAAGCAGCCAGAGCGCGGGTGTACCACCTCCGATCAAACGCCGGAGAACGGGAAGTCGACTTCATCGTCGAAGGACCGGAACGAGAAGTCGTCGGTGTTGAGGTCAAACTCAAGCCGCGGGTTGATGACGCCGACGTCCGGCACCTTCTGTGGCTGCGCGAGCGCATCCCGGACCGGGTAACCAACCTGATGGTGGTAACCACAGGTAAACAGGCGTACGTCCGCCCCGACGGAATTATCGTTATGCCCCTCGCCCTTCTCGGCGCGTAGGCGCCGCTCTACTGCCCGTCGGTGGAGGGTGAAACGCGGGCGGCGGAGCCGTCGATAAGCATGGCGGCACACAAGGAATCTAGACTGAGGCGTTATGAGTTCATCCAAACCCGACATGACCACCACCGCGGGCCGCATCGAGGATCTGCGCAACCGCCTGGATGAGGCGCAGGCCCCGGTCGGTCAGGACGCGATCGACGCAGTGCACGCAGCTGGGACCGCCACCGCCCACGAGCGCGTGCTGAAGCTTGTGGACGAAGGCACGTTCGTGGAAACCGACGCGCTGGCGAAGCACCGCGTCGAGGCGTACAAGATGGACAAGTCTAAGCCCTCCACCGACGGCGTTGTCACAGGCTATGGGCTTATCGACGGCCGAAGGGTATGCCTGTTCTCCCAAGACCCCACCGTCTTCGACGGGCAGATCGGCGAGGTCTACGCCGAGAAGATGCTCAAGATCTACGACCTGGCCACCAAGACCGGCGTCCCGCTGATCGGCATCTACGACTCCACCGGCCCGCGCTGGAAGGAAGGCATCGTCACCGCGCACATGCAGGCGCAGATCCTGCGCGCCGCCACCCGCGCGTCCGGGCTGATCCCGCAGATCGCGGTCGTGGCCGGCGACGCGGCGGCGCTGACTGCGGCGACCGTGCCGCTGGCGGACATCACCATCATGGCCGAGGGCGCGGCGATGCACGTGACCACCGCCGACATCGTGAGCAAGGTGACCGAGACCGAAACCACGAGCGAGCAGCTCGGCGGCAGCGCCGTCCACGCCGCGGAGACGGGGCTGGCGCAGCTGACCGCCGCCACCGACGTGGAGGCCGTGGAGCTGGCGCGCGCGGTGGTGGGCTACCTGCCGCTGAACAACAAGGCCGCTTCCCCGCTGGGCGCCGAGGCTGCCGGTTCCGGCGCTAACCTGGACACGTTCATCCCGGACGACGACAACCAGCCCTACGACGTGCTGGACGTGGTCAACGCCGTCACAGACGGGGACTTCTTCGAGCTTTCCGCAGGCTACGCGGGCTCTGTGGTCACCGGGTTTGCGCATGTTGGCGGGCGTGCCGTTGGTGTCGTCGCCACGCAGCCGAGCGTGCTGGCGGGCTGTCTGACCCGCGACGCCGCCCGCAAGGCCGCGCGCTTCATCCGCACCTGCGACGCGTTCAACCTGCCTGTCGTGCAGTTCGTGGACTCGCCGGGCTTCCTGCCGGCCGTCGAGGAGGAGCGTGCCGGCTCGTCCGCCGCCGCGGCGGCACTTGCCTACGCGTTCGCCGAGGCGCAGGTGGGCACGATCACCGTGGTCACCCGCAAGGCGTTCGGCCCCTCGTACGCCCTGCTGGGCTCCAAGGGCCTGGGCGCTGACCTGGTGTTCGCGTGGCCGACCGCGCAGATCGCGCTTGCAGACGCCCCCACCGCCGCCGAAGCCATCGGCACCGACGCCGACAAGTACGCCGAGGAGAACCTCAACCCGTACGTGGCCACCGAGCGCGGCCTAGTCGACGCCGTGATCGAGCCGTCCGCCACCCGCGACCGCGTGCTCGAGGGCCTGCGCCTGCTGGAGCGCAAGGTGGGCTACCCGGCGCAGAAGAAGCACGGCAACATCCCGCTGTAAGGAGGCTGACGTGGACATTCAGGTACTCAAGGGCAACCCCACCGAGGCGGAACTGGCGGCACTTTCGCAGGTGCTGGAGCAGCTTAAGCGCGAGCGCAAGCTCGCCGGGGTGCAGCCGGACGCGAACTACTGGGGTATCTCCCACCCCGCCACCGCGTACAACCCGCACGCGTTCGACTCGGCGGCGTACTTCTAATGCGGCTGGTGCTGGCGTCGCAGTCGCCGTCGCGACGCATGCTGCTCGAGCAAGGCGGGGTGCGGCCCGTACTGCGTCCCGCCCACATCGACGAGGACGCGGTGATCGCATCGCTTCACAGCGTCGATGCGGCCACCACCGTTTCCACCCTCGCCCGCGCCAAAGCGGAGACTGCCATCGCCGAATTCCCCGGCGACGTGGTGGTCGGCTGCGACTCCATGCTGCTCCTCGACGGCGAACTGCTGGGCAAACCCCACACCGTTGAAGCGACCATCGAGCGCTGGAAGGCGCAGCGCGGCAAAGAAGCACAGCTGCTCACCGGGCACGCCGTGTGGTTCGGCGGCGAGTGGGTGGTGGACACCGTCGCCACCACCATTCGCTTCGGCGACGTCTCCGACGCCGACATCGAGGCCTACGCCCGCTCCGGCCAACCGTTGGAGTGCGCGGGCGCGTTCACGCTGGAGGCGCTGGGCAGCTGGTTCATCGACTCCATCGACGGCGACCCCACCAGCGTCATCGGCCTATCCATGCCACTGCTGCGCCGCTGCCTGTACCGCTTCGGGCTGGACGCCTCCGACTTCTGGGAGTGAGGGGGCCGAGATCCGGGCGGTTTTGTACGAATCGACATTTTTTCGGAATCTGCCCTGCAAAACCCCAGGTCGGATTTTAGCGTTGTTGATTCGTACAAATTTGCGACGACCCCCCGCACGCGCCCCTAGAATCCGCGGGCGGTGAGGAACTCGTCGAGGACCTTGAGGCCCTCCGGCTGGTGGTTCACGCACATGCGCAGCCACTCGCCGATCTTGTTCTTAGGGTTGCGGACACTTGACGGCTCGTCCAAGTCCACATCCTTTCCGAACAGCGCTTCGTAGATGGGGCGGCGCTGCTCGTCGCTTTCCGCTCCGATCTTCACCGCGAGCTTGATCGGTGTGTCTCCGTGGCTTTCGCGGTAGTTCACATCGGCGCCGGCGGCGACGAGCCGCTGCACGAGAGCCGCGTCGCCGTCGCCGAGATCGTCGTGGCTCAGCAGCAGCGTCAGCGTGTTCTGCCCATAGTCCACCACCGTCGCATCGGCGCCGCGGTCCAGCATGTCGTTGCTGATCTTTGCGCGTGCCTCCGGGTCGCGGTTAATCAGCCCGGCGCACAGCATCTCCGTGGCGTCGTTCGCTTCCGGGTCGTAGACCTCCAGAAACTCCTCGTAGGTACCGTTTTGGGCGACATACAGCGGGCTTGCCATGGTTTTCTCTCCCTCGCTAATAACCTTTTGCTTTCAAGAACTCGTCGAGGACATAGAGCTTTTCCGGACGGTCGTCGGCGTTCATGCGCAGCCACTCACCGATGCTCATGACTGGCTCGTGTGCGTTGGACGGAAGATCCAGATCCAGCTCTTCTGCTCCAAACAGGGCCTGATAGAGCGGTCGACGCTGCTCGTCGTCGTCCACACGGATCTCGATCGCCAGCTGCAGGACCAAGGATCCCCGGCGTTCGCGGTAGTTCACGTCGGCGCCGCCGTCGACAAGCCTCTGCGCAAGCGCTGCATCACCGGACCCCAGATGACGGTGCCTGCCCAGCAGGACAGTCAGTGCGTTCTGCCCGTATTCGACTCGCGACGCATCCGCGCCCCGGTCCAACATGTCGTTGCAGATCGCGGCGCGGGTTTCCGGATCCTTGTTGGTAAGGCCGTTAAGCAACATGTCCGTCGGGTCATTCACCTCTGGGTCGAACACCTCGAGAAACTCCTCGTAGGTGCCCTTCTTCGCCGTGTACGTCGGGCTTGCCATGGGAATCTCCTAATAGCCTCTGGCCTTGAGAAACTCGTCCAGGACGTCGAGTTTTCCGGGGCGCCCGTCCACGTTCATGCGCAGCCACTTCCCGATCGAGTTCTTTCGGGTGCGCAGGTTCGTCGGCTCGTCCAAATCCACGTCCGCGGCGAACAGTGCCTCGTACAGGGGGCGGCGCTGTTCGTCGTCGTCAACGCGGATTCGAATAGCAAGCATCATGGGTACGTTGCCACCGCTTTCGCGATAGTCCACGTCGGCGCCGCCGTCGATAAGCCGCTGCGCCAGTGCAGGGTCGCCGTCAGCGAGCCGGTCGTGGCTCAGCAGCAGCGTCAACGTGTTCTGCCCGTAATCCACGACCGTGGCATCCGCGCCGCGGTCCAGCATGTCGTTGCTGATCTTTTCGCGTGCCTCAGGGTCGCGGTTGATCAGTCCGGCGCACAGCATCTCCGTGGCATCGTGCGCTTCCGGGTCGTAGACCTCCAGGAACTCCTCGTAGGTTCCGTTTTGGGCGACATACAGCGGGCTAGCCATTGGTGCTCCTCGGTGTGGGACGCAGGTCACATCGGGTTACGCGCCCCACAATATGCGCGAATGCCTGGCCCGTCACGGTCTCCCAGGAAACTAGTAGCCTGGCGGCCATGGAAATCAACGACATGCTCGCCCCGAAGCCCATCGAGCTGCCCGCCGATCCGGCCGCGGGCAAGGATTTGCTTGCAGACGACACCGCGCTCGCCCACCCCGACTCCCCCGCCGTCTGGGCCGCCCGCGCGGAACGCGAACTGAGTGACGGCGACAAGCTCATCGCCTACGCGTACGCCCGCACCGGCTACCACCGTTCCCTGGACCGCCTGCGCGCCAACGGTTGGAAGGGCTGGGGCCCGGTCCCCGCCTCCCACGAGCCGAACCAGGGCGTGTTGAAGGCCATTGCGATGTTGGCAGTAACCTCACAGGCTATCGGTGACCAGGCAGAATACGACCGTTGCCACCAGATGCTTTCCGACGCCGACCCGCAAAGCGTGGAAAAGCTTTTACCCTAACGAGGTATGACGCGAATCAACCAAGCGACCAAGCTACTCATTGCAGTTCCGACGGCGCTCGCGATTGCGTCGTGCAGCGCCACGGAGGACACAACAGCTGACACAGCTGCGGGAACCGGCGGGAAGGCGCCCACTGTCACCGCGTCCATCGGCGGTGCCGGGGCGGACACGGCCGCTCAAGGTGCGGACCTCCCCGAAACGGTGACTCAAGAAAAGACCGTCACCGAAGCGGCCGCGCAGCCACCGGCCGGCGAGGCCGCTGCCCCGCCACCGCCCGCCCCCGCCCCGGAGGGCGACAACTGTGCCAGCCTGCCCACCGATCCGCGCCAGCAGTACGCCACCGGCACAGCCCCGGGCCGCATGCCGGCGGCTGACAGCCAGTCGGACATGAACTACTGGATCGAGAACATCGAGAACCACTACGATCCGTGCGCGCCGATCAGCTGGATCACGTTCCGCGGCTCACTCGGCGACGGGGATCGCCCGGCAGGCACCGGCGCCTCCATCAGCGACGGCCTCGCGCTCTACGTCAACGGCCAGCCCGCAGGCGACATGCGGCTATTCACAGAGGTTGAGAGCATCGAATTGCTTAACGACGGCCAGCTCCGCCTCTCCTGGGGTGAACGCGGAGAAGCCACCGCGGCAGGTATTACCGACCACTACACCGTGGACCTCACGGCACAAGGCGACGCTGTGCAGCCCGTCGCTGGCGACGTCGAGCAGTTCAACCGGTTCTGGAACCAGTCCGGTTACTTGCTCAACTAATCGCCGGATCGTCTAGCACCGCAGCGAATGTTGCTAGACGATCCCGCACCCGGCAATCTATTTCCCCAGCTGATGTTGGAGATGGGTGCCAATAAGAAACGGATCGTCTAGCAGGCCATTGTGTCTGCTAGACGATCCGTTGCGAACGGGCGGAGTGCTCGTCGAGAAGCGAAACGCTCTTAGGCGTGCTTCTCCTCGACGCGCTTGATGGCCTCCTCGGCCACCTTCTCCTGGATGCCCATGTCCAGCTCGGAGGTGAAGCCGACGCAGGAGCAGTTGATCTCGCCGAGGACGTAGGTGTCCTCGCCGGTCTCGTCGTCGTCAGCGAGCATGAAGTCCGCGGTCCAGATCAGCGGGATGTTGTCGCCGCCGAGGTTCTCAGCGATGACCGGGCGGGCCTCGGCGAACATGTCGACGAGCTCCTGCCACTCCTCCGGCTTCTGGTAGGTGTACTTCGCGCCGGAGAACAGGGTTGCGGAGAACGCGTCGCCGCCCTCAGCCGGCTTCTTGTGCACGACGAAGACCGGGTGCGGGCCGACCAGCAGGATGCGGATTTCGCCCTCGACGATGCGCGGCATGAAGCGCATGTCCACGAGCATGCCGTTGTCGCCGACGATGTACTGGTCGCAGAAGTCCATGAACTCGCCCAGCTCGCGGTCTTCGGTGTGGTTGTCCACCGCCTCGGTGCACTTGAGCTTGGTGTCCAGCGGCAGGGCGGTGCCTGGCTCGACGGACTCGGCCAGGGACTCGTCGGCAAGGCGCACGCGCCAGATGCCGGAGCCGGTGGAGCCGCGGTTCTGCTTGAGCACGCGCTCGCCGTAGGACAGGGACTTGGGGAAGGTGTTGTGGAACTCCTCCACGTCGTAGTACGCGGCGGTGTCCTCCGGCACGAGGTCGGTCTTGTTCAGCTTGACCAGGGCGTCCTTGGCACCGTAGGAGATCATCTCCTGTGGGGTGGACATGCCCACCAGGCCGGCCTCGGACAGGCGGGTGAGCAGGTCGAAGTAGCCCTTCTCACCGCCCGGGATGTTGCCCGGGTTCACGCGGGAGATGTAGGCGTCGAAGTTCTCGGAGACGTAGGTGAACAGGTCGTCCGCCCACTCCGGGCGGAAGTAGACGACCTCGGAGTGCCAGCCCTTTTCCTTGATGGCGTTCACGATGGGCATGGTGTCCTTGCGGTGGCCGTCGAAGGACTTGTCGGAGCCGCCTTCGACCTCGAAGACAACAATCGCCTTGTGCACGGTTGGTCCCTTTCATGGTTCATACCCCGCTTCACGCTCACACAGGAGCCGTCGGGGCAGGTCAGATTGCTAGAACAAACTGGCCGCGACCTGTATGTTCCTGACTTGACTTTAACCCGCGGCAGTGAGTTCCACCGGGCGAGCGATTTGATAGTGTGCAAGTTCACACCACCGTGTTTTCTGGCCGAACGCGTCAAGCGCGCTGCATTCGTTTCTGTATCGTTGACGGTGGTTTTGCACACTGGTGTTGCACACCGCACACGAGCGAGAAGAAAGGTTGCCACCATGGGCATCGAGCTCGACGACACCCCGCAGTTCCAGCAGTACGCGCACCCGGAGAAGTTCGTTTCCGCGGCGTGGCTGTCCGCCCGCCTGGGCGTGCCGGGTTTGAAGGTCGTGGAAAGCGACGAGGACGCGTTCCTCTACGACATCGGCCACATCCCCGGTGCGGTGCGCATTGACTGGAAGCGGGATTTGAACGACCCGCTGGTGCGCGACTTCATCGACGGCGAGGCGTTTGCGGAGCTGATGCGCTCGCGCGGCATCAACCGCGACGACACTGTGGTGGTCTACGGCGACTCGTCCAACTGGTGGGCGGCCTACACCGCGTGGGTGTTCGAGCTGTTCGGCCACCCGGACGTGCGGCTTCTCGACGGCGGCCGCGACGCGTGGATGGGCGAAGAGCGCGACACTTCCTTTGTGGTGCCGGACTACCCGCGATCGGACTACCCGGTGGTTCAGCGCCAGGATGCGCCCTTCCGCGCGTTTGCTTCGGAGTTGCTGGAGCGCACGCCCGCGCAGCTTATCGACGCCCGGCCGGCCCCGTTCTACCTGGGCGAAGACCCGAATCCGGGGCCTTCCTCCGCGCCGTCGCTGCGCCAGGGCCACATCCCCGGCGCGGTGAATGTGCCGTGGGGCCGTTCCGTTTTCCCGAACGCCCGCTTCCGCTCGCTGGAGGACATTGAAGCGATCTACGCCGACTTCGACAAGGACGCCGAGACGGTGGTGTACTGCCAGCTCGGCGAGAGTTCCTCGCATACTTGGTACGTGCTCAAGCACATCCTGGGCTTTAGCAACGTCGCGCTCTACGACGGCTCCTGGGCCGAGTGGGGAAACATGGTGCGCATGCCGGTGGCCAAGGGCGACAACCCCGACAACGCTGCAGATTAAGTGCGCCGGCGCGGTAGCGCTGTAACATGGTTCGACGTTTGTCCGACGTTTCTAACGGTTTGTGTTTTCCGAATGTAAGGACGGGATTGCTTCGTGCCTACCACTGCAGCGACTACTGACTTGCCTAACCGCGTGACCAAGGTGCTGGTGGCCAACCGTGGCGAGATCGCCGTGCGTGTCATCCGCGCGTGTGTGGACGAGGGCATCGCGTCTGTCGCCGTGTACGCCGAGCCGGACGCGGACGCGCCGTTTGTGCAGTTGGCCGATGAGGCCTTCGCGCTTGGCGGCGAAACCGCGGCCGAGAGCTACCTGGACATGGACAAGGTCATCGCCGCAGCGGAAAAGTCCGGCGCGGACGCGATCCACCCGGGCTACGGCTTCCTGTCAGAGAACGCGGAGTTTGCGCAGAAGGTCATCGACGCAGGCCTGACCTGGATCGGCCCCTCCCCCGAGGCCATTGCCGCGCTTGGCGACAAGGTCACCGCCCGCCACATCGCCGAGGCCGCGCAGGCCCCGATGGCGCCGGGCACGAAGAACCCGGTTGCCGGCGCCGACGAGGTAGTCGCCTTCGCTGAAGAACACGGCCTGCCCGTGGCAATCAAGGCGGCGTTCGGCGGCGGCGGCCGCGGCATGAAGGTGGCCTACACGCTCGAGGAGGTCCCGGAGCTGTACGAGTCCGCCACCCGCGAGGCCACTGCCGCGTTCGGTCGCGGCGAGTGCTTCGTGGAGCGCTACCTGGATAAGGCCCGACACGTGGAAGCGCAGGTGCTGGCGGACCAGCACGGCAACGTGGTGGTCGTCGGCACGCGCGACTGCTCCCTGCAGCGCCGTTTTCAAAAGCTTGTGGAGGAGGCCCCGGCGCCGTTCCTCACCGACGAGCAGCGCGAACGCATCCACGCCTCCGCTAAAGCCATCTGCCGCGAGGCCGCCTACTTCGGCGCGGGCACCGTGGAGTACCTCGTGGGCTCCGACGGCCTGATCTCTTTCCTGGAGGTCAACACCCGCCTGCAGGTGGAGCACCCCGTCACCGAGGCCACCACCGGCATCGACCTGGTGCGAGAGCAATTCCGCATCGCCCGCGGGGAGCAGCTGCTCATCGACGCCGATCCGGTCCCCCACGGCCACGCCATCGAGTTCCGCATCAACGGCGAGGACGCGTCGGCGAACTTCATGCCGGCACCGGGCACCGTCACCGCCTACGCGGAGCCGGCCGGCCCGGGCGTGCGCGTGGATTCCGGCGTGCGCGCAGGCTCCGTGGTGGGCGGCCAGTTCGACTCGATGCTGGCCAAGCTGATCGTCACCGGTGCCACCCGCCAAGAGGCGATCGAGCGCGCCCGCCGCGCCCTCGGCGAGTACGTCGTGGCCGGCTTCCCCACCGTGATCCCGTTCCACCAGGCTGTTCTGGACAACCCGGCGTTCGTCGGCGACGAGGACGGCTTCGGCGTCTACACCCGCTGGATCGAAGAGGAGTGGGACGGCGAGCTGCCCACCACCCCGGAAACCGACGAGGACGCGGACACTGAGACGCCTGCCCGCCGCACCTTCGCGGTGGAGATCGACGGCCGCCGCATCGAAGTCGCCCTACCCGAGGAACTCGTCGCGACGGGTCCCGCCAAGCGCAAGCCGAAGAAGCGCCGGGCAGGCAAGGCAGCCGTCTCCGGCGACGCCGTCGCCTCCCCCATGCAGGGCTCCGTGATCAAGGTCAACGTGGAGGAAGGCCAGGAAGTCGCCGAGGGCGACGTGCTGGTCGTGCTGGAAGCGATGAAGATGGAAAACCCGGTCAAGGCCCACAAGGCCGGCGCTGTGACCGGCCTGGCCGTCGAGGTTGGCGGCCAGGTAAACAAGGGCGCAGTGCTGATGGAGCTGAAGTAGCCCCTCCCCCCGTTACGAGCCCCAGCCCTGCATGATCCGCAGCGCCGGCTCGCGATACTGCGGCGGCAGCGCGCCGACGATCTGCGGCAGCGCGAGCAGCACCCCGGCAAGGGCGACGAGCACGATCGCGGTGATCCCCACCGCGCTGACATCCGAGCTGCCGCCGTCTTTCACCTTTTCCGGTGTGCCGCCCGGCACCGCGGTTTCGTGCACCACCGGCGTTGAGATGCGCTTCGCCTGCGCCAGCAGCTCCAGTTCTTCTTCTGGGCTAACCTGCGGGCCGTTGTCCGGCACGGAGCTGCGGTTGAGCCGGCCTTCCTCCCCCTTGCTGCCCACCGCCAGGCTCACGCCGGTGTAGACGGACAAAAAGCCCTTGCCCTCCACCCACACCGGGCCTCCGGAATCGCCGGGTTTGCCGGACGGGCCGTCCCAGTAGAGGTTGTTGCCGATGGCGCCTGCGAAGCTGCCGCACGTCGTCTTCTTGCTGGTGCCGCCGTACACGCACACCGGGTCGCCAGAGCGCATCAGCGACGGCGCCACCACCGCGTCCCCGGATATGGCGTTCTTGCCCAGCTTCACGCCATCTGCCCAGCGGATCACACCCCAGTCGTTGGCGGTGCCCTCGTCCGCGTTCATCGCCGACGACGGGTGGAACGTGCCGGAGGCGCGGAACCCCTCCCCCATTACCAGGGCGCGGTCGCCCTCTTCGCCGCAGTGCCCGGCGGTGTAGCTGACGTTCTGGCCCCGGTCGTTAAACGCGATGGTGCAGCGCCCTTTGCCCACCACGTCCACCACATCGCCCTGGTTGACCACGGGGGTGGCGGCGGGTGGAGCGTCGTTCACCACGGGCGCTGCCACGGCGAATGCGGGGGTTGCGGCGAGGGCCAGGGCGGTGGACGTCGATAGGCAAATGCGTCGAAGCATGGGGAAAGATTAACGTGGAGCGCATGGATTACACACCTGAGTTCCAACTACGCGAGGCCACCGAGTCCGACCGCACCTACCTGCGTCGGCTGAATTACCTCGCCGACGTCTTCGGCAACGAGGCCGGCGATGTCGGCCACAGCGAGCGCGAAGGCGCCGAAACTTATGTGGGCCAGTGGGACCCGGAGCGCGAAAGCGGCATCGTCGCATTCGATCAATTCCACGTACCTGCAGGTGGCGTGTGGTTGCGGTACTGGCAGTCGCCTGACGACGGGCACGCGAACCTCGCCCCCGACATCCCCGAAATAGCCATCGCGGTAGAAAACCGCTACGCAGGCAACCGTCTCGCGGTGAGGCTGCTGCAGGCGGCGGTGGAGCTGGCGAAGCGCCAGGGCGCGCCGAAGGTGGCGCTGTGGGTGGACCCGGACAACGACCGGGCGCGCCACCGCTACGAGAAGTTCGGCTTCAAGAATGTCGAGGGCGAGGACAACGTCATGGTCGTGGACGTGGAGGACTTCACCGCGTAGGCCGGTGTCGCCGGTGCCCGAGCGCGCCTCGGCACAGCAAAGCAAACACCGCGCGGCCGTGAAACGGTCCGCGCGGTGCTGATAACACCCCTGCTAGGCGATGACCACCACGAGGTCGCCGCCTTCCACCTTGGTCGGCTGGGTGAACGCGACGCGCTCGATCTTGCCGTCCTTGGTGGCGGAGATCGCGGCCTCCATCTTCATGGCCTCGATGGTTGCCACCGGGTCGCCGGCCTTAACCTCGTCGCCTTCCTTGACGGTCACCGTGACGGCACCGGCGAACGGCGCTGCCACATGCCCCGGGTTGGAGGAGTCGGCCTTCTCCACCTCGGCGACGGAGGACTCGGCGGACTCGTCGCGCACGGTGATCGGGCGAACCTGGCCGTTGACGGTGAGGATGACCTGGCGCATGCCCTTCTCGTCCGGTTCGCCCACGGCCTCGAGGCTGACCACCAGCGGCGGGCGGTTCTCGTCGATCTCGCCGTACCAGATCATGGTCTCCTCGCCCTCTTCGAGGCCGTAGAAGAACGCCTTGTCGCCGAGCTGGTCGGTGATGCCGTAGGTGCGCAAGTGCTCCTGGTATTCGGCGTACTGCTTCGGGAAGAGCAGCTTGTCCAGGGCGGCGCGGCGGGTGTCGTGGTCCTCCGACTGGAGGTCGGCGGCGAGCTCCTCCGGCACCTTCACGGTGTGGTCGACCTCGCTGCGGTTTTCCAGCGCCTTGTCGCGCAGCAGCGGCCAGCCGCCCGGAGGCGTGCCCAGCTCACCCTGCAGGAAGCCGATGACGGATTCCGGGATATCGTACTTGCGCGGGTTTTCGGCGAACTCCTGCGGGCTGACACCCTGGCCCACCAGCTGCAGCGCTAGGTCGCCGACGACCTTGGAGGACGGGGTGACCTTGGTCGGGCGGCCGAGGATTTCGTTCACGCCGGCGTAGTAGTCCTCGATGAGCTCGAAGCGGTCCTCCAGACCCAGCGCCTTGGCCTGCGTGCGCAGGTTGGACAGCTGGCCGCCCGGGATCTCGTGCTTGTACACGCGGCCGGTCGGGCCCGGGATGCCGGACTCGAACGGGGCGTAGACCTGGCGCACGGCCTCCCAGTAGGGCTCCATGTCGAAGACGGCCTGCAGGTCGATGCCGGTGTCGCGCTCCGTCTCCGCAAAGGCGGCGACGAGGGCGGACATGGACGGCTGCGAGGTGGTGCCCGCCAGCGGCGCAGAGGCGACGTCGACCACGTCGGCACCAGCGTTCGCGGCTGCCAGATAGGTGGCCAGCTGGCCGCCCGCGGTGTCGTGGGTGTGCACGTGCACCGGCAGGTCAAAGCGCTCGCGCAGCGCGGTGACCAGCTTGGCGGCGGCTGCCGGGCGCATCAGGCCCGCCATGTCCTTGATGGCCAGGACGTGGGCGCCGGCGTCGACGATCTCCTCGGCCAACTTGAGGTAGTAGTCCAGCGTGTACAGGTCTTCCGCCGGGTCCATCAGGTTGCCGGAGTAGGCCATGGCCACCTCGGCGACGGTGGTGTTGGTCTCCAGCACCGCTTCGATGGCCGGGCGCATCTGCGAGACGTCGTTGAGCGCGTCGAAGATGCGGAAGATGTCGATGCCGGAGGTGGCGGCCTCGCGCACGAACGCCTTGGTCACGGAGTCCGGGTACGGGGTGTAGCCCACGGTGTTGCGGCCGCGCAGCAGCATCTGGATGTTCACGTTCGGCATGGCCTCGCGCAGCTCGTCCAGGCGCATCCAGGGCGACTCGTGGAGGAAGCGCATGCCCACGTCGTAGGTGGCGCCGCCCCAAGCCTCCACGGAGGTCAGCTCCGGGGTGAGGTGGCCGACGTGCTTCGCCGCAGCGACCAGGGTGTTGGTGCGGATGCGGGTGGCCAAAAGCGACTGGTGCGCGTCGCGGAAGGTGGTCTCGGTGACACCCAGCGCGGTCTGGTTGCGCAGCTTCTCCGCCCACTTTGCCGGGCCGAGCTCGAGCAGCTCGTCGCGGGAGCCGCGCGGCAGGTCGCCGTAGTTGGCCTCCGGCAGCTTCTTGGACGGGCGGATGTTGGTCGGGCGCGGACCGTTGGGCTGGTTCACCGTCACGGACGCCAGGTAGTTGAGGATCTTGCCGGCGTCGTCGGCTGCTGCCGGCGCTTCCAGCAGGTTCGGGTGGTCCGCGATGAAGCCGGTGTTGATGCGCTCGTGGCGGAACTCCGGCTCGCTCAGAAGGGCGCGCAGGAAGCCGATGTTGGTGGACAGGCCGTTAATGGTGAACTCGTTTAAGGCGCGCAGCGCGCGGTCCACGGCGACCTGGAAGTTGCGGCCGCGGCAGGTCATCTTCACCAGCAGCGAGTCGAAGTTCGGGGTGATGGTGGTGCCGACGGCCACGTTGCCGTCGAGACGCACGCCCGCGCCGCCCGGGGACTGGTAGCCGGTGACCACGCCGGAGTCCGGCCTAAAGCCGTTGGCGGGGTCCTCGGTGGTGATGCGGCACTGCAGGGCGGCGCCGTTGACCTCGATGAGGTCCTGGGTGAGGTGGAGCTGCTCCAGCTTCGCGCCGGCGGCAATGTACATCTGGTTTTTCACGATGTCGATGCCGGTGACTTCCTCGGTCACGGTGTGCTCGACCTGCACGCGCGGGTTCATCTCGATGAAGACGTGGTTGCCGGACTCGTCCACGAGAAACTCGACGGTGCCGGCGCCTTCGTAGTTGATCTCCTTGCAGAAGTTCACCGCGTCCTGGCAGATGCGCTGGCGCTGCTCCTCGGTGATGTGCTGCGCGGGGGCGATCTCCACGACCTTCTGGTGGCGGCGCTGCACGGAGCAGTCGCGCTCAAACAGGTGCACGACGTTGCCGTGGGAGTCCGCCATGATCTGCACCTCGATGTGCTGCGGGCGGATCACGGCGCGCTCGATGTAGACGTTCGGATCGCCGAACGCGGCCTCTGCTTCACGGGAGGCTTCAGCAGCAAGCTTCTCGACGTCCTCCGGTCGCTCAATAAAGCGCATACCGCGTCCGCCGCCGCCTGCAACTGCCTTGACGAAGACCGGGAACTCGAAGTCCTTGGCGTACTCCGCCAGCTGCTTCGGGTCGTCGGAAGGCTCGGAGTCCTTCAGCACCGGCAGACCGGCGCGCTCCGCGGCCTGGACGGCGGCGGACTTGTCGCCCGTCAGATCCAGCGTTTCCGGGGAGGGGCCGATGAACTTAATGCCGTTGTCGCGGCAGGCTCGCGCCAGGTCGGCGCGCTCGGAGAGGAACCCGTAGCCTGGGTAAATCGCGTCCGCGCCGGTTTCCTTCGCGGCGCGGATGATCTCGTCGATGTCCAGGTAGGACTTCACCGGCTGGCCCGGCTCGCCAATCTGGACGGCCTCGTCCGCGAACGGGCGGTGGAAGGAGTTGCGGTCCTCGCGGGGGTACACGGCGACGGTCTTCGCGCCGGTCTCGAATGCTGCACGGAAGGCGCGGACGGCGATTTCGCCGCGGTTGGCCACCAGGATCTTGCTGAAGGCGGGCAGGTCGTGAAGCGGGAGGTTATCCGGGTTCATCGGTTTCCTTTCACAAAGGAAGTTCTTGCGGTCATACGGATAGGACAAGTTTAATACAGATCACATCATTTTCGGGACACTTTGGGGGACGGCGTGGGGGTGGAAAAACGCGGGCCGTCGACAAGCGACTGCCCGCGTTTCGGGGGTAAAAGCGATTTAGCGCTCGATGTGGCGCTCCTCCGGCCCGTTGTAGGCGGACAGCGGGCGGATCAGCGAGTTGTTCTCAAACTGCTCGATGATGTGCGCGGTCCAGCCGGTGATGCGCGACATCACGAACAGCGGGGTGAACTACGCCACCGCCGTGACCATGCCGTACGCGGAGGTGCTTACCGCGGCGAAGGAAACGCGCTACGACATCGACGTGGTCTCCGCCCGCTTCGGCACCGGCTTCGAATCCACCTGCCAGCGCCTAGGCGCCCCTGCAGCGGCCCGGTGCGAAGGCGGTGCCGTTCGTGTTCATCCGCACCGACCGCGCGGACAATGTGTCCAAGCGCCAGGCCACGGCGGGGTTCCTTTTCTCTCGCCCGCGCACGAAGTGCCCGCAGCGGGCGTTCCCTGAGTACTAGTCCAGATCGGTGTTGGTGACCAGGCGGCGTGCGGCCTCCGTGATGGAGCCGGACAGCGACGGGTAGACCGCCATGGAGCCGGCGAGCTGGCGCACGGTGAGGTTGTTGGCCACGGCGATGGTCAGCGACAGGATCAGCTCGGAGGCGGTCGGCGCGACGATCACGCCGCCGAGCACCTGGCCGGAGCCCTTGCGGGCGAAGATCTTGACAAAGCCGTACTGCAGCGAGCGCATCTTCGCGCGCGGGTTGGTCGCCAGCGGCAGCTTGTAGATGTCGGCGTCGACCTCGCCGTCGCGGATCTGCTGCTCCGTCACGCCGACTGCGGCGATCTCCGGGCGGGTGAACACGGCGTTGCCCACGGTCTTCAGGCGGATCGGGGTGACACCTTCGCCGAGCGCGTGGTCCACGGCGATGCGGCCCTGCTGCGCTGCCACGGACGCCAGCGGCATCAGGTCCGTGCAGTCGCCGGCGGCGTAGATGCCGGAAACGTTAGTGCGGGAGACGCGGTCGACGTGGATGTGACCGGACGGGGTGACCTCCACGCCCGCGGCCTCCAGATTGAGGTCGGCGGTGTTCGGGATGGAGCCGATGGACATCATCACGTGCGAGCCCTCGATGGCGCGGCCGTCGGTGGTGTGCACGACCACGCCGTCGCCGGTGTTTTCCACGCGCTCCACGCGGGCGTCCTTTTCCAGCTGCACGCCGCGGTCCGCCAGCACGTCCTCGAGCACATCGGCGGCGTCGGCGTCGTCGTGAGGCAGAATGCGGTCGCGCGAGGCCACCATGGTCACCTTCACGCCGAGCTCGGCGAACGCGGAGACGAACTCCGCGCCGGTGACACCGGAGCCGACCACGATCAGGTGAGTGGGCAGATCCTTCAGGTCGTACATCTGGCGCCAGTTGAGGATGCGCTCGCCGTCCGGCTCCGCGCCCTTGAGCACGCGCGGGCTCGCGCCGACGCACACGAGCACCATGTTGCAGGTGATGGTCTCCGTCGACCCGTCCGCAGCCTCGACCTCGATGTTGTGGGTAGTGTGGCCCTTCTGCTCGTCCGCGAAGCGGGCGCGGCCCTCGATGAAGCGCACGCCGCCCTGCTCCAGCTGCGCGCGAATGTCGTCCGACTGCTTGCCGGCGAGCGACTTCACGCGCTCATTGAGCGCCAGCAGCGACAGCTTCGAATCCCCGAGCGCGTGGCTCAGTCCCATGTCGTCCGCGCGGCGCAGGTCGTTTTTGATGTTCGCGCCCGCGATAAAGCTTTTCGACGGCACGACGTCCTTCCGGATCGCTGAGCCGCCCGCGCCGCTGTCCTCGACAATGGTGATGTCCGCACCGTACTTGGACGCCATCAGCGCAGCCTCGTAGCCGCCCGGGCCTCCACCGATGATGACGATCTTCTTGGACAAAACAGCACTCCTCATGGGTCGGGTGACAGGGAACCAAACTGGGAGACAGTCTACCCAGAGAACATCTATTCTTCGCCCGGGCGGAAGTACTCCTCCACGATGGAGCCGAACAGGCGAACGCCGACGCCGAGCGCGCGCTCGTCCACGTTCAAATTGCCCTGGTGCAGATCCTGGTAATCGCCCTCCCCACTCCAGGCGCCGAGGCGCATCATCGCACCAGGCACGTGCTCGAGGTACCAGGAGAAGTCTTCCCCGCCGCTGGATTGCGGGGCGGACACCACCGACTGCGGGTCCACCGCGCGCGCTGCCTCGACGGCCAGCGCTGTCGCGGCATCGTCGTTAAGCACAGGCGGCACCCCACGGATGTAATCCAGGTGGTAGGTGCAGCCCGTCGGCGCGACAACCAGATCGATGAGGTCCGTGAGCAGGTCCTCGATCTCGCGCCAGGTGGTGATGTCTGCGGTGCGCAGCGTGCCCTCGATAAGGCCCCGCTTCGGAATCGCGTTGGCGGCGTCGCCCGCCTCCGCGTGCCCGAACACGAGCACAGTGCCGGTGCGCGGGTCCACCCGGCGCGACAACAGCCCCGGCAGCTGCGTGATCAGCGCACCCATGGCGTAGACCACGTCCGCGGTCAGTTGCGGGCGCGAGGTGTGCCCGCCGGGGCCGTGGACCTCGATGCGGATCACGTCGGAAGCCGAGGTGATCGCGCCGGTGCGCACACCGATCTCGCCGACCTTGATGTGCGGCTCAGCGTGCACGGCGTAAATGGCTCCGACGCCCTCGAGCGCGCCCCACTTGATCACGTCCAGGGCGCCGCCGCCCATGACCTCCTCCGCGGGCTGGAAGATGATGCGCACCGGGTGCTCCAACTCCACCGTGGACAGCGCGCAGGCGAGTGCCAGGGCGACGGAGGTGTGGATGTCGTGGCCGCAGGAGTGGGACACGCCCGGGTTTGAGGACGCGAAGCTCAACCCCGTCTGTTCCGGCACGCGAAGCGCGTCGATGTCCGCCCGGAACGCCAGGCGCTTGCCCTCCGCGGGCCCCAGGTCCACATATAGGCCGGTGCCCGGGAAACGCACCGGGCGCAAGCCGTAGCTCTCCAGCGTCTCCGCCAGGAAATCAGTGGTGGAGACTTCCTCGTTGGACAGCTCCGGGTGGGAGTGGATGTGGCGGCGCCAGCCGATCACGCGTTCCTGGTTTTCGCTGAACCAGCGATCCACCGCAGCGGCGATACCGGCGTTATCCACGTGCGCTCCCCTTTTTTTGTCATCTTCGGTTATCGGGTTTTGCTGACAAGAGTGTACGCGCACCTGCCGCAAAGTAGACAAAGCGGTGCGGAAGGTGTTGTTACGGTGGCTCACATGAGACCGACTACTCCCAGGAGGCCCGCGCGGAGATGGCCGACGAAGGCGTAAGCGAAGCGGACGTCGAAGCCGCCACGGGCCGCTAGAACGCCGGCGTACCCTGCGGCGCGCCGCGGCGCAGGTACGTGTCGTGGAACCGGGCGGTGTCCTGCGCGCTGCGCGGCCACTGGAACCTGATCGGCGCCGGGGCATCCATCCCAGACGCCTCAGACATCAGGAAACAGCCCTCGACGTTTTCCGCCGCGCCGGGCAGCAGCGCCGCCGGCGGCACCTGCAGCGCGGAGGCGAGCCGGTAGCACGTGCTCAAGGTGGGGTCGGCCACCTTGGAGTTGTAGTCGTTGCGCTCCAGATTCGAGATCAGCGAGCGCGACACGCCCGCCAGCTCCGCCAGGCGCGTTTGGCTCAGCCCCCGCATGAGCCGGATGGCGCGCACGCGCTCCCCCAGCCCGAGTGCGTAGCTCGCCCAGTGCGATTGCGGCAGTACTTCCCCCATGGTCTTTCCCCCGTTTACGTCGGCGCTCCCCAAAGCGGTCAACCAGTTACGCCACGCAATGTAGCGCGGGATTGACGGCGGCGCTACCGGAGGAACGTCGACAAGCTTAAAGCTCGATGTTGCGCGGGCCGTAGAGACGATCGCCCGCGTCGCCCAGACCAGGGACGATGTAGGCGTCCTCGTTGAGCGACGGGTCGATGGTGGCGGTGACCAGGCGCACCGGTCCGCCGTGGGCCTCCAGCCTGTCTACGCCCGGCTGCGCAGAAACCATGCAGATGCACGTGATGTCGTCCGCGCCGCGCTCAACCAGCAGGTCGATGGCGTGCAGCAACGAGCCGCCGGTGGCCAGCATCGGATCCACCAGGAACACGGGCTGGCCCGACAGGTCCTGCGGCAGGGCCTCCAGGTAGGGCACCGGCTCGTGGGTAGTTTCGTCGCGCGCAAGCCCGATGAAGCCCACCTGCGCGTCCGGGATCATCGACAGCGCCGGATCGACCATGCCCAGGCCCGCGCGGATGATCGGCACGATGATCGGCGGGGTGGCAAGGCGCGCGCCGCGGGCGGTGGCGACGGGGGTTTCGGTGTCGAACTCCTCCACCTTGAGGCCGCGCGCCGCTTCGTAGATGAGCATCGCACCCAGGTCCGCCAGCGCCGCACGGAACGCCGCGTTGTTGGAGCGCTTGTCGCGCATGATGGTCAGGCGGGATGCGGCAAGGGGGTGGTTGACAACCGTGATATCCATGCGGCTCATGCTAGTTCACTCCGCGGGGCGCGGAATTTTTTTGCGTCCCGAGGGAACCGGGGCGGTGTTTTTCGCGTCCAATGGCCATGACTGTTTTCCACATTGATTCCGCTGCCGTATCCGCCATGACCGAGTCGCTGCGCGACGACGCAGCACGTTTGCAATTGCTTCACGACGTTTCTGTGCCCGCCACCTGGCCCCTCGGCGAATTCAGTGCCGCGGTGAGCGAGTCCATCGCCAAAGCCAACACTGATGCAGAGGCACTGCGCGCCGAGGCCCACCGCATCGCCGAGGCGATGGACCTGGCGGTCGACGCCGCCGCGGCCGTTGACGCCTGCACCTGCCAGAAGCTGGGGGCCACGCTATGAGCTCTCTGAAACTCGATTTCGCTGGCCCCTTAACCAGTGCTGGCCTGGATGTGCACGGCACAGCCAGCATGCTGGCGAAACTGCTGCCCTTCGATATGCCGACGCTGCCGGGGTTTCGTATGCCGGATTTCACGGACTTCGACCCGCTGGCTGCGGTGGCGAACGCCTCCGGCGCTTCCCGGACGGGTGCTGCGGCGGACCTGGCGGACTACCGCGCAACGATCAGCGACGGCGTCGTGCGCGGAGGCGTGCTGATCGGCACCGCGGCCTTTGAGTTAGCCACCATCGGCGCGGAGCTCATCCGCAAAGCCGCTGCGACGCCCGCCATTGCGATCTCACCGGCGAGCTTGCTCGGCGCCGCCGCGTACGTGGCCGGGCTCATCGCCGATGCCATCAGGGACGCACTGCGGGTGCTCAACGCATTGGAGAAGGACCTCCGGCAAGTTGCGGAAACGCTCTCCTCCGCGACCGCTGCGGCTCAAAACCGAATCATGCCCGGCCCCGGCCCTGTAACCGAGAAGGCGCGCGGGGAACTGCAGCGTCTGGCCTCCCTGGTTGTGCCTCCGGCCAAGGCGGCTGCACAGCCCGCGCCGCCGGAGGTGAAGCCAGCCTCCGCCGTCGCCCCGCCACCACCGCCGGAACCTGCCGCAGCGGCCGCCCCGCCGCCGGAACCTGCTCCGGCGCAAGAGTCGGGATCCGCTGTCGGCGCAGCCGCCGTCGAAGCCGCGAAAAGCCAGATCGGCACACCGTACGTGTGGGGCGGGGCCGCACCCGGCGGGTTCGACTGCTCCGGCCTAACCTCCTGGGCGTACAAGCAGGCGGGGCTGGACATCCCGCGCGTCGCCGCGGACCAAACCGTGGGCCGGCAGGTCTCGTACGAGGAGCTGCAGCCGGGGGATCTGGTGCTGTGGTCCGGCCACGCCGCCATGTACGCGGGAGACGGGATGATGATCGAGGCGGGCAGCCCCGTGCAGCTGAACCCGGTGCGCACAGAAAATCTGGGCATGACCTTCCGCGGATTCTGGAGGCCGACCGGCTAAAGTTTCCCGCATGACTACGCGCGCGATTCTCCCCGTCAAGATCTCCCTGACCGAGGGCGACTTTTACACCCTGTGGGCACCGACCTGGAAAGAAAAGGGCAGCGAGTGGCAGGCCTTCCTCGGCGACGACCAAGCCGTGCTGGCCTTCCACTCCCCCGAGGAGCTCCTGGCCTACCTGGAAACGACCAACGCCCACGACCTGGCGGACCACCCAAAGTGGCAGGAGTTCCAGGCCCAGGGCGACGACCGCGTGGTGCCCAACGACAAGCAGTACTTCGACATCATCGGCGCACCCGAGTTCCTGGCCGGCCGCCCGAGCCACGAAAACGTCTCGCGCCTGTCGCGCGTGTTCCAGATCTCCCGCTCCCTGGCGGACGTCGCCTCCGCGGAGCAGGCGCAGATTTTCTTCGCCTCCCACTCCATCCTGGGCAACGTCAGCCGCGGCTCCGACCACTACGCAGGCGAAAACGGCCTGTCCGAGTGGTCCGGCGTCGGCCGTGTTGTGCTGGCGAACTGGGAGAATGTGGTCAAGTCGTTGGATGAGTCTGTCCGTGTCGTCGATACGCAGGAGCTCGATGCCCAGCGCGTCGCAGCCGCCGGCACCGCTATTGCCGCCGCCACCGAAGCCCGCGCCGCTGCCGCCGAGCAGGCGCGCGCGGACGAGGAGGCCCGCGCTGCCGCGGAAGACCCGTACGACTCCTCCGCGTGGGGCCGCGCCGGCATCGACCCGGTGAAGATCTCCATCCAGGGCCAGAGCGTGTACACGCTGCGCACCTACCTGCGCGGCGCCCCGGTGTTCTTGGGCAAGTACGGCGAGATCATCACCTTCCCGTCCACCAAGCACCTGGGCCGCTGGATCCTGGAAAACGACGACCACGACCTGGCTGGCGTGTCCACCTGGCAGGACCTCATCGACACCGCCAACGCCGGCGAGCTGAAGGTGGAGGTCCACCCGGACAACTCCTACTCCTTCAACGGCATCGCAGCCGACATCAACAAGGGCACCGACGCGGTGGACACCGCACAGATGTCCAAGGCTTACGAGCTGCTCGCGGATGCCGCGGACTGGGCGCAGGACGACTCGCTGAACTCCCTGCTTTTGGCCAACCCGCGCATGCAGGACTACCTGGCGTACATGCTCGGCTCCACCCGCGCCGCGGGCTACGTGCCGTCCGCGCCGTTCACCGACAAGGCGGAGGCGTGGACCGAAATGGAAAACCAGCTGATCAAGCGTTTCTCCAAGTTCTAAACCGCTTCGCCGTTGCCCCTGGGCATCCCGACATGCCGGCGAAACGTGCCACCTTTACAATTTCCAGCTATGGCAGTGGACCAGGTCGACCCCCTCATCAGCTCCATCTATCACTGGATGGACATCTCCGGCGTGCTACTGATGGGCATCATCGGCGGCACCCTGGCCCGCCAGCTCGGCTACGACATCGTGGGCTTCTTCTTCATCGCAATGCTCTCCGCCCTCGGCGGCGGCATGCTGCGCGACGTGCTGATCAACCAGGGCACCGTCGCCGCGATGAGCCAGCCGGAGTACCTCATCCTGGCGTTCACCGGCGCGCTGATCGCCCGGTTCACCTACTTCAAAGGCAAAGCGTGGGAGCTTTTGCAGTCCCACGGCGACGCGCTGGTGTCCTCCCTGTGGGCGGCCACCGGCGCCTCCAAGGCCATCCAGTACGGCCTGCCGGTTTTGCCCACGATCATGATGGGCGTGTTCACCGCCACCGGCGGCGGCATGATCCGCGACGTAGTCACGGGCCGCGAACCCAGCGTGTTCGGCGGCAACCAACCCACCGTCATCCCGGCGGTGGCGTGCGCAGTGATCATGTTGGTGAGCAACGCCACCGGCTTCCTCGCGCTCGGCATGGTCATCGGCCCTGTGGTCAGTTTCGCGCTGTTCCTCGCCGGCTACTGGGGCAACTGGCGCGTTTCCACCGACTCCGAGTTCGCGCCCGTGAACGCCACGGTGAACATGACGGCCACGCAAGTCGCGCACCTGGCCAAGAAGGCGGAGAACAAGTCGCGCGCGGTGGCCCGCGAGCTTGAGCCCACCCGTGTGCGCTCTTGGCGCCACCGGCAGATGGAGAAGGCGCTGCAGCGCCGCATCGAGTCGGAGATCCGCAAGGGCAAGCGCCCGGCGGAGGCGGTCAGCGACGCGGACGATTTCCTCACCGAGTTCACTACCCAGTTCCCCGCCATCGACGCCGAGGTGCTGGCGGAGGCCGTGGGCACCACGCCGCAGGGCGCGGCGGAAGACGAGAGCCTCTTCGACAGCATCGGCGTGGATTTGGCCGGCGATTCCTACGAGGACGAGGCCGCGGAGGAGCCGGACCCGGCCGAGACGGAGGCGATGCACGCCGACATGCTGGATATCATTCTCTCAGACGAGGCCCTCACCGACGAGCTCATCGAGCGGCTCGCGGCCCGCTACGACCAGAAGGATTCCTAGATGAAGCGTGCGCTCGCAGCTGCCACAGCATTGAGCTTTTGCTTTGCGACGGCAGCTCACGCCCAAGACGCCGAAACCCCGACCGAAGCCACCTCCTCGGCCGGCCCGACCGTCGGCTACTACGACGAGGGCGGCAACTGGGTCCCGCCCAGCCGCGGCCGCGCCCCCGACACCGACAACTGCCCGCAGGCCACCTGGCCGCCGGAGCCGGTGTCCACCTCCGAGCGCGCCGCGTCCTCCCCTTCCCCGCTGCCCGTGCTTTTCGACGGCCCCTGCGGCATAACCGCAGCCGACGGCTACCAGGTCCCCGACGGCGTGGTCGCCTCCTCCTGGCTGGTGGCCGACTTAGATTCCGGCGACGTGGTGGCGATGAAGGACCCGCACGGGCGCTACCGGCCCGCCTCGATCATCAAGGTGCTGCTTGCCCTGACCGTCATTGACGAGCTGCCGCTGGACCAGAAGGTCGAGGTCTCCGCCGAATCCGCCGGCCAGGAAGGCTCCGCCGCCGGCATCGGCGAGGGCGGCGACTACACCGTCGAAGACCTGCTCACCGGCCTGCTGCTCTCCTCGGGCAACGACTGCGCCCACGCGCTCGCCCAAGCCCTCGGCGGCGACGAGCTCGCACTCGGCAAGGTCAACGCGCTAGCCAAGAAGCTCGGCATGGCAGATACCCGCGCGACGTCGTATTCCGGCCTGGACGGCGCCGGGATGTCCACCTCCGCCTGGGACATGGGCCTGGCCTACACCGCGGCGTTCGCGGACCCCACCTTCGCCCGCATCGTCGACACGGAGCACACCACCTTCCCCGGCTTCGACGACTTGCCGGCGTTCGAGCTGTGGAACGACAACCAGCTCTACCTCAACGACCCGGACGGCATCGGCGGCAAGACCGGCTACACGGACGACGCCAACCACACGTTCGTCGGCGCCGTGAACCACGAGGGCCGCCGTCTCGTGGCGGTTGTGCTGGACACGTCGGCCTACGACCACCGCCCCTGGGAGCAGGCGCAGATGCTGTTGCACGAGGCGTATGGGGTGCGAAGCTCCGTCGCAAAGCTTGAGCCCCTCGCTGAAAAGGCCCCCGAAACGACAACGGCCGCCCCCACCCCCGCACCTGCGCCTGAGCAGGCTGGGGAGGAGACGACCTGGAACCGCTGGTGGTCCTACCTGATTTTGGCGGCCGTGCTCGCGCTTGCGGCGCTGGCCACCGCGTTTAGTCTCGGGACAGCAGAGAAACCACGCCGACGCCGATAGCGCCCAGCGCCGCGCCGACGCCCAGCGCCTTGCCCGACGGTTTGGACTCCTCCCTGCCGCGAACCGCGCCCGCGCGGACGTTGATCACGGCCGGCTCCGGCACCTCCGCCGGCGCCATCGCGAGCGACTCGTCGGTGGTGGCAGTCCACGCCGCGACGTAGAGCACCACGCGCCAGACCAAGTACAGCATGACCATCAGCGTGATGATCGGGCCGAAGATCGCACCCGCCGGGCTACCGGTGGCCGAAGAAATGACCAGGCCGGCGAACTGCTGCAGGATGGCGAAGATGACCGCGCCGAGCAGCGCGCCCTTCAAACCGGACTTCGCCGGCACCTTCGTGCGAGGCATGTACATGTTCACCCACAGCATGACCAGGAAGCTGGCCAGCACGCTGACCAGGAAGCCGACGAGCCACACCACCGCGCGGGAACCCGGGAAGTCGCCGATGCCCAGGCGGTCCATGGCGGTGCTGGTCCAGCTGGACAGGCCCACCGCGGTCACCGACGTGGCGACCAGGAACAGCACGATCAGCACGATCAAGCCGACCAGGTCCGCGAGCTTCTTGGTCACGAAGTTGCCGCCCTCATTCGCGTCCACCTTCCACATCGCGGACACGCCGACGCGCAGGTTGTTCATCCAGCCCAGGCCGGACCACAGGGTGGTGAGCAAACCGATGCCGGCCACGGCGCCGCGCTGGTCGATGGCGGTCTCGACCAGCTCGTTGACCATGTCGCCCAAGTCCCCGTCCAGGGAATTGGTGATTTGGTTTTGGATGTCGTCCATCAGATCCGGGCGGGCGTTGAGGAAGAAGCCGAGTCCTGCGAAGACCAGCATCAGCAGCGGGAACAGCGCCAGCACCGAGAAGTAGGTGATGCCGGCGGCCATCTGGTTTCCGCCTTGCGAGCCGAAACGCTCATTCATGCGCAGCACGTGGCCGGCGGCGGGAGACTTCTTCTCCACCTTCGCCTCAAAGCCGCCCTGCTGCTGCTTCGAGGCGCGCTCAATGCCGTGTTCGTCGGTGTACGCCTTGCGCGGCGCGGTCGAGGTAGCCATCGACGTCCCTTCAACTATGTGTCATTTACCAAACACATCGTAGAGGAGGCTGTGCGACGGTGACGCGAGGTGCGGGCCTAACGCTTCGGGGCGAGGAAACCGACCTTGTCGTACACGTCCGCCAGCAGCGGGGCCGCGACCTCGCGGGCTCGCTCGGCGCCACGGGCCAAGATGGATTCGAGTTCTGCGCGGTCGGACATGAGTTCGTCGAAACGTGCGCGCAGTGGCGTCGTAAAGCTTTCGAGTGCTTCTGCGGTGTCGACCTTGAGCGCACCGTAGCCCTGACCCTCGTAGCCTGCGACGATGTCGTCGATCGGCTTGCCGGTCAGCGCGGACTGGATGACCAGCAGGTTGGACACGCCCGGCTTGTTCTCCTTGTCGAAAGCGATCACGCCGTCGTTGTCGGTGACGGCGGAGCGGATGCGCTTTGCGGAGGTCTTCGGCTCGTCGAGCAGGTTGACAATGCCCTTCGGGTTCGCGCCCGACTTGGACATCTTGGAGGTGGGGTCCTGCAGGTCGTAGATCTTCGCCGCGCCCTCGACGATCATGCCCTCCGGCACGGTGAAGGTCTTGCCGTAGCGGGAATTGAAGCGCTCCGCCAGCGTGCGGGTCAGCTCCAGGTGCTGGCGCTGGTCCTCGCCCACCGGCACGAGCTGCGGGGAGTACAGGAGAATATCCGCGGCCATAAGCACCGGGTAGGTGAACAGCCCCACGGAGGTGCGGTCCTGGCCCTGCTTGGCCGACTTGTCCTTGAACTGCGTCATGCGGCTGGCCTCGCCGAAGCCGGTCAGGCACTGCAGCACCCACGTCAGCTCGGCGTGCTCGGGCACGTGCGACTGCACGAACAGGGTCGAGCGCTCCGGGTCGATGCCGAGCGCGATCAGCTGGGCGCAGCCGGCGAGGGTGCGGTGGCGCAGCTCCTCGGGGTCCTGGTCCACGGTGATGGCGTGCAGGTCCGGGATGAAGTAGAAGGCGTCGTAGCCGTCCTGCAGGTCGATCCATTGCTTCAGCGCACCGAGGTAGTTACCCAGGTGGTAGGAGTCGGCGGTGGGCTGGATTCCGGAAAGCACGCGTTGCATGGGGTTCATAGTAGTGGGCCGGTGCGGGGAGGGAACCGGTGGCGGTGCGGGCGCGTCTAACTCTTTAATGCCGTCCACAGAAGGAGTACACGTTGGCTCTTACAAAATCAGACAGACCTTGGTTGCTTACAGCGCTCGCAGTTGCTGTTTCTCTCGGATTTGCTGTCAGTAATGCAACACGTTCGGCCGAAGAAGCCTGGATGGTGCTCGACTTCGCGTCTCGCATCATCGGGCCTCTTGGAGCTGCTTGCATTGCTTGGCTCGGGGTTTCGCAAACACTCGATAACTCGCAAAAGCTGGACCGTGTTAAGGAGTGGCACACGATGCTTCGCTGGGCGACTGACATGTGCAACGCCTCGAGCGAGCGTGAAGTTGAGGCGGGGATTGCTATTCTCGATTCCATCGACAGGCAGTCGGAAATCCCTGCCGACCAGCACGAGGTAATCGACGCGATCTTGACCGCCGTGTTCCGAAATCCCAACACGCCTTTTGAGGAGCAGCGATGACAGCCCGATCCAAAGCTAGAGAAATTCAGTCTCCGAAGCCGGAGTTTTCCCGGAGCCAGATCGCCGCGGCCAAGCTCATCGTGAAGCGCGATAAGGAAGGAAAAGGCAAGGTTCCCATTACGCCGGACATTCTCCGCGCAGCATCCTTCGACCTCTAGCCATGCGCATCACCGTTCTGCAGCCCGATTCGTTCGCGCCAATGCAACGCCTCGGCCCGTGGCTCGAGCGCGCCGGCGCCACCCTGCGCACCGTCGATCTCGGGGAGCCATTGCCTATCGACGCCTCCGGCGACCCCCTCATCCTCCTCGGTGGACGCGCAGATGCGCTGGACACGCACGCCTCGCCGTGGCTACCGGCGGTGCACGAGCTGCTGCACAGCGCCTTTGAATCGGGCACGCCCGTCCTCGGCATCTGTTTGGGCCATCAGATCATCGCCGACTGTTTCGGCGGCGAAGTTTCCGTCGGCCTGGTGGCGCAGGACGAAGAAGGCGCTACGCAGGTGACGTTGACCGACGCCGGTGTGGACGATCCCCTGCTCGGCCCCCTCGGCGCAACCTTGATGGTCGAGCAATCCCACCACGACGCGGTAGTCACGCTCCCTCCCCGCGCGACGCTCCTGGCATCCAGCGAGCGCTGCCCGATCCAGGCCATGCGGCTGGGGTCGATCGTCTCGGTGCAGTTCCACCCGGAGTGCTCGCCGGAGGTTGCCGGCCAGTGGGCGGCGAACGGCGGCCACGACGGTGCCGCGGTCGAAGCAGAGCTGCTGCGCCACGACGACCATCTCACCCGCACCGGCAAAACACTCGCCGAGGGTTTCGTCGCCGCGGCCCGCGCTTAGCGCTGACGGCTCTGGTCGCCGCTGTGCCCCCGCTCTCCGTCCCCGCTCCGGCCCAAGTTCCGGCCCCCACTTCCGAGGATGCTTACTCAAGGACGCTTACTTCTCGAGTGGCGCGCTCCACAACCGCCGACCGCACTCGAGAAGTAAGCATCCTTGGGTAAGCATCTAGGCGGGGTAAGCATCCTGGGGTAAGCATCTGGGTCTGCCTGCCGGACCACGTCCCGCGTCGCAAGGAAGCCCCTTCCTAATCAGCACCACGACAAGTACGATTCAGAGTATGAACAACGGTACGAGAATCAGTGTGAGTTTGGGTCGGAACGAACTCCAAACCCTGGATAACCTCGTTTCCGAGTTGGATTTGCGTTCTCGATCTGAGGGGATGCGCGAAGCGATCCTCGCCCTCCAGCGGGAATCACTCGCTAGAGCGTATGAGGAATGCTTCTCCGACCCGGAATGGAAGAAAGAAGCTGCCCTTTGGGATTCGCTGGCTGATGAAGGGCTAGACAATGCTTCGCGGTGAAATCCGCCTCGTTGATTTCGAACCGGCGGTCGGACAGGAAGCCAACAAGACACGGCCCGCCGTGATCGTCAGCAATGACACAGCGAATCAAGGCGCAGCGATACACGGCGGAATGATCACCGCAGTACCGCTGACCTCAAACACGTCGAGAGTCTTCCCGTTTCAGACATACGTCGATGCCGAAGAGTCCGGCCTTCAAATAGACTCAAAAACTCAGCCGGAACTCATGTGTTCGGTATCGGTCATGCGAGTCGGCAGACGAGTGGGACGGCTTTCTCCCCGCCAAATGTTGGAACTCGACGAAGCTATCCGCATCCACCTCGACCTTTAACGCCCCTTACCGCTCCACCCACTCGGAGCGCAGCAGTCCGTGGCGGGAGCAGGCCGCCTCCCACGCCATCGGCGAGATCTTCACCACCATGCGGCGTTGGCACAGCGGGCAGATGCGCGGGGCATCGTAGGGGCGGGCCGGGTCGAGCGGCCAGGCGATCTCGCCGGAAAGCACTGCGTCGGCGAGATCGGTGTTGTCGGGAATCTTCATGCGCGGAGAAAACCTGTAAGAACCTACAGCGACTTGATGGTGTCGTAGAGCACGCCGTGGCCAAAGTTGGCCTTCTCGCCCACCGGGGTAATGCCCAGGTTCACGCCCGGCGTCGCGCCCTCCATCACGCGGTCGACGGCGTCACGGTCCTTCTCCATCGGGCGGCCGAAGGTGGTCAGGTAGTTGCCGCCGATGATTGCGTTGGCGCCGCCCATGAGGCCGGCTTCGGTGCCGTCGTCGCCAAGCGCGAGCTCCGTGCCACCCGCGAAGCGCAGCTGGGTGGACGGCATGGCCAGGCGGAATGCGGCGACGGCGCGCAGCGCCTCGCCCTGCGGGACCAGCGGGCGGTCCGCGAACGGGGTGCCCGGGCGCGGGTCGAGGAAGTTCATCGGCACCTCGTGCGGCTGGATTTCCGCGAGCTGCACGGCGAACTCGGCGCGCTGTTCGATGGTCTCGCCCAGGCCGATGATGCCGCCGCAGCAGGTTTCCATGCCCTCTGCCAGCACGTTTTCCAGGGTGTCCTTGCGCTCCTGCCAGGTGTGGGTGGTGACCACGTTGGGGAAGAACGACTCTGCGGTTTCGAAGTTGTGGTTGTAGCGGGACACGCCCATCTTGGCCAGCTGACGGGCCTGGTCGCGGGTGAGGATGCCCAGGGAGGCGGAAATGGAAATGTCCACCTCGTCCTGGATGGCGGTGACGGCTTCGGCGACCTGGTCGAGCAGCTGCTGTGTCGGGCCCTTCACGGCGGCGACGATGCAGAACTCGCTCGCGCCCATCTTCTCGGACTGCTTGGCGGCTTCCACCAGCTCGTTGATGTCCAGGGTCACGGCGCGCACCGGGGATTCGAACAGGCCGGACTGTGAGCAGAAGTGGCAGTCCTCGGGGCAGCCGCCCGTCTTCAGGGAAATGATGCCCTCGAGGGAGACGTCCACGCCGCAGTGCTTGATGCGCACCTGGTGCGCCAGGTCGAGCAGTTCCGGCAAGCGCTCGTCTTCGATGTTGAGGATCTGGACGAGCTCCTCCTGGTTCAGGCCCTCGCCGTTTTCCAGGGCCTTTTCGCGTGCGATGTCAAGGATGTCAGTCATTACTGGACTCCGTTCTTGGTGGTTCACGTCACAAGTAGGTGTCAGTGTAGCCCGTCCTTGAACGGTGTTCAGCATTTAGCGGTATTCAACCAAAAGTGGCGAGTGGTCGGACCACCGCTGCTCCACCGTCGGCGCCTTGTCCACCCAGGTCCGCTCGGCGCGCTCGAGCATGTTCGCGGTGGCCGCCTGCACGTCGATGCGCCAGCCCGCGTCGTTGTTGAACGCCTGCCCGCGGAACGTCCACCAGGTGTACGGCGCGTCCTCCGGGTGCAGCCTGCGCGCCACGTCGAACCACTTCGGGGAGCCATTCGCTTCTCGACGGCCCTTGGACACGTACTCCACAGCGCCCGCCCACACAGCGTCTGCCTTGACGTCTAAGTCCTGGGCTTCCTCATCCGGGAAGCAGCCGAATACCGCGTCCATGAACGCGCGCTCGTGCGGCAAGAAGCCCGACTTCTTGCGGTTGGTCTTCCAATTCTTCAGGTCCTCGCGGCGGTGGCAGATGTTCCAATCGCCGCCGATGACCATGTCCGGGTACTCGTCCGCCCACTTCTCGAGCAGCGGCTCGAACTCATCGAGGAAGCGGTACTTTTCGTCCTGCTTCGGGGTGTCGGCAGAGCCCGACGGCAGGTACAACGAGCCGACGCGGGTGCCGTCGGAAAGTGTGGCAGCGATGAAGCGTCCGGCATCTTCGAAACTGGGGATGCCGAAGGTGACGTCGTTAAGCGGAGTGCGCGACAGGATGCCCACACCCGCGCGCCCCTTCGCACCGGGGGTCTCCGCGGGGGCGACGGCGAGATGCCACCCTTCTTCGAGCGCGGGCGCCAACGCCGCGCGCGCCTGGTCGACGGTGGCGCGAACCTCCTGCATAAGCACCACATCCGCCGGGGTTTCGGCGAGCCAGGCCAGCATGCCCGGGTTGTTTTCGTTGCGGATTTTGGTGGCGGCGCGGATGCCGTTGACGTTGACCGACGCAATTGTGAGACTCATGTGTGATGACCCTAGTAGTCTGGTTGGCTGAAGTCAGACACGTTAAATCAAAGGAGCATTATGGCGAAGATCATTTGGACCCGCACCGACGAAGCGCCACTGTTGGCGACGTACTCCCTCAAGCCGATCGTGGAGGCCTTCGCTTCCCGCGCCGGCATCGACGTGGACACTGCCGACATCTCGCTGGCCGGCCGCATCCTCGCGCAGTTCCCGGACCGCCTCGGCGACAAGAAGGTCGACGACGCGCTCGCGCAGCTCGGTGAGCTGGCGAAGACGCCGGAAGCCAACATCATCAAGCTTCCGAACATCTCCGCTTCCCTGGTGCAGCTGAAGAAGGCCATCGCTGAGCTGCAGGCCGCAGGCTTTGACATCCCGGATTACGAGGACGCGCAGGAGAAGTACGACGCAGTCAAGGGCTCTGCCGTGAACCCGGTGCTGCGCGAGGGCAACTCCGACCGCCGCGCTCCGGAGGCCGTGAAGAACTTCACCAAGAAGCACCCGCACTCCATGGGCGAGTGGTCCTCCGACTCGAAGACCAACGTGGCGACGATGGACGCCGGCGACTTCCGCCACAACGAGAAGTCCGTCATCATGCCGTCCGAAGACACCCTGACCATCAAGCTGGTCAAGGCTGACGGCGGCGAGGAGGTACTCAAGGACGGCCTCAAGGTTGAGAAGGGCGAGGTCATCGACGGCACCTACATGTCCGCCCGCGCTTTGGATGAGTTCCTTTTGGACGCCGTGAAGCGCGCCAAGGACGAAGGCGTGCTCTTCTCCGCCCACCTGAAGGCCACCATGATGAAGGTCTCCGACCCGATCATCTTCGGCCACGTCGTGCGCGCATACTTCAAGGACGTCTACGACAAGTACGGCGAGGAGCTGCTGGCAGCGGGCCTGGACGGCGAGAACGGCCTCGGCGCAATTTACGAGGGCCTGTCCGAGCTGGAAAACGGAGAGGAGATCCGCGCCGCCTTCGACAAGGCTCTGCAGGACGGCCCGGCTCTGGCGCAGGTGAACTCGGCCAAGGGCATCACCAACTTGCACGTGCCATCGGACGTGATCATCGACGCTTCCATGCCGGCGATGATCCGCACCTCCGGCCACATGTGGAACGCCGATGACCAGGAGCAGGACACCCTGGCTGTGATCCCGGATTCCTCCTACGCCGGTGTGTACCAGACGGTTATCGACGACTGCCGCGCAAATGGCGCCTACGATCCGACCACCATGGGCACCGTCCCGAACGTCGGCCTGATGGCCAAGAAGGCTGAGGAGTACGGCTCCCACGACAAGACCTTCAAGGTCCCGGCCGACGGCAAGGTTCAGGTTGTCAACGCTGCCGGCGACGTGCTGATCGAGCACGACGTCGAGGCCGGCGACATCTGGCGCGCATGCCAGACCAAGGACGCCCCGATCCAGGACTGGGTCAAGCTGGCCGTCAACCGCGCACGCCTGTCCGGCATGAAGACCATCTTCTGGCTGGATGAGGAGCGCGCCCACGACCGCAACCTCATCGAGCTGGTGAACAAGTACCTGGCCGACCACGACACCGAGGGCCTGGACATCTCCATCGCCTCCCCGGTCGAGGCCACCAAGACCTCCGTGGAGCGCATCCGCCGCGGCGAGGACACCATCTCTGTGACCGGCAACGTCCTGCGTGACTACAACACGGACTTGTTCCCGATCCTCGAGCTGGGCACCTCCGCAAAGATGCTCTCCGTGGTCCCGCTGATGGCTGGCGGCGGCCTGTTCGAGACCGGTGCCGGCGGCTCCGCCCCGAAGCACGTCCAGCAGGTCCAGGAAGAAAACCACCTGCGATGGGACTCCCTCGGCGAGTACCTCGCGCTGGCTGAGTCCTTCCGCCACGAGAAGAACACTAACGGCAACGAGCGCGCCGGCGTTCTCGCCGCCGCGCTGGACAAGGCTACCGAGAAGCTTCTCGACGAAGGCAAGTCCCCGTCGCGCAAGGTGAACGAGATCGACGACCGCGGCTCCCACTTCTGGCTCTCCCTGTTCTGGGCAGAGGCGCTGGCAGCCCAGTCCGACGACGCCGAGCTGGCCGAGGTCTTCGGCCCGATCGCGAAGGACCTGCGCGACAACGCCGATGTGATTGACAAGGAGCTCCTGGACGCCCAGGGCAACGCTGCCGACCTCGGCGGTTACTACTGGCCGGACGAGGAGAAGACCTCGGCGGTCATGCGCCCGTCCGCAACCTTCAACAAGATCATCGACGAACTGGAGAAGTAGCTCGCTGATCTAAAAAACGGCCGGCCAGTGTCGGGGTTTCGCGCCCCGGCACCGGCCGTTTTTTGTTTGGTCAGGCTGGGCAGCGCTGTGCCCAGCCCAGTACCTCCGCCCCATTTACCGCAAACGCTTACCCGAGGAACTAGACCACCTACATCAGATCAGAAGCACGATTCTTTCTGGCCCCGTACATTCACACTCTTTCTTGCTCCGTAACCGAAAAAGGGCGCCAGCACAGGCCTAGAACCCCTTTAAAAACTCCCTTACCTGCGGAATCGTTTTCTTGCCTGTTTCTTGCTTCTGGGGGATACTTGAGGCATGTCACCACTTAATTCCACCCCGGAGCCTCAACTCATCGCTAAAATCCAGCGATTCCTCGATTTGCCTGCGGAGCTCCCTTGGCTGGAGTTTAAGGAAAACAGCACCACGACCGGCCCGGAAATTGCCAGGTATGTGTGCGCTTTAGGCAACTCAGCTCGTCTTCATGATGAACCAGCAGGTTACCTGATCTGGGGTGTAAGTGATACGCATGAAATCGTAGGCACTTCGTTCCAATGGGAGATAACGAAAGGCAAAGGCAACGAAGACCTATTCCCTTGGTTGCAGCGTGTAGTCTCCCCCACGCCGACGATCTCCTTCGAATCGGTCACAATCGAAAATAGAACCGTCGTACTCCTCCGGATTCCGGCTGCCCTTTCGGCCCCTTATGCCTACGATGGGACCCGTTACTTCCGACAGGGCAGCTACACAAAAAACTTAATGGACTTTCCAGATCGTGAACGCGAGTTGTGGAGGAAACTCAACCAGTTCGAGTTTGAAACCAGCAACGCCGCGGAAGGCCTCGAACCCGAAGAGATCACCTCCCTTCTCTCCTCCGACGCTTTCTTTATCAACCGGCCCGAACTGCCACGCAATGTTGGTGGCGCCCTCATCGACACAATGCGAGCAGCGGAGGCGATTACATACTCCCACGAATTGGGCTGGTGTATTCCTGCTTGGTCTGCTCTGATGTACGCGCGCTCACTCAAATCCTTCCCACACCTCGCCGGCTTAGCCCCTCGCGTGATGCACTTCGGTGACACATCGCGGACGCAACTCCAACGAGAATGGGAGTTTGACGAGGGATACGCCGCCTCGTTTAGCGAGATCGTGACCTTGGTGAACACGTTAAAACCCGGTGGAGAGACTATCGATCCAAGCGGACGCCGAATTGAAACCCCGCTGCTGCCCACTGTGGCATTTCGCGAAGTATTTGCGAATGCGCTCATGCACCAGGATCTGGAACAGCGCGGTCAGTACTTGACCGTTGAGATTTTCAGCGACCGCGTGGAAGTAACCAATCCTGGTACACCGTTGGTCGATCCTCAACGTTTTATTGACTCGGCTTCTACCACTCGTAATGCACACCTCGGCGAAGCACTTCGCCTCGCACACTTCGTAGAGCAACGCGGAAGCGGCTGGGACAAGATCGTTGCGTCGCTGGAAAAAGAGCACTTTCCACCGGCACTCATTCGCGCAAACGGCACAACCACCGTCACACTGAGCGCCTACCGCCCCTTCAACCTAATGACTACGGATGAAAAGATCGAAGCCATCTACCAGCATGCGTGCCTCGGGTTTCTGGATAATCGCGCTATTACTAACGCATCAATACGGCATCGCTTCGGACTCAGGGATTCGCAGGCCTCCCAGGCGACCCGACTTATTAACGCCACGGTAGACAAAGGCCTCATCCGGCTCTACGACCCGGATGCCGGACCACGCAACCGCCGTTATGTCCCTTTCTGGGCTGAGTAGTTTTCTTGCTCCGTAACCGAAAAAGGGCGCCAGCACAGGCTTAGAACCCCTTTACAAACTCCCCTACCTGCGGAAATGTTTTATTGCCTGTTTCTTGCTTCTCGGGCGCGTTTTAGGTTGGATCCGCCTCTCCGGCTCCGAGGCGTCGAAGCCGACAACCTCCCCGGCGTTGCGCAGGCGATGGCGAGCCCGTTCATGGTGACCTGGATCGTCTTGGGTACGAGGAAGGTCTCGCCACCGGCGTTAGCCGGCTGGGAAGCGCTGTGCCCGACCGAGACAACCGCGTTGATCAGCCCAGTCTCGCCTTCCATCCCCAAACGCCACCCCTCCCGTAGTCTCTGGGTGCTGCCTACGCGTCACCAAACGACTGCGCATCCGACAAGTACAGGGGTGACGCTCGATCCCAGCTATATTTTTCCGCTACATCAGAGCTCCACTACCTCATCTGAATTATTGGAAATAAACGCAGAATGGGTGGCTACGACGACTACTGCGCCTTTCTGAGCAAAATGGCGTAGATGTTTGAGAACGAGTTGCGCATTTGCTTTATCGAGGGCTCCGGTTGGCTCATCTGCTAACACTATTTTCGGCTGCGCGAGAATGAGTCGTGCCAAAGCGATGCGTTGTTGTTCACCACCAGAAAGTTCGCTCACCGTTCGCTTCTCGGATCCGCCAAGTCCGACTTCATTCAGCGCCGACTCCATTGTTTCGCGGGAGACGCGGGGGACAGCGATCTTGATGTTCTCCATCACAGAGAGATCGGAGACCAAACCGTAGTCCTGAAACAGATATCCGACGTTTGATCGCCGAAATTTGCGACGTGCGCGCGAATTCATAGATGCGATGTCGAGCCCCTCGAACTCGATCGTCCCCGAATCCGGCGTGGTCAGCCCACCTAACATATTGAGCAAGGTTGTCTTGCCGCTGCCGGAGGGCCCTGTGAGCGCCGTGATTCGACCTGCCCTAAACGTGGCTGTGAAAGCTTGCAAAACCGTCCGCTCGCCAAATGCGCAGGATACGTTGCTTACCTGAATTGTCATTGCGGTTCCCTACCTCCTCTTGCATCCCACCGCGAAGCAGCTTTGAGCATCAACCCCACAGAAACCATGAACCATACTGCGCCGAAACCTACTACTGCGACGATGGTGGATGGCGACCATTGATTTTCAAACCCGATACTCCAGGTTGACGGCACGCGGCTCTCGGCTTGAATCCAATGATCGCGAACCTTATAAAGCAGCCAACCAATCGTGGCTAGGAAGAATGCAACTTCGATAGCTACTGCTTCTTTTGCAACCCACCAAGGGCTTCGCCCACAAACATAGGCAACGTGGATTTTGCGCCGGTAGGTGACGCGAAAAGTAAGGACCGTGGCTCCGACCAAGACCGTCACAAGCAGGACTGATGCAAAACCATTCAGCCCCCACAGAGCCACATTCTGCTCGGCGGTGCGAATGCTCGCCTGCCATGAGTCTTCACGCGGTCTAAAGAAAGCAAGTGAGTTCCCGGTAGCACCCTTCAACATTTGCGAAGGCACGTCAGGGGAGACAGTTAGAAGGACTTGCTGGGATACCTTTGACATCAAGTTGTGGTCGCCCAACGGAGCGAGGCCACGCGGGAGTATGACGAGAATCGGGTTATCGAGTTGCGGACGGTAGTTAACGTCATAGGTGAATACCGAGCCTAAGCTGCAACCGTCCCGCCACTCTATGTCGGGCGCTGGTTCATTGGCATAGCCGGCCTCGAACTCGAGCGAATCCTCGATCACGTTTCTCGAGTGCACAGACAACTCTCCCGGCGAGCAGACCGTCACTACAGCACCATCCAGCATCGACACTCCCGCCTGTCGCGCGAATTCCTGGTTCGCTAATAGAACTGGTGCCTCTAGTTCCACGGGCCATGTAATCCAATAAGGATCAACGAGGAGTACGTCTCCCGCCTCGTCGGCAACCCGGAATGGCGCTGCGGTCTCTGTATCTGACCAGTCTTCGAAGGCCGTGTTGACGTTCAACGCCAACTCTTGCGGCCCACGGTGCGCATCCCACATCCCCTGCAAGCGGTGACGCGCCTCGAGTTCCGCAGAAAACCCAACCAAGGTTGCGACCACACTGAGCGCAGCAACCAGGGTCACTCCGCGGACTGCAGTCAGGGCATATAGCATTGGCCGCGCGTGGATCTTGCCCTTGATGGATTGCGGTATCGATGTCCTGCGAACCAGAAACTGCCCACCTAGGTAGCCAACGAGCAAACACACAGACAGAATCACGCTGATCGTGAAATACATTCTCCAAAATACCCAGCTCTCCGCCCACCCGTTGTAGACATAAAGAAGGCCAGCAACAATCAGGGGGCTTCCGAGGTAGGCGATCGTAAGCGCAACGCTTTGGCGCTGAATTTCAATACGGGTCGTTTCTGCGACGCTGAGTCCAAGCAGTCGATGAACACCGACCTCCCGCGAGCGGGCAAGGACATGGCCCGCGCCTAGCACCAGACACAGGAGCACAGATAGGATCAGCAGAATGGGAATTGCCGAAGATGCAAAGATTTCGGAGAAGTAACTGGTAAGAGGCTCCGCGTCGAGCCCCTGTTCGGCTAACCACCGCAGCAAGTGTTGCTCGTCCGTCGCAGACCCTTTGATATGGAGAGGTTGCCTTGGATCAGAGTATGGAAAGTCTTCCAGCGGATAAAATATGTCAACTTCCCCACGTTCAAAGCGCGGCCGTTCCATCCGACCGCCGTCAGGCGGAAGCGAGGATGAGTAGACTCGTTGCTCACCACCAGAGACAGCGAGCGACGAGTAGTTAATCGCGATATCGAAGTCATTGCTTCGCGCAAACTCGGCCAGCTCGGTATAGAAACTCGCACGCTCCGAAGCGGTGCGATCTGATTCCACCTGTACCCCGTACTCACCCAGGTGGCCATCGATCGCTGAGTAAAGCCTCGCGCCGAGGAAAGCCACGGTAGTCGCCAGAATGGCCGTGGCGAATATCCCCACGGCTAATAGGCCTGATTTCAGAAGAGACATGCTCTAGCCCACATCTGTAGAGCCATGACGAACTCCGTTGTGAAAGTAGTGGCCGTCGATGTTAGCCGTCGTCGCCACAGCAGCACCCGCGCCAGCAGAGGTCGACGCTCCCGCCCAAACTACACCACCGATGCGGTGTCGATTTTGAATTTTCATGATTCCTCCCATCGGCAGATATTCAGCGGCGGAGGGGCTCCCACCGTATGACAATTATCAAACCCGAGATCTTGTTGCACAAGTAGGAAAACCTGCTTTTTATGATTTAGCACACTACGGGCCGTTAGGCCCTGCCACCAACGACGCAGAGCTGGACGAGATCCTCAGCCCGATCGCCAAGGACCTGCATGGCTACGCCCAGGCCATCGACACGGAGCCCCGGGAAGGTATCGTGCGTGAGCCTTCGCTTATCGACGAGCTCCGCCCTCAACTCCCTTTCCGTTCTTCCCAACGCCCCAGTTCATGTGTGTCTTCTCGGTCCATCCCCATGCCTGTTAGACCCACGAAAACCCGCCTCGGTTCCCTCGCAGATTTATATTCAGCCAAACCCACAGCCCACACCCCATATAGACCGCTTGGTACGAAATGGCAGACAAAGCGGACTACATTGCTTGCCATGACGAACTCGAAGCAGAAGTACGACAACTCCAACGCCAGCGAATGGTCGTTTGGCACCCGCTCCATCCACGCCGGCCAGCAGGTGGATCAAGATTACGGTGCACGCAACCAGCCGATCTACATGACCACCAGCTACGTCTTCGACGACGCGCAGCACGCGGAGAGCCGCTTCAACCTCTCGGATGCGGGCCCGATTTACACGCGCCTGACCAACCCGACCCAGTCCGCGCTGGAGGACCGCCTCGCTTCCCTAGAGGGCGGCGTGGCAGCCACCGCGTTCGCCTCCGGCATGGCCGCCGAGACCGCCGCGATCCTCACCCTCGCCCAGGCCGGCGACCACGTGGTCACCTCCCCGCGCCTCTACGGCGGCACCGAGACGCTCTTCCAGCACACGCTGCCGAAGCTGGGCATCGACTTCACGTTCGTGGAGAACCCGGACGATCCGGAGAGCTGGCAGGCTGCGGTCAAGCCGAACACGAAGGCGTTCTACGGCGAGACCTTCGGCAACCCGATCGCGGACGTGCTGGACATCCCGGCCATTTCCGAGGTGGCCCACAACAACCAGGTCCCGCTGATCGTGGACAACACCATGGCCACCGCGGCGCTCGTCCGTCCGCTGGAGCTGGGCGCTGACATCGTGGTCCTTTCCACCACGAAGTTCTACACCGGCAACGGCGCGGCAATCGGCGGCGCGATCGTCGACGGCGGCTCGTTCGACTGGACCGTCGAGCGCGACGGAAAATCAGTCTTCCCGCTGTTTACCGTCCCAGACCCGGCCTACCACGGCCTGAAGTACGCGGACCTCGGCGCCCCGGCGTTTGCGTTGCGCGCCCGCGCCGGCCTGCTGCGCGACACGGGTGCGGCGATTTCCCCGTTCAATGCCTGGGTGGCGCTGCAGGGGATCGATACGTTGGCGTTGCGCGTCGAAAAGCATAATGCGAACGCGAAGAAGGTCGCCGAGTTCCTCGCAGCCCACGACAAGGTGGCCAAGGTCAACTACGCGGGCCTGGAGGGCTCGCCGTACAAGGCCACGCAGGAGAAGCTGGGCCTGAAGTACACCGGTTCGGTGCTCTCCTTCGACATCGCGGGTGACCAGGACGACAAGACCGCGGCCTGGAAGTTCATCGACGCGCTGAAGCTGCACTCCAACCTGGCCAACATCGGCGACGTGCGCTCCCTGGTGGTCCACCCGGCGTCCACGACGCACTCGCAGTCCGACGCCGAGGGGCTCGCGCGCGCCGGCATCACCCAGGCCACGGTGCGACTGTCCGTGGGCATCGAGGACGTCGAGGACATCATCGCGGACCTCGAGCGCGGCTTCGCGGCGGTGTAACGTCCCCGCGCCTAACCCGGCACCCCGTCAAAAATCCCCCGCAGCGCGCGACCTACTGAACGTAGGAAAAACTCCCCGGGATCGCGCAACGTACCGCTGCCAAAGTGGCCGAATACTTCGGCAGATATCAACCCGACGACCGTCACCCACAGGTCCATCCCCAGCTCCACCACGTCCGGGCTCAACCCGGGGGCCTCATCCCGCCCGATAGCATCGAGGTCCTCGGTCAACACGTCACCACGGGCCCCCGCCGTCCCGCGCGGCCGCACGTCCTGGAGAAGACCGCCGAGCAGCCCGATCACTCGCGTGCCAGCCGCACCTGTCACCTCCGCCGGAGCGTGAAAGTTGGCGACGGGACTGCCGTAGATCAATGCCCATCTCTGCGGGTACGCCAGCGCCCATTGTCGCATCGCCATCGCCAACACCCGGCACCGGTCTATCGCCGTCGTCTCTTCCGCCAACGCGTCCAGTTCCGACTCCACTGCATCAGCAAGTTGCGTGTACGACGCGGCAATGAGCGTAGTCAGCAGCCCGTCCCGATCGGGGATGTAGCGGTAAAGCGCTGACGGACTAACCCCGAGGTCGCGTGCCACTGCCCGTAGGTTCACCGCCTCCACACCCCCTTCATCAAGACGGGAAAAGGCAAGCTGTTCGATCCGCTTCTCAGTTTGGATCCTCGCCAGGGCTCGTGGGCCTAACTTCTCGACGGTCATGTCGCCACATTAACAAACGAGAACACTGTTCTTGTTCTGAGCGTCAGTGCAGTTTAGGATCAAACCGAGAACACAATTCACAATTAAGAACAGGGGTCTCGAAAAATGGGTTCGACACTGATCATCGGCTTTGGAGCGGTTGGACAGGCCGTGACGCGGCGTCTCATCGATACCGAATCACCTGTCACCGTGTTGGCGCGCTCCAATCGTCCGGTACCCGCCGGTGCCGATCTCGTTGTGGGAGATGCCGCGTCAGCCACCGACCTGCTGCGAGCGCTTGAAGCCAGTGGCGCCGACCGCGTCATTTGCTGCGTCCACGCTCCATACACTGAGGCCGCCTGGCGCGATCAGCTCATCCCATTAGAGCGAACAGTCCTTGGCGCCGCAGAGGAAGCGGACGCCCACGTCACCTTTCCGGAATCCGTCTATGCTTTCGGCCCAGACGAACATACGGTGACTGCGGAGAGCCGTGTGAGCGCGATCGTCGGCAAACCTGGAGTTCGTACCGAGCTGATTGCCGCACGCGACGCTTCCTCCGTCCCGACCGCTTCGGTGGTTGCCTCTGACTTGTACGGTCCCGGCTGCGGCGCTTCGATGGTCGCCCAATCGCTCATCATCGACCGGATACGCTCCGAAAAGCGGCCCCTGGCCCTGATCGATGCCGACACGCCCCATGCGTTCACCTTCGTCGGCGACTACGCACGAGCACTTGTCGACGCCTCGGCAAAACGCACCAGCGGAATCACCCTCACCCCCACAGCCGGACCGATTACGCAGCGCGAGTTCGCAACTCTCGCGGCGGGAGCTTACGGGGTTAAACAGCGCCGCCCGCTAACCCTTCGGCCGTGGATGCTGCAACTTGCAGGAATAGTCGATGAAAATATTGGAGGCTTACAGGAGATGACGTGGCTATGGGACAGCCCTCGAGCTCTCGAGTCCGACCTGGCCTGGGCACCGACCCCTTACCGTGACGGGCTTGCAGCTACGGCCTCTTTTGAATAAAAAGTAGACCGCTTAGTCCGCTTTGTATCTAAGCGGTCTACAGTGTGTTCCATGTGTGACACCAGCTCGGCCGCACCCCAGCTGCCCCCAGAGGGCGAACAGCGCGTCGTTTCCATTGGTGACCTCGCCACCGAGGCTGGCGTGACGATCCGCGACGCAAGCATTGCTTTTCGGCGCTGGGGCGCTTTCCGCGGCGACCTAGGCGGCAAGAACAACATCCTGCTGGTGGAACACGCGCTAACCGGTGACTCCGACGCCGCCGACTGGTGGTGCGAAGCCATCGGCCCCGGCAAGGCGCTGGACACCGACGAGTGGTGCGTGATCTGCACCAACGCGCTGGGCTCCTGCTACGGCTCCACCGGGCCAGCCAGCGAGCACCCCGATGGTGGTGTCTGGGGCTCGCGCTTCCCGGCGATCAATATGCGCGACATGGTCCACGCCGAGCGCGCATTTCTGGAAGCCCTGGGCATCGGGCGTGTCCACGCGATCATCGGTGGCTCCATGGGCGGCGCGCGCACCTTGGAGTGGACCCTGCTCTACCCCGAGGCCGTGGACTACGCGCTGGTGCTTGCGGTGTCCGCCCGGGCAAGCGCCTGGCAGATTGGTATCCAGTCCGCCCAGATCACCTCCATCACCCAGGACCCGGACTGGCACGGCGGCGACTACCACGGCACCGGCTGCGCCCCGGACGCCGGCCTGGCCGCCGCGCGCCGCATCGCGCACCTGACCTACCGCGGCGAGCTGGAAATCGACGAGCGTTTCGGCACCTCCGCCCAGGCGGGCGAGAACCCGCTCGGGCCGTTCCGCGCCGACGGCCAACGCTTCGCCGTACAGTCGTACCTGGAACACCAGGGCACAAAGCTCACCCAGCGTTTCGACGCCGCCAGCTACGTCACCCTCACCGAAGCGCTCAACCGTCACGACGTGGGACGCGACCGCGGCGGGCTGAACAAAGCGCTGGCCTCGTCGACGGTGCCGACCATGATCGTGGGCGTGGACACGGACATTTTGTACCCCTACCACCAGCAGGAACACCTCTCGCGCAACCTGGGCAACCTGCTCGCCATGGCGAAACTGTCCTCCCCCGTCGGCCACGACGCCTTCCTCGTGGAGGCCCGCCAGATGGACCGGATCCTGCGCAACTTCATCTCGCTGACGCACGAAACCCCATCCGCGCGCGAGGTCGCCGCGGAGCGCGGCGCCTACGACATCTAGAGTGGGGTTTATGAGTGATGCGATGACCCAAAGCACCTCTACTCTGGAAGTGGAGGAACTTGTACAGCTTGCGCGTAAAGGGACAATTCGCGTACCAGATTTTCAACGCCCTTTTCGGTGGCAGCAATCAGACGCAGTCAAGTTATTCGAAAGCATTCTCGAAGGCTACCCAATTGGCAACCTTCTGTTCTGGGAACGACCTGGGACTCACGGGACAGTTTCGCTCGGTGATCTAGACATAACCGCACAGCCCGACGCGCATGCGTTATGGGTAGTAGACGGACAACAGCGCACCACAGTTATCGTTAACGTCCTTACAGAAGGGACGACCAATCCTGCCTTCGATGTAGTTTATAATCTTCAGACAAAAGAAATTGTCGCCGCAGGTCGCGATCCCGACTCGGAGGTTCCTCTTTATGTCGCCACCGATCTTCAACGGATCCTTCACTGGGTGATCGATCACCCACTACACAAAGAGCATATAGACGAAATCAGTCGCGTCGGCGCCACTATTCGCCGCTACAAGATAGCAACCTTCACTGTCCGCGGACGAGAAGAACCTGTGGTGAGAGACATCTTCGATCGGCTAAACAACACCGGCAAACGCCTCACCCGAGCGGAGGTATTTCACGCTTTGCACCACAACGGAGGTGAAGAGCCGTCAGATTTAGAAGAGATAGCAGCATTCGTCGACGCTCATACAGGCTTCGGCACAGTACCCAAAAACGTGGCTCTCAACTGTGTTCTCGCAACTAGAGGGCATGATATCAGTCGAGATTTACACCATGAGTTTCTTGACGACGGTGACCGACTCTCCGCTTTCGAAAGCACAGCGGCAGCAATGCGTAGCGCAATCTCATTTTTGCAACAGCATGCTGGTGTCCCCCATTATGACTTCCTGCCATATCCGAACCTGTTAGTAGTACTGACTCGTATTTCCCGGTACTTCGCGACTGAGCTTTCTAACAATCCCCGGGCAGTCGACCGACTGCGCGTGTGGTTCTGGCGGGCAGCCTCCCGCCCACAATCTGCAACCACCGCAGAAGCGCGCAAGTTACTTGGATCAATAGAAGAACATTCCTTAAGCAGCACCCTACAGTCCCTTTTGGATAGCCCATTCGAACTACGAGCGTTATCTGTGGCACCAATGCGGAAAGGTACCGCTGCCTCGAAAATCCTCTCTTGCCTGTATTGGATGCACGACCCTCTTTCATCTACAACCGGCGAACCAGTAACCGTCGACCAACTTGCTTCGATGGAAGGATCACATCTCACACAGGTACTCCCACGTACGAAGCTACCTTCTTCATTTTCCTCCAGTTTCGCGAGATTTCTCTTAGACCCTTCTCTAGACGGGGTAGACCTACGTGACTGGCAAATCGAGGCTCCGTCGCACTCGTATCTGGAATCTCATTTTTTTGACCCTGCGACAGTAGGAGTAGGCGACGTAGCGGAGTTACTAAGACAGCGCTCCGACCTGATGCAGAAATACTTTGATGGAAAATTGGCTAAATTAACTCTTGTCACCCCTAATGGCAAAGGTGCTATTGAACCTGAATTGCTCGAGCTCCCAGAGGCCGATGAATGAGCGACCTACAAGCGACTGTTTTCTTACACGGAGAGGCCGTCGGAGATTTAAAACAAGTTGGAAACGATCTTACTTTTCGGTTCCGCGAAAGTTATATCACCGACCTCCGTCGCCCTACCCTCGGGACACACTTCAACGCTCATCTACATAATTCTTTCGTCGGGTCAGTCGCCGCTCCTACATGGTTCGACCACCTGCTGCCAGAAGGGCAACTGAAGAAGCTTGTTGAACATGCGTTTCACCGGTCAAACTTAAGTAAGTTAGAACTATTACTGGCTCTGGGGCACGATCTCCCCGGTGCAGTCGAGATTTTGCCTGCGCAAGAAACCTCCCCATACTCCCCTACTCACAGATCCACTCCTCCAGAACAAATTTCATCCGCGTCAGATTCAGAGGTAAATCCACTCCGCTTCTCTCTAGCTGGCTTAAATCTTAAGTTCTCAGGAGCCAACTTAGGCGAGAGGTTCGTCGCCGGAGCGAAAGACGCAAGCGGCAAGCCCAGCATCCTCAAACTCCCTGACTCAAGATTCCCCAACTTGCCGGTCAACGAGAATCTCACCATGCGACTCGCTTCGGAAGCTGGCATCAACGTTCCGCAAACTTCCCTCGTCCATCGCGAAAATATCGAGAACGTAGCGGAACATAACTTCGCAGGAGAAGCATGGGGTTACATGATCGATCGTTTCGACCGGGCCCCCAACGCGCGAGTGCACATCGAAGATTTCTTGCAGGTAAGGGGTCAAGAACTGAGCGACGCAGCAAAATACACCGGAAACCAGCAAACTCTTTTCAACATTGTTCGTAGTTACACCGACATGGGAGACTATGTCGAGGCGATCCGTCGCTTTGTGTTTAACTGTCTAGTCGGAAACGCGGATGCGCATTGGAAGAACTGGTCGCTGATATACCCTGACCGCGTTACACCCAAGCTGTCCCCAGCCTACGACCTAGTCACAGTCGGATACTACGCCGATAAGGTTTACGGACCTGGTTTGAACGTAGATACAGACCTCGCATTGCCGCTAAACAAGGCCAAGACAATTGAAAAGTGCACTGTCAAACAGCTAAAGACAGTTTCGGGTCCTCGCCTCCTAAATGATCCAGATTTCCCAGACCGTGTCATAACTTTAACCCGAGAAATTAGAGAAACTCTTCTTGACGCAGAGCCCAACCACCCACTGGAAGAACCAATTCTACAGTATATCCAGCGTGTCTCCGTTCCAGCGTTGCGTTGGATATGAAAATTCAACGTTCACTAAGACCCCAGCGAGTCCACCGACCAGGACAACCACAGCATGGCCGCGCCAAGGGCGGTGGTAAACAGCGCGTCGAAGCGCCTCGAGCGCACCGCCACCAAGCCGATCACCTTCGAATCGCAGGTCAGGCGCATCACGGTCAGCCACAGCATGGCCGCGCCGAGCGTGAACGTGGCGCGGCGCCAGTGCTCCGTGGCGGCGTAGACGCCGGAGAGCACAAACCCCACCACAAACAGCGCGCTCATCGCGCGCTGCACCGCCACCGGCAGCGGCGAGGCGGCCGTGCCGCGGTCGTGGGGGTTGTCCAGCGTGAGCCCGTCGGGAAGCTCCGTCCCCGGCAGCTGGATCCTGCTGCTGCCCAAACCGGCGCCTTAGCTCGCGTCCTGGCCGATGTCGGCCTGGCGTTCTGCGTTTTCCACGATGTTGCGCACCAAGAACGTGCGCGTCATCGGGCCCACGCCGCCCGGGTTCGGGGAGACCCAGCCGGCTTTCTCCCACACGTCCGGGTGCAGGTCGCCGACGGTTTTGCCGCCGACGCGGGAAACGCCGACGTCGAGAAGCGCGGCGCCTTCCTTGATCATGTCCGCGGTGATCATGTGCGGCTTGCCGGCGGCGGCGATGATCACGTCCGCGCGGCGGGTCTCCGCGGCGAGATCCTTGGTGCCGGTGTGGCACAGCACGGTGGTGGCGTTGACGTCGCGGGCGGTGAGCATCAGCGAAATCGGGCGGCCCACGGTCACGCCGCGGCCGATCACGCACACGATCGCGCCGTTCAGATCCACGCCGAAGCGCTCCAGCAGCTTGATGGAGCCGTTCGGGGTGCACGGCAGCGGCGCGGGCTCGTTGAGCACGAGCTTGCCCAGGTTCACCGGGTGCAGGCCGTCGGCGTCCTTCGCCGGATCGATCAGCTCCAGGATGCGGTTTTCGTCCAGGTGCTTCGGCAGCGGCAGCTGGACAATGTAGCCGGTGACGGCCGGGTCGTGGTTCAGCTCGTCGATAAGCTTCTCCAGCTCCTCCTGGGTGCAGTCGCCCGGCAGCTCCTTCATGATCGACGCGATCCCCAGCTCCTCGCAGTCCTTGTGCTTCATGCGCACGTAGTTCTGGCTCGCCGGGTCCTCCCCCACCAGCACCGTGGCCAGGCCCGGGGTGACGCCGTGCTCAGCCTTGAGACGAGCCACGCGCTCCTTCAAATCCGCGAAAATCTCCTCGCGGTAGAGTTTTCCGTCCAGTTTGATCGCAGTCACGGCCCCAATCCTAGACTGTCAGGCGTGCTCCACCTGATCTACGACAACCCGGCCATCGGCGGCAACGCCGGCGCCGCCATCCGCCTCGCCGCCAACACCGGGGTACAGCTGCACTTCGTCGAGCCGCTCGGCTTCAACTTCGACGACAAGCACCTCAAACGCGCCGGCCTGGACTACCACGACCTGGCGGACGTGATCATCCACCAGGACATCGACGCCTGCTTCGATACCATCCCCGACTCGCGCATCTTCGCGTTCACCGCGCACACCGAGCACCACTACCACGAGGTGTCCTACCGCGACGGCGACGCGCTGCTGTTCGGCAACGAGGCCAACGGCATTCCCGTTGAGCACCTCGCCCACCCGCGGATCACGCGCCACGTGCGCATCCCGATGCTGCCGGCGCGGCGCAGCATGAACCTGACCAACTCCGCGTCAGTCGCCGTCTACGAGGCGTGGCGCCAGCTCGGGTTCCTCGGCGGGGTCTAGATCCTCGAGTACCGATTCCAGACGATCCGCAACCAACAGCCGGACATCTTCGTCCGTGACCTCAGATGAGCCGACAGCGACCAAGAATCCTTCTTCGTTTCTCACGATTCTTGCGACCATGTGCCCAGTGTATGTTGATCGCTTCCGGCTGAACAGTAGTAAGTGAATGCTGCTTATCCCATCTACAAACGGGGGTAAAAGTGATCAGTTTTACCTAGCTACTTGGCTGTTGATATATATTTTGCATCAACGGTCCCCCTGCAAAGCCTCTCCACGATGCGCCACCAGGGGTCCTTTCTTATAAAGCGAGCGAGAATCTTGAGCATCAAGCCATATAGCCAAACATCGCACAAATAAATAGCGTAGAAACACCGTGACATCCTGAACTTGTCGTAAGCTCAGTCGCCGTCTACGAGGCGTGGCGCCAGCTCGGGTTCGTCGGCGGCATCTGACAAGGGGTCCGTGACCTGCATCGGCGGGAGCTTGCGGGCCCGCAGCTTATCGACGATTTCACGCGCCTGCGCCTCCCCCACATCGCGCAGGGAGACACTGAACGGGCCGGGCACCATGTCCAGGTCCACGTTGGCCAGGCCGAGGACGCGCTGCAGCGGGCCCTGCTCGAACGCCAGTTCCTGGATGTGGGGGGTTTCCACCATCTGGTACCAGCGGCCCAGCCGGCCGGCCGTCGCGGCGACTGCGCCGTCGCGGATGGTGACGGTCTGGCGCTTCCAGTCGATCGGCGAGACCCACCAGGCGTTGCGCGGCGAGCGGTAGTCGGCGTTGGCGAGGTCCGTCAGGTCGTTGCCAGTCATCGGCCCGATGGCGTCCACCATCGCCTTCGCCTGCTCCCACGTGCCCACCGGCAGCAGCTTCGAGGTGCCGGTCTGCTTGTTGCGCTCCGAGCCGTAGCCCGCCACCACGACAGAGACGGTCCACCAGCCAAACAGCCGCCAGAACATCGGCTGGCGCAGCTGCACCGCGTGGATGCGCGAGCGAGGCACCGCTTGACGACGCCGGTTGGCCAGCCCGTACGTGAGGTGGAACATATCCCCCTCCTTGATGCAGGTGAACCGCCAGGACTGGTCGATGGTGCGCCAGATCCGTGGCAGGAAACCCACCAGCACCGGGATGATCGCGGCGGCGGTCAGGTCCGTCCAGATCGGCACGAACGCCCACGCAATGGTGAACAGCGTGGACATCTGGAATGCGGTGCCGATGAGCGACCTGCGGATCGGGATTGGGGGGACGAGGTTCGGGCCGGAGGCGTCGATAGGCAACTGCTTCTGCGGCCCCCCGATGCGGCGCAGCAATTGCGCGCGCACCTCCTCCGCTTCATCGCGCGGCAGGTAGGTGATGTCGATGGCGGACTGCGCGTTGCCGGCGGCCTCGATGCGTACCGACGCGAGACCGAAGATGCGCGGCGCGAAGGACTCGATGACGTCGACGGCCTGGATGCGGTCGTAACGCGCGGAGCGGACCTGGTTGGTGAGCACCCCGCGGCGCACCTCCACCTCCTCGTCGCCGATTTTGAAGCCGCTGCGGCGCCACCAGATCTGGGAAACCGCGAAAATCACTGCGAGTGCGGCGACGGCACCCGCCGCCGCCCACGCGATCTCGCGCGCGCCGACGTTTTCACGCTGCGCCCAGTGGTAGATCGGCATGGTGAAGTTGAACAGTGCGATCGTGGCCAGGGCCAGCACGAACGCCCACACGCGAAGCAGCGGGGTGAGGCGGTGGATGCGGCGGTAGCCCTCCATGCCGGGGGTGGTGTGCTCAGTGCTCACAGGCCGCTCATCCGCTCGCGGGCTTTGACGGCCAGACGGTCGCGCAGCGCGTCGGCGTCCTCCGCGAGCAGGCCCGGAAGATCCGAATCCGACGAGCTCGACGCCGTGTGCACCTTCAGCTCCTTCAGGCCGAGGGAGCGGGAAATCGGGCCGGACTCCACATCCACGAACTGGATACGCCCGTACGGGATCACCGTGATGGTGTGGAACATCTTGCCCTTGCTCAACACCAGCTCATTGTCCGTTTCCAGCCAGCCCATGTTGCGCACCTGGAACGGGATGAGGAAGAACCGCCAGATGAAAAAGACGCCGAACAGCCCCAGCGGGATGAGAAAACCCCAGCCCCACTCGCGGTAGCAGAGGTAGAGCCCGCCGCAGATGAAAAACATCCAGATGGCGTTGCTGACCAGCTTCGGCCACATCAGTTTCGGGGAGACCTTGTGCATCGTCTCCACCGAGGTGGGCAAAGGCTGCAGCGGCGCGTCGGACATGGCGCTCACGCTACCAGCTCGGGGTGGTTGGGCTGTTCCGGCGTAGATGCTTACCCCAGGATGCTTACTCGGCGTAGATGCTTACTCCAGGATGCTTACCCATCGAGTACGGCGGCTGGCATCGCCCTGGCTCTCTCGAGAAGTAAGCGTTTAGAAGTAAGCATCCTGGGGTAAGCATCCACAGCCAACACCCGGCACAGCCACCCGGTCACACACCCATCACCAGAAAACGCGCGACCCGTGTGGACTACGACAAGTTCTCCTGCTGCTTCGGTGCCGTCGACGCACTGTTCGGTATCCGCCCAGCGCAGTTTTACGGCAACGACGACACGCTAGAGCATCGGGCCGCCTCGCGTGCCAAACAGTTGCGACCTCCTGTTTCGCACTGTACGATTTCTTCCACGGAGCCGGGTTTTCCGGCGAATAGGCAACGGCCCCCACCTCAGTTGTGGGGGCTGTCCTCATTTCAGTGGTGACTGGTTGAGCGCTTCTAAAATCCAGCGTTCACGCCGAAGCCACTCACCAAGTTTCGGATTAATCATTTTGCAGAGTTCAACGCTGTCTTGGTGCGCCTGTCTCACTGCATTCTCCTCCGAAATAATCGGCCTGTGATGCGAAGCTCGGTTTCGGATGGTCCGCAAACTATTTGCTCGAGAAGAAAAGTTCGTCTCATCCGCGTGAGTTAACCGTGGGCGGATCGCTTCGACCCACAGCACGTGCCGAGGATTTCTGTCGTTTTGGTAATGGGACGTCGGCAACAGCTGGGTCCACGATCCAAAACTTAATCCAGCCACATAATCATTATGGGTAGGGTTCGGCCCAGCAGTTTTCAAATCGGCGAATGACCTCAGCGGCCTTTTCGGCTGTGCCACCACTGTCGCGAGCAAATCAACTGGGTCGGTAATCCACTCCCGAGTTCCGCCGTGTTGGATATTCCACTCCGCAAAACTTTCGTCGATGACTGTTCTCAGCTGCACCTCTGCAAACCCTGTGGTTCGGAGAATCGCTGCAGCAACATAGGAGTTCCAGAGATAAATCTGAGCAGCAACCAAAGGCCCTTTTTGCCCGGCGAGATCCATGTACCTTTGTCGTCTCGCTTCAGGTAGCGAGCCCAGAATGATCTCCGCCGAGGTTTTTGTCACCGGATTGGTCGAAATTTTCATTTTCCCCCCTCTGCTCCACTTGTACCCCATCACCGGAAGTCCCGGGACCCGCGGGAGAGCAGCTCCCCCATCGCCAGCGGCTCGAGCCGGTCCGCCACCACGGACACCGCCCCGGAGGCGTTTTGCACGATCCCGCGCACCACCAGCGCCTTGGCGGTACGGGCCAACACCCGCTGTTTGTTCCACAGCCCGACGGAGATGACCACGTTGATCAGCCCGGTCTCGTCCTCCATTCCCAAGAAGGTCACCCCGCCTGCGGTGGCTGGGTGCTGGCGGTGCGTGATCACGCCGGCCACGCGAACGCGGGTGCCGTCCTCCACCCCATGCAACAACTCCGCCGCCGGCACCACCCCCTGCGCCGACAACGCCGCGCGCACCATCTCCACCGGCATGAGCCCCGGCGTGACACCGGTGGCCGCAACGTCGGCGGCCATCAGCTCAAACGGGTTCATGCCCGGCAGCGACGGCGCCACCACCGACGACAACCCGGGCAGCATGCCCTCGCGCTCCGTGGCGGCCACACCCGCCTGCCACAGCGCCTGCCTGCGCGTGGCCCCGAAGCAGTCCAGCGCCCCCGCCCGAGCCAGCGCCTCGACGTGCTCCACGGACAGGTCGGCCCGGCGCGCCAGGTCCGCGATCCCGTCGAAAGGCGCGGCCTGTTCAATCCGCAATGCCGCATCCGCACCCAGGCCCCGCACCAGGTTCAACCCCACCCGGATCGTCGAGGAGTCCACGCACAGCGCCTCGCACCCGGAGTTGTTCACGCACACCGGCAGCACCTCCACCCCGTGGCGGCGCGCGTCCTGGATCAAAGACTGCGGGGAGTAGAACCCCATCGGCTGCGCGCGCAAAAGCCCCACGCAGAACTCCGCCGGGTAGTGGCGCTTAAACCAAGCGGAGAAGTACACCAGCGAGGCGAACGACTGCGAGTGCGACTCCGGGAACCCGTAGGCGGCGAAGGCCACGATCTTCTGCCACAGCCGCTCGGCGACCTCCGAGCCAATCTCGTTGGTGCGCCAGCACCCCTCGAAAAACCGCGACTTCAACGCCGCCATGCGAGCCGGTGAACGCTTCGACCCCATGGCCCGCCGCAGCGCATCGGCCTCGCGGCCGGAAAAGCCTGCCGCATCCACGCAGATCTGCATGAGCTGCTCCTGGAACAACGGGATGCCCAGCGTCTTGCCCAGGGCGCGCTCGAGCACCGGGTGGTCGTACTCCACCGGCTCCAACCCGTCGCGCCTTCTTAAATACGGGTGCACCGACCCGCCCTGGATCGGCCCCGGGCGGATCAGCGCCACCTCCACCACCAGGTCGAAAAACCGGCGTGGCTTCAACCGGGGCAGAGTGCCCATCTGCGCGCGCGATTCCACCTGGAACACGCCGACGGAATCGGCGCGGCAGAGCATGTCGTACACGGAGGCGTCGTCAAGCGGAAGCTCCCACAAGTGCACCGTGCGGCCCGTGGTTTCCTCCACCAGATCCACCATGTGGTGCAGCGCCTCCAGCATGCCCAGGCCGAGCAGGTCGAACTTGACCAGGCCGGCCGAGGCACAGTCGTCCTTGTCCCACTGCACCACCGAGCGGTTTTCCATCCGCGCCCACTCCACGGGCACCACGTCCGCAATCGGGCGGTCGCAAATCACCATACCGCCGGAGTGAATGCCCAGGTGTCGCGGCTGCCCTTTGAATTGCGCCGCAAGCTTCTCGACGCCCTCCGGCACCTCCGCCATCCCCTTCGCCCAACTATCAGCCGCACCCTGCGCGAACCCCAAAGCACGCGCGGCGTCGCGCACCGCGCCCTTAGTCCGGTATGTGATCACGTTGGCCACCTGCGCCGCGTTGTCGCGCCCGTAGGTGTCGTAGACGTACTGGATCACCTCCTCGCGCCGGCCCGACTCGATGTCCAAGTCGATGTCGGGCGGGCCGTCGCGGTCCGGCGAGAGGAACCGCTCGAACAGCAGCCCCGCCTCGATCGGCTCCACGCTGGTGATCCCCAGCGCGAAGCACACCGCCGAGTTCGCCGCGCTCCCGCGCCCCTGGCACATGATGTTCTGCCTCGCGCAGAAATCCACCAGGTTGTACACGATGAGGAAGTAGCCGGGAAAATTCAGCTCCTCAATCACCTCCAGCTCGTAGCGGATTTGGGCCATTGCTTTTCGACGCACCTCCGGCCCCCGCGACGCATAGCGAAACTGCGCACTCGCCAGCGTGAGTCCCCGCAGATGCTCCATCTCGCTGCGGCCGTCCGGCGTGGGGTAGCGCGGCAGCTCCGGCGCGACCAGGTCAAGGGTGAACGCGCAGCGTTTGGCCAGCTCGACGCTGTAGGCAAGCTTGTCCTCGCACCCCGGGTACATGCGTTGGAGCTGGTCGCCGGAGCGCAGCCAATTCGCCCCCATCGGGTGTAAGTCCCCGTGCGCCTGGGCCAGCGACTCGCGCCTGGCCAGCGCCCGCTTCGCCTGGGCCAGCCGGGCCTGGTCGCGCGTGGCCGCGGCCGGTGCCGCAGTGACGATGGCAGGGAGCTGCGCTGCGTGTTTTTCCGCGTGCGCGTTTCGCGCCCGGTCTAGTGCTGCGTGCCGGTCCGCGTCCTCGGGCGTCATGGACACCTCGTACTCCAGCACCACATTGTCCGCGCCGAAGACGTCGACCAGGTGGTCGATTTCGCCCGCCCACCGCCAGCCGGCAAGCACCACGCAGGTGCCGTCCAGTTGGTCGCCGATGAGCTCCAGCGGCGGGTACGCCACCTTGTCCTTCTCTCGGGTGGTCATGTGCGCGTCCGCCATCAGGTGGGAGAGGCGCTTGTAGCCCTCCGGCCCACGGGCGATCACAGGCAGGACGGTGTCGCCGAGCGTCAGCTCCGCGCCGAAGACGGTGTCCAGCCCGGCCGCGGCGGCCGCCTCCGCAAACTTCACCGCGCCGTAGAACCCGTCCCGGTCCAGCAGCCCCACCGCGCTCAGCCCCAGATCAACGGCCCGGGACACTAAGTCCTCCGGTTCGCTCGCCCCGCCGAGGAAGCTATACGAGCTGACGGTGTGCAGTTCGGCGAACGGTGTCGTCGATAGGCACTGTTTTTGCGGCGGGGGCGCCGGCTCCGCTTTGCCGTACTCGGCGCCTGCGGGCGTGCCGGTGCGGCCGACCGGCACCGGCTCCGGACCCGGGCGGCCGGAGAGGATGCGTTCGAGCCGCGACCACGACAGCGGCGCTCCCCCGTTGAACCTCATGGAGGGGACGCTACCACTGTTCGAAACTGTGTGCTACTTACTCCAAGGGGTGATGTATTCGTTCGGTTCCCACCCCTCGATCGCCGCAAGCAACTCTGCAGCCTGTGCACCGTCAATCTGCTCCCGAATGATGTCCGCATGCCCGGCATGGCGGGCGAACTCCTCCACCGCATGCACGTAGATGTAGCGCAACTTAGCTACCTGCGGCCCATCCATGCCGTACCACGGGAACGGCCCCACCGGCAGTTCCGCCTCAAGGTCACCACCGCGACACATCTCCATATAGTCAGCTCGCACGCTATCGAAGCGTTCCAAGATGCGGTCCAGCGTCTCTTCGGCAGTCGGCGTAAAGCTGGCTGCAAAGTCGGCCTGTGAGTGTTCATACCCGGCAACACCGGCACCGGAAAGCGACCCCACCATGACAAACGTGACGTGTTTGAGCAGTCCGCTAATGCTCAGCACACTGCGGAGTGGAGTGCGCCTCGCAGCATCGTCGTCAAGCCCAAACGCGCTAGCCCGCAGCGCATCTAACTGCACGTCAAGATAGTTACAAAGCGTGTCTAACTCATTGTCTTTGCGCGGAAAATACATCGGTATTCCTTCCTGTCGATCACTTTCCAACCGGAACCCTAAGCCCCGTTGAGGACAGTTTTTGTCCGCAGCATGGAGAAGAATGACCGCATGGCAAATACGACGCAGCGCGTGCTCCAGCTTTTGGGACTATTGCAAGCGCGAACCACGTGGCAAGCAAGCGCCCTCGCCTCTGAGCTCGGCGTCACAGAGCGCACAGTGCGCCGCGATATCGCGCGGTTGCGCGATATGGGCTACCCGGTCAATTCCAGCAGCGGGATCGAGGGCGGCTACCAATTGGGCACTGGTCGCCATTTACCGCCCCTACTCCTCGACGACACCGAGGCCGTCGCGCTCGTCGCGAGTCTGCGCATGATGGCCCTGAACGGCACCGACAACGCTGGAACAGCTGCGCTTCGCGCCTTGGCCAAGATTGATCACATCTTGCCGCCCCACCTGCGAGCCCTAGCATCAGCGGTTGATAACGCAACTACGGCACTCCCCCATGAGCGCCCGACCGTCGAACTACAACTACTCACCCAACTCGCCACTTCACAGCGGGACCACACGCTCGTACGTTTCACCTACAGCAAGCCCAACGGCACATCATCCACGAGGGAAGTTGAACCAGCCCGGCTCATGACCCAAGGCGAGCTCTGGTACCTCCAAGCATTTGACAAAAGCAGAGACGACTGGCGCACTTTTCGCCTCGACCGAATAAGCAACGCACAGACAACATGCTGGGGTTTCACCCCGAAGGTTCCACCACCCCCGGACTTCAGCAGCGATATCGCAAAACGCTATCCCTGCGTCATCCGTGTGGAGCTGGAAAGCTCACCCGAGCTGGTGGCCGAACGGATCCCCCCTCCCTATCGCACCGACCTAGAGGTAACCAAAAATGGATGTACTTTCGTCACCGGCGCACCAGATTGGGACGATCTTGCATGGCACCTTCTTTGGGTATGCCGCGACCTGGACTGCAGGATGAAGTTGGATGCGAGCGCAGAGTCAGACCACCTTCGAACGGCGTTGCACAACATCGGACAAGCTGCGCTTTTATTGACCCAGGCATAGAAACGCAAACTGCTTCGTTCTAAAAAATAGACTAAGCGGTACATAGGGTGCTAGATTCTGACCCGTCATAGATTCCCTACCCAAGGAGACCCCAATGCGTATCAAGCGCACCCTCGCAACCGTTGCCGCGGCTGCCCTCGCCACCACGGGCTTGGTCGCCTGCTCCAACGAGTCCGACGACACCGCTGACACCGCCGCCAAGGACGGCGACAACGTCACCGTCAAGATCGGCACCACCGAGGCCGACCAGGAAGCGTGGCGCGTGTTCAAGGACCTGGCCAAGGACAACGGCATCACCCTGGACATCGTCTCCTTCTCCGACTACTCCCCGGTCAACGAGGCGCTCGCGCAGGGCGAGCTGGACGTGAACAAGTTCCAGCACATCAAGTACCTCGCCGAGTACAACAAGGCCTCCGACAACGACCTGCGCATCGTCGGCTCCACCGAGATCGTGCCGCTGGCGCTGTTCTGGAAGGACCACGACTCCATCGACGGCATCGACGGCCAGTCAGTGGCCATCCCGAACGACCCGTCCAACCAGGGCCGCGCCATCAACGTGTTGGTCCAGGCCGGCCTGCTCACCCTGAGCGACACTGTCGCAGACGAGCTCGCCCCGACCCCGGCCGACATCGACAAGGCCGCCTCCAAGGTCACCGTCACCCCGGTGGACGCGTCCCAGACCCCGTCCGCCTACAACGAGGGCAAGCCGGCCATCATTAACAACACCTGGCTGGACCGCGCCGGCATCGAGCCGGGCCTGGCCGTCTTCCAGGACGACCCGGAGTCCAAGGAGGCTGAGCCGTACATCAACGTCTTCGCCGCCCAGGCCGACAACATCGACGACGAGACCCTGAACAAGCTGGTCGAGCTGTGGCAGACCCCGGAGGTCGCCGAGGCTGCGGCGAAGGACTCCAAGGGCACCTCCGTGCCGGTCTACCGCGAGCAGGCTGAGCTCAACGAGATTCTGGACCGCCTCCAGAACAAGTAAGTCTCCACAAACCCTCAACTAAGCAAAAGGAGCACGTTTTATGCGTACCAAGCGCGTTATCGCCGCTGCGGCGGCATCGCTCATCGCGGCCACCGGGCTGGTGGCCTGCTCGTCGGAGACGGATTCGTCGGCAAGCAATGGCGATGGCGACAAGGTCACGGTGAAGATCGGCACCACCGACGCCGACCTGAAGGCCTGGAGCGTGTTCGCCGACGAGGCGCAGAAGGCCGGCATCGACCTGGACATCGTCCGGTTCACCGAGTACCCGCAGGTCAACCCGGCGCAGACCGAGGGGCAGATTGAGATCTCGAAGTTCCAGACCATCAACTACCAGGCCCAGTACAACGCCACCTCCGGCAAGGACCTGCGCATCATTGGCTCCGGCGAGATCAACGTCCTGGGCCTGTACTGGAAGGACCACGACTCCCTCGACGGCATCGAGGACGCTGAGATCGCCATCCCGAACGACCCGTCCAACCAGGGCCGCGCGATCAACGTGCTGGTCCAGGCTGGCCTGGTCACCCTGCGCGACGGCGCGCCGAAGCTGACGCCGACCCCGGCCGACATCGACAAGGACGCCTCCAAGGTCAAGGTTGTCGCCGTGGACGCTTCCCAGACGCCGAACGCCTACAACGAGGGCCGCCCGGCGGTCATCAACAACAACTGGCTGCAGCGCGCCGGCATCGACCCGGCCTCCACTGTGGCCGCGGACGACCCGAACTCGGAGCTGGCGGAGCCGTACATCAACGTCTTCACCGTCTCCGGCGACGACCTGGACAACGAGACCTACGAGAAGCTCGTGGACGTCTGGCAGTCCGAGGAAGTCACCGAAGCGCTCAACGAGGACTCCAACGGCACCGCCGTGCAGGTCCAGCGCTCCAAGGAGGACCTCAACGAGATCCTCGACCGCCTTGTGGAGGAGTACAAGTAGATGACGCACACCGGCACCCGGATTGAGTTCCGGAACGTATCCAAGGTCTTCAAAACCAAAGACCGCGAGGTCAAAGCCGTCGACGACGTCACCCTGACCGTCGAGCCGGGCGAAATCCTCGGCGTGATCGGCTATTCGGGTGCCGGCAAGTCCACGCTTGTCCGCCTCATCAACGGCCTGGACATGCCCACCTCGGGGCAATTGCTTCTCGACGGCACCGACGTCGTCGGCATGTCCGAACGCAAACTGCGCGAGATCCGCCGCAACGTCGGCATGATCTTCCAGCAGTTCAACCTCTTTTCCTCCCGCACCGCCGCCGGCAACATCGAGTACCCGCTGAAGCTGGCCGGTGTGGACAAAAAGGAACGCAAGCGCCGCGTCGCCGAGCTACTCGACTTCGTCGGCCTGTCCGAGCGCGGCGAGAACTACCCGGAGCAGCTCTCCGGCGGCCAGAAGCAGCGCGTCGGCATCGCCCGAGCACTGGCGACCAACCCGTCGCTTTTGCTTGCCGACGAAGCCACGTCCGCCCTGGACCCCGAAACCACCCAAGAGGTGCTCGGCGTGCTGCGCCGCGTCAACGAGGAACTCGGCATCACCATCGTGGTGATCACCCACGAGATGGACGTCATCCGCGCCATCGCCGACAAGGTCGCCGTCATGGAGGACGGCCAGGTGGTGGAGTACGGCAGCGTCTACGACGTGTTCGCCAACCCGCAGACATCTGTGGCCCAGCGTTTCGCCGCCACCAGCCTGCGCAACCGCCCCGACGAGGTGGAGGCGCGCGAGCTGCTGGCCAAGCCGGGCCGCCTGTTCACCGTGGACCTGACGGAGGACTCCGGGTTCTTCGGCGCGGCGGAAGCCGCCCGCGAGCGCGGCGTGTCGGTGGAGCCGGTGCACGCCGGCATCACCACCTTGCAGGAGCGTTCCTTCGGCAAGATGACCGTGCGCCTCAACGGCGACGACGCCACCATCAACGAGTTTTTGGCCACCCTGCAGCAAAGCACCGAGATTGAGGAGATCACCCGATGAACCCGTTGAGCACTGGCGCAACCGAGTACATCCTCGCCGAGCCGAACTGGGACACCCTCGGCCCCACCTTCGTCGAAGCCATCGGCGACACCCTGTGGATGGTGGCCATCACCATGGTCGTCGGCGGTTTCTTCGGCCTGCTTCTGGGCCTGTTTCTGTACACCACCCGCCCGGGCGGCATCCTCCAGAACAAGGTGGTCTACACCATCATCAACGTGGCGGTGAACTTCTTCCGCCCCATCCCGTTCATCATCATGATCGCGATGCTCTACCCGCTGACCCTACAGGTGGTGGGCACCACCATCGGCCGCGCCGCGGCGACGTTCGTGATGTGTTTTTCCGCCACGTTCACCGTCGCCCGCATTGTGGAGCAGAACCTGGTGGCCATTGACCCGGGCGTGATCGAGGCCGCCCGGTCCATGGGTGCGAGCCCGTGGAAGATCATCACATCGGTGATCCTGCCGGAGGCGCTCGGCCCGCTGATTTTGGGCTACACCTTCATCTTCATCGCGGTGATCGACATGTCCGCCATGGCCGGCTACATCGGCGGCGGCGGCGTGGGCGACTTCGCCATCGTGTACGGCTACCGCGCGTTCGAGCCCCAGGTCACCTGGGCTGCGGTGCTGGTCATCGTGGTCATCGTGCAGCTGGCGCAGTTCCTTGGCAACTGGCTGTCCAAGAAGGTCATGCGCCGGTAAGTTTGGGTGCCATGAAGGTAGCGGCGTTCGACTTCGATGGCACTCTCCACCACCCTCCCCACGGTTTCCGCGAGGAGGACATCGCCGCGATAGATGCCTGGCGTAGAGCCGGGCATCTCGCCATTTCTGCCACCGGCCGCTCCCGCACCGCCCTCGCTTACGGGATGCGCGGCAGCGGATTACGCTTTGACTACCAGGTGCTGTCCAACGGTGGTTCCGCAACGGACGGGGAGAACCGGGAGCTCATCTTCGGCCACGAGGTCGCGGGTTCCGTGCTGCAGGCAGCTCTTGACGCATACGGTTCCCGCGACGGCCTGGCCATCTTCGGCACCACCCTGGGCCATGTCGACGGGGTGTTCGCCAACAACACCGGCGTCACCCACACCTTCACCGCGAATTTCCAGCAGATGACTCCCGCGGACATCCCCGCCCACCGGTTCGCCGTCGTGCCCATCTGGGTGCCCAGCGACGAAGACCTGCGCGCGGAGGTCGTCGACTGGGCGTCCGCGCTCGGCGAGGTCGCAGTCGCGCAGAACCAGGACTACATCGATCTCATGGCCCCGGGCCGTTCCAAGGGCTCAGGCATCCTGCAGCTTCTCGACGAGCTCCGCCTCCCCCGCGAATCCCTCCAGCTCTACACGTTCGGCGATTCCTGGAACGACCTGCCCATGCACGCCATCGCGGATACCTCCCACAGCTTCCACCACTCGCCCGCCGAGGTGCGCGCCGCCACGGGCCGCGTCATCGGCTCCGTGTCGGAGGTCCTGGGCGAGTACATGTAGCGCCCCTCACACAGATCGTCTAGCAGCCGGGAAAACACTGCTAGACGGTCCGACAAACGCGGACAAGTTTCCCCAGGTGATATTGAACATCATTGTCGGTATCGGCCTGACCGTCTAGCAGGGTGTCGACGCTGCTAGACGATCCGCAGCACCAGCCCAGGACACCCCCGAAACCTGATCTGTGGCGGCGCGGGAAGCAGGAAGCTAACCCCGCAGGGTCACCGACGCTGCGACCCAGGCCGTACTCTCCTTCGGCGCCTTCCCGCATGAGTCGACCACACCAGACACCGGACGCTGCTCCAGCTGCACCTCGTGCACCTGGCCGGACGCGGTGTCGGTGACCAGAGCGGAGCCGTCATCAGACGCAGCGACATCGAACTGGCCGTAGCGTGCGCCGGGCACCTCGGCGGCGACGGCGAGCTCGGCGACCTGCTCGACGGGGCCGAGGGTGCCGCGGCCGCGGTTGCCTGGGACGAAGTAGAGGCCTTCGGATGCGTCGGTAAGCATGGCGTCGGTGGCCTCGACGTTCATGCGGCCGAAGCTGTAGGCCCACGGCATGAGCAGCATTGTCGGCGCGAAGCGGTGGCCCTTGATGTGGGAGGTCTCCCACACCACGTCGTTGCCGGGGCCGAACGGGTGGCGCGCGTGCAGCTCGTTGACCATGGGGCGGCCCTTTACCGCGCAGCAGCGGTCGCGCTTGGCGTGGGTGCAAATGAGCAGCAGCGGGCGCTCGCGGCGCTCCGCGCCGTTGCGGCCCGGGCCGGAGAGGTCCAGATCCAGCAGCTCGTCGGGGCCATCGATGTGCTTGACCTCGGTGACTGCCTCGTCGGCGAAGACGAGGTACAGGTGGTGGTCGCTGATATTGCGCCCCTCGCGCGTTGGGTGGCGGATCAGCAGCAGCGTCGCGTTATGTGCCTCGAGCAGCGGCTTGAGCTTGGCGGTGAGTTCTTCGCCGAGGGCGGCGTCGCCCATGACGTCGCGGGGCCAGGCTTCCGGCCACTCGAAAAGCACGTACACCGAGCCGGGCTTGGCGGTCCCCGGCAGCGGTTCAACCTCTACGTCAGAGCAGGGCAGTTGTTGCATGTCCCCACCATAGCCAAGAGAGCAAAATTGCCTCCGAGACCACCTCTTAGACACCACACCAAGTTATAACGGTTGTATAACCTTTTGCGATTTCGCTCTTTTCCTTTTTGATCTCACCTGTCCGCTGGCTACGGTGACTGGGTGTTTAAAATTTCCGGTCTTTCCCGCGCGGCGTTCGCGGGCGCGTGCGTGGCGGTCGCTGCCGCGTGCGGCGCCTGCGGGGCCGTCAGCGACGGTGCCGGAAATACCCTGATGGGCAGCATTTCCTCCCCCACTACGCAGGCGCAGCCGCTGGGCACGGCCGACCCGGCGCCGAAGACGCAGCGCCCCTCGGTGCCGTCGCGCCTGGCCGTGGTCGGCGTGCGTGTCGGCGCGCACGAGGGCTTCGACCGCGTGGTGGTGGACCTGGAGGGCGACGGCAACCCGGGCTGGTTCGTGGACTACACCTCCACCCCGATGCAGGAGACGGTCGGCCAGCCACTGCAGGTGGCGGGCAACTTCTTCCTCAACATCAACGTCGACGGCACCGTCTACCCCTTTGAGCTGGGCAAAGACAACAACGTCCCGGTCACCATGGCGGGCGACACCGGCAACGTCATCGACGTGATCAGCGCCGGCACGTACGAGGGCCGCAGCCAGATCGTGGTGGGCCTGCGCTCTGAGCTGCCGTACTCGGTGCAGGTGCTGGAGAACCCGAAGCGCGTTGTTGTGGACATCGTCCAGAAGTAGCTAATACACAGCCTCGACGCGCCAGCTGCGCCGACTCCACACCAGAAGCCAGCCGGTCACGGCACCTTCTTCTCCGCCTTCGCGCCCCACAACCTGCATGCGTGCGACGCGGCCTGCGGGCAGTTCGGTTTGCGTCCACCAGTCCGCGTCCACGGGCCACGGGCCCGCCCACCCGGTGACCAGGTAGCGCTTCTCGCCCCAGGCGAGCCCGTACGGTTCGGCATTCAGCAGGACTTCGGCGGTGACGATGACGGGGGCACCGGAGGCGTCGATAAGCATGATGCGCGAGGCCGGGTGGTCGATGCCGCCACCGAGGCGCGCGGGCAGGGGTTTTGGGATCGCCCCGGGCCACGATTGCCTATCGACGTCCTCCGGTTCCTCCCCGAACGGCACCATCGCCACGCGCTCGGCCACCCCGCGCCCGCCGACAAGGCGCGGTTGGAGTACGGCGTCGATGCCGAGTTGGGACTGGACGCGCTCGACCACCCGGCGCGCGGTGTCGGTGGACGCGCCGTCGGACCACAGCTCCCCCACTGGTTCCGGCGGGGCGAATTCGAGCGGCTCGAGGATGAGGCTGGTGATTGCGCCGGAGCCGCCGTTGGTCAGCCAGCCGTCGAGTTGCCAGCGCACGCGGTCCGCGGTGGCGGCTTCGGTGAGTGGTTCGCGGGTGCGCCAGACGCGTTCGACGCGGGTGCCGTCGTGGAGCTCGGCGACAACTTTCAGGCGCAGGCAGTTTCGCCCGGTGTCTTTGAGCCGTTCGTGCAGGCTGGCGGCCAGGGCGCGGGCGGCGAACGCGGCGGCGTCGACGCGCTCGATCGGGTCCTCGGGCGTGATGGCCACGGCGAGGTCTTCCACCGGCAGCTCCGGGGCGACGCGGCGGTCCGGCGCGGCGGAGGCAATGCGGTGGATGCGCATGCCTTTGGTACCGAAGCGGGTGGTCACCGCGTTCGGCGGCAGTTTCGCCAGCTCCCCGAGGGTGGTAATGCCCAGCTGGCCGAGCGCTTTGACGGTGTCCATGTCCGCGGCGAGCGACTCTTCCGCCATCAGCACGCCCAGCGGCTGCGCGGCCAGGAATTCGGCCGAGCCACCGGGTGGGACCACCTGGGAGACGCGCGCGGCGATGAGCGCGGTGGCGATCTCGTCGGCGGCGCCTGCCTGGGTGTCGATGCCGCGGCGCGAGGCAGCGTCGATAAGCATCTCGAGCGCTTTGTCCTCGGACCCGTGAAAGCGGCCCGCGGCGTCCACATCCACCACCACGAGCCCGGGGCGTAAGACCTCCACACTGGCGGCGACCTCGTCGAAGCTGGCGGCCAGCGAGGCGAACATGCGCCCGTCACGGTCCGGGTTGTCCTCTATCACCGTCAGCTCGGGCGCGACCGCCTGGGCGTTGCGCACCCGCATCCCGCGGCGGATACCCAGCTGGCGTGCGGCGTGCGAGCACACCTTTATCCGGTGCTGCGCTGCGATCGCGATCGGTTCTGCCAGCTCATCGCCCGATTCCAGCCGCGCGGCCTGCACCGGCCAGTCCGGGAACCACAGCGCCGCGGCCCTCATGTGACGGCCCGGAGCCTTCGCTTCTCGACGCCTCCGGTGCCCAGCGTCACCCGCGCACTCGCCGGACGGTAGCCCTTGGCCTGCGCGCGGACGTCGAAGTCGATGCCGGTGATGCGGCCTGTACCCCTGCCGATGCCGTGGAACTGCGCGAGCTGGCCCGTGACGGTCAGCGCCGGCGAGGGCACCTCCACGTTCACGCACACCAGCGCGGCCTGGCCTTTGCGGATCCGGGCGAGCAGGGGGCGTGCGCGCACCGGGGTGAGCTGGAACGGGCTGCGGGTGCGCAGCACCACCAGGTCGAGCCCCTCGGCGAGCACGCCCGCGACGCTCAAGTCGTCGAGGCCCGCGTCCGGCACCGCCACCACACGCTCCATCGCGTCTGCGTCGTCGCCTGTACCGATGCCGGCGTAGGACAGTTCCGGCCAGCCCACCACACCTGCGCGCCCGCCGGCCTGGGCCACCTGGCTGATCAGCTCCACGATCAGCGCCGGGGTGTCACTGACGTGCGTGACCGCCCGGCGCGGCAGGCCCCCGTTCGGCAGCACGAGCGAAAGCCCGCCCGCCACCGCGAGGGTCTCCGCGTCCTCGACGACCTGTTGCGGAACCTCCCCGCCGATAGCGGTCATACGGGCGCGCAGCTCGGCGATCTGGTCGGCCCGCGACTGCTGAGCTGGCGGTTCATCCACAACCGCCAGGTTCGCTGCCGCTGCCGACGCAGCTCGAATAGGTGTTCCACTCACGCCAGACAGTATGCACCCCGGGGCCGACACAGGCAACGTTCCTGGTCGAACATACTTGCGTATATATTGTCCCGCACAAGCAAAGAGTCGCGCCGCGAAGCTGACCGGTTAAGCTGCCCAGCATGATCCCGATCAGCGCAGCAGAGGTCCGCAACCGCGTCACGCCGATCCCCACCCCGACCGTCGTCCGGACACTGGGCTCGCTCGGCGTGGGCGGGTCCATCGGTGTGATGGCCTCACAGGCGCCGCTGAAAATCAAAGCGGTCGTGGCGATCCTGTGCGTCGTTGCCGCCGTCGCCGGCACGCTGCTGCACCCCTACCGCAAACAGCTCCGCGCGTTTGCGGAGGAGAAGAACGTGGCCAGGGTGCCGTCGATAGGCATGGTGTTCCCCCTGATGCTGTGGTGGCTGCTGCTCATGCTCGCACCACTGGCCGGTTGGCCCGCGGTGGGCGCGTGGGTTGCGGGCGTGCTGGCGGCCGCGGCGGCGTGGGTGCTGTACCCGCATGTGGACGGGTCGCGGCGCCTCGCGTACGCATAGAGCTACTCGAAAGGATCTACTCGAAAGGCTTTCTAGTAGACGAGTTTTCGCAGCTCAACCTAGAAACATTCCCTTTCGAGTAGCTTTCGAGCTACCGCAACGGACCCTCCAGCAGCCACACTGCCCGAGGGTCCCGCGGACCTTTACCGCGCCATTGAATAAGCCCCTCTTCCCGCAACGCTTTCAACGCGCGGCGAACAGGGGGGTTTGAAATACCCAAAGCATCCGCAACCTCCCCCGTAGACATTGGCCTGCCTTTCGCTTGCATGACTGCCAGGACGCTACCAGCGTGAGGCGGGAGGGAGTCCGCGGTCTTCGGATCAAGCCGCTGAACCGCCTTCAACGTAAGCAGAACACTTCCGCTCGTCTGCTGGTAAATCGGGTCCGCAAAACCCACTCGCCGCATGCCAGCGAACATACGGCGAATACCCTCGCCGAGTTCTTGGCCAATCCGAAGCTCCGCCGTCACGCGAGCAATGAGGGGATTGCGTGCAAAACGGGCAATAGATTCGGGCCGTGTGGGGTCCACCAACCCGGGAAAGCGTCCCGGACTCGAAACTTCGATGCGAGATGGATAGATCTCAAACCGCACATGGTCGCCAGCCATGCTGTACGACCGGTGAATGACAGCATTTACCAAACCCTCAAGCCAAACGTCGTGCGGGATAAGGTTTTCATCCTCGAACAAACCCGAAGCCCCCAGTCTCCGAACTTGAGGCAGCATCCCCTCAATCATCTGCTGAGCTGCCCGAATTTGCTGCGGCAACGGGCCCCCGAACCGTTCATCGGCCAAAAGCTGCTGCTGGTGACCCGCGAGCCGTTCATCCTCACCGAACCGAAGAACTCGGACATGCGCATTAGGAAAGAACTCTTGCGGGTCTTTACCAAAAAGTAAGAGTGCTGCTGTACGGGGCCTGCCTTCGCGGTCGATGAGATTTCTTGCCCTGAGAGCGTCTTCAGCGGATGAGGAACCAATAGCGCTTGCATATTCACCAACTGCCTTCATATCGATATCACCCATATCGACACGGGGCGGTACCGTCGCATCGAACTGCTGCTCGCCCTTGGTGTAACGCAGTTCGAGAATGCCGTCTGCATTCAGCAACCGAGATTCGTCGCCGACACGCAGGAAACAGTCCCCCGACCGCAAATAATGCACACGCTCACTCGGGTCCACATGAAACAGGTAAACCTGCGCACCGTCGCCGACATCAGACGGCTCGATCCGAACACGCACGGTTGGATCCGTGTGGTCGAGCGATGTTTGTCTCAAATCATTGTCCTGTTTAGGCGTCGGCACCCCATCGAACTCCCGGTCAGTAATTCCGACAGCAATAATGCCGCCCTCCGCATTAGCCATGCCGACGATGGTTTTGGCAAGATCTTTCGGCTTGATACGGAAAGACTTTCGCTCGAACCATTGATCTTCCGGCAGACGCAGGAGGAGGCTCGGATCATCTCGATAGTTTCTTTCGGGGTTCACGCGAGGAATTCTACTCGAAAGGCTTTCTAGTAGACGAGTTTTCGCAGCTCAACCTAGAAACATTCCCTTTCGAGTAGCTTTCTAGTAGCTTTCGAGCTCCCCGGGAGCCCCCCTTCGCACAAACCCCTAGTAGCAAAGCCCTATTAAGGCCGAAATCGGCGCATACTCGGGGTCTGTCACTGGGGGTCTGTGGGCGGCACTGCGCAATCGCCACAGCAAGACAGCCCCGCCCCAGCCCCGCCGCACCAAAACCCCGGCTGCGAAGTCCGGCGGAGATACGGATAATGGCGCACATGGCTCAAGGATCTTCAAACTCGCTTCAACACATGTGGGACACGCGCCCGCACCGCATCCCGAAGGACGAGGGCGGACGCGCCGTCATCGCCGGTGTCTGCGTCGGCATCGGCGAGCGCTACAAGGTCGACCCGGTGGCCGTGCGCATCGCGTTTGTCATCCTCAGCCTGGTCTTCGGCGGCGGCATCTTCGCCTACCTGCTGTGCTGGATGTTCATGCCGCGCGTGGGCATGAACATCACCCCGGCCAAGGCGATCATCACGCCGAAAAGCGAGCTCACCCCACACGAGATCGAGGAACGCAAGCCCGGGTGGTGGCTACTTATCGGCCTGATTGTGTTCCTGCCCGCGGCCGGTGAAGCGGGAGACCTGCGCGGCACCCTGATCAGCTTCGCCGCGTTCTTCTTCGTCTGGTTCTTCACCTACGCGCGCCAGCCGGAACCGCCGGCAGGCCCCAACAGCAACAACGACCTGGTCTGGCGCTAGCCAGCAAAACCAGCTAGCGGTAGCGCTTCGGCACGTCCGGCGCGCCGAGGGTGAGCATCAGCCGGTTCGCCCAGTTGAAGAACGCGGACGAGTTCACCACGTCCAGCACCGCCAGATCGTCCAGGCCAGCGGCCCGCAGCGCGTCCACGTGTGGCGCGCCGAACTCGTAGGGGGTGCGGGTCAGCGCCACCGCGGCGTCGCGGATGGCGTTCCACAGCTCGGAGTTCAGGTCGGCGGTGACGCCTTCGTCGAGAAGCTTGTCAATGGCCTCCGCGTCGCCGCCCTCCTCCTTGGAACGGCCCTGGTGCACCGAGGCGCAGTACTCGCAGCCGTTCAGGCGCGAGGCCACGGTGGCGGCGAGTTCGCGCTCGGCGCGGCCCAGCCCGCCTTCGGTGTTGTAAAAGATGTCCAGGTCCGTCAGCGTGCGGGCCTTGAGCGCCTGCGGGTCGCGCGCGAGCAGGCGGAAGTACTCCATGTCGGCGCGCTCGGGCTTGATCAGGGCGTCGATGTGCGCGTCGGTGAGCTCGCTCTTGTCCAGCGGCGCCACCCACGGCTTCCAGCCCAACGGGTGCGCCACAAACTTCTCGGGCGCGACCACCTCGGGCTGCAAGGTAGTCTCCGCGGGCGCCCAACCGGGGTCCGGAGAGCCAGCTCGCCTATCGACGCCCTCCGGCACCCCGCCGCCACCCGCCAGCACACGCACGCCGTGCACGACACGCAGCTGGAACGCCACAAAGGCGACGAGCTGGCCGAGCGAGACGATCGCGTTTTCGTTGTAGCCCGCCTCCTGCAAGTGCCCGATCGCCGCGGGGGATGCGTCCTTGGGGTGGAAGGTGAGCAGGTGGGCGAAGTCGAACGCGGCGGCCAAAGCACCCTCGCCGAAGGTCACGAAGTCGCCGCCGGCGTAGGGGCCGGCGGACACACCTTCGCGCACGGCGTCGTCGACCACGGCGACGAGCGACTCGTCTTCGTCCGCAAGCAGGTCGGTGTAGAACGCCGCGGCGCGCTTGGCGCCGGAGACGCCGGCGATGAACGCGGCGACGGCGTAGCGGGTGGCAACCGGCAGCGCCTGAATCAGCGCGTCGTCGGTGGGCTCGAACAGCGCCTCGAAGCTGCGCTGCGCGTTGTCCACGGCCTCGGGCCGGCGGCGGCGCAGCTCGGCCAGCTCGGCCGGGGTCTCGGCGAGGGCGTCAATAATGTCGGTGCGGTTAGACAACAAACTCTCCTAACTGTCGGGCGCGGAACACGGTGCCGGGGATGGCGTTGATGAGCTCGCGGGTGACCTCGTGCTGCGGGTGTGCAAACACGTCGTTGGTCGCCCCGTATTCCACCTGGCGGCCGCGGCTGAATACACTCACGGTATCCGAAATCTGGCGCACCACCGCCAGGTCGTGGGAAATGAACACGTACGTCAGGCCGAGCTCGCGCTGCAGGTCCTCCAGAAGCTCCAGGATTTGGGCCTGCACGGTCACATCGAGGGCGGAGACCGCCTCGTCAAGCACCACCAGCTCCGGCTCCACGATCAGCGCACGGGCGATGGCCACGCGCTGGCGCTGCCCGCCGGACAGTTGCGCCGGGGTGCGGGAGGCGAACTTCGCCGGGTCCAGCGCCACGCGCGCCAAGAACTCGTCGGCGCGTGTGAGCGCCTCACGCTTCGAGGCACCGGCGAGGTTGCGCAGCGGCTCGGCGACGATTTCGCCGACGCGCATCTTCGGGTCCAGCGAGGAGTACGGGTTCTGGTACACCATCTGTACCCGGCTGCGAAGGGCTCGCTGTTGCTTTGGTGTGAGCCCCGTCAGCTCCGTGCCGTCTAGGGTGATGCTTCCCGCGGTGGGCTGGTTGAACATGGAAATCGCGCGCCCGGTGGTGGTCTTGCCGGAGCCGGAGCCGCCGACCAGGGCGTGGGTGGAGCCGCGCGCCACGTCGAAGGAAACGTCCTCGACCGCCGTGAAATCCCCGTAGCGCTTGGTCAGCCCGCTGACGGAAAGGAGGGTGTCGGGGGTGACCGGAGGACGTCGATAGGCATCTGCGACCGCAAGCGAAGGCACGTTGGCCAGCAGGCGCTTCGAGTAGTCCTGCTGCGGGCTAGTCAGCACCTGGCTCACCGGTCCGTGCTCGACCACGCGGCCGCGCTCCATGATCACCACGTCGTCCGCCCGGTCGCCCGCGACGGCGAGGTCGTGGGTGATGAAGATGATGCCAAGGCCCAGCTCAGCGCGCATTTCATCCAACAGGTCCAGGATGGTCTTCTGCACCGTCACGTCGAGCGCGGACGTCGGCTCGTCCGCAATCAGCACCTCGGGCTCGAGCGCCACGGCGGCCGCGATGAGCACGCGCTGCTTCATGCCGCCGGACAGCTCGTGCGGGTACTGGTTGTAGCGGCGCTCCGGGTCGTCGATGCCCACGCGTTCCAGCAGGGCAATTGCTTTACGACGGCGCTCCGCCCCATCACCGACCCCATGAATTGCCAACCCGTCCTCCACCGAGGCGCCGATGGTCTTCAACGGGTTGAGCGAGTTGTTCGGGTCCTGCGGCACCAACCCGATCCTCGTGCCGCGTAACTTCCGCCACTCGGCGTTGGACAGGCCTGACAGCTCCTGGCCCTTGAAACGGATGCTGCCGGAAAGCACGTTGCCGGAAGGTCCCAGCAGGTCCAGCGCCGCCATCGCGGAGGTGGTCTTGCCGGAGCCGGACTCGCCCACAATGGCGGTCATCTTGCCGGCCTCGACGGAAAACGATATGTCGCGCACCACCGGGTCCGCGTCGCCGTACGCGACGGTCAGGCCGCTGACTTCAAGCAGAGGCGTGGTCACTTCGCATCACCTTCCTGTTGGATCACCTGGGACAGGTGGTTGGCGGACATCACGGTGGCCACGATGGCCAGGCCGGGCAGCAGGATCAGCCACCAGGCGGTTGCCATGAAGTCGCGGCCTTCCGCGATGAGCAGGCCCCACTCCGGGGTCGGCGGCGGCGCGCCGTAGCCCAAAAAGCCCAGGATGGACAGCTGCAAGATGGCGGTGCCGAACTGCAGCGCGGCCAGTGCCAGCACCGGGGTCAACGAGTTCGGCAACACGTGGCGGAACAGCACCTGGGCCTGGGTGGCGCCGGAGCCGTAGGCGGCCTCGACGAAGTCCGCGTTAGCAATCTGGATCACTTGCGAGCGCGCCAGGCGCGCGAACGTGGCCACCGAGGTCATGCCGACGGCGAACGCCGCTTGCAGCGAGCCGAAGCCGGTGACGATGATGATGGACAGCGACAGCAGGATGCCGGGGATGGCCAGCAGCACATCCACCAGGCGCATCAGCACCGTGTCCACCCAGCCGCGCTGCGTGCCGGCGATCAGGCCGATCAGGGTACCCAGCACCAGGCCGACGGCCACGGCGATCACCGCACCCAGCAGCGACTGGCGCGCGCCGTAAACCACACGCGAGAACAGGTCGCGGCCCACCGCGTCGGTGCCGAAGATGTACTCGCCGTTAGGGGCGAGCAGCGCCACGTCGACGCCGTTGTACGGGTCGTGCGGCGCGAAGACGCCCGGCACGATCGCCCACAGCGCGGCGATGGCCAGCACGATCAGCGACAGGATGGTCGCCGGCGAGCTCCAGCGGCGGTGCTTGCGGACCTTGCGCGGCCGGTGGTCCTTCTGCGGCGCACGCTGGTTGTGCACCAGGTTGGTCGTGCTCATCGGACGGCCTCCTTTGCGGTCGTAGCCGGGGTGTGTGCGGCGGTCTGCTCATCACGGGCCGCCGGGGTGTGTGCGGCGGTCTGGTCGCGCAGGCGCACGTCCAACACCGGGTAGAGCAGGTCCACGATCAGGTTGATCACCACGTACGCGGTAGCCGCGATGAGCACCACGCCGAGCAGCACCGGCATGTCGCGGCTGGACACGGCGTTGACGGTCAGCGAGCCCAGCCCGGCGCGGCCGAAGACGGTCTCGGTGACCACGGCGCCGCCGACCAGCTCGCCGAACAGCAGGCCAGCCATGGTGATCGCGGGCAGAAGCGAGTTACGCAGCACGTCGCGCCAGAAGATGCGGGCCTCGCTGGCACCGCGGGCGCGCACGACCTGCACGAACGGCTGGGCGCGGACCTCGTCGATGGAGCGGATGAGCACCTGCATCAGCGGCGCGGCCATCGGCACGGCGAGGGTGAGCGTGGGCAGGATCAGCCCCTCCAGCGGGGTCGGGTCAACCACGTTGACCCAGCCCAGGCGGAAGGAGAAGAACTGCAGCAGCAAAATGGCGATCCAGAACCCCGGCAGGGACACCATAAACGACGGCAGGGCGCGCACGGCGCTGCGCAGCGCGCCAGCTCCCGGCAGGGTGGCCACGTACGCGGTGGCCAGCGCCACCACGATGGCTAAGCCCACGGACGTCGCGGCAAGCGCGAACGTGTGCGGCGCGGCGTCCGTGATCAGGTCGAACACGGGCGTGCCGGATGCCACCGAGTAGCCCAGATCGCCGGTGAACAGCCCGCCCAGGGTGGCGAAGTACTGCTGGATCAGCGGCTTGTCCACGCCCATCTGCTCGCGGATCTGCTCGATTTCCGCCTGGGACAGGCCCAGGGCCGGGTCCGCGTAGCGGGCGGCCACGCCGTCGGAAGGCAGCGCGGACAGCAGGAAAAACGCCAGGGTGTAGGCCAGAAGGAGCACGATGAGCGCTTGGCCGATGCGCTTGAGTACGTACTTGCTCATTTAGTTGTCCTCCTCGCGGTCGAAGTACACCGAGTAGAAGCTCGGGCGCGCAACCGCCTCGGTGCCGAAGCCCTTCACATGCGGGGCAACCGCGTAGACCTGCGGCTCTTCAAACAGCGGCAGGGTGTAGGCGTTTTCGGTCAGGTGGTCCTGCACCGCCTTGGAGGCGGCGGCGCGGCCGGCGTCGTCCGGGGTGGAGACCACCTTGTCCAGAAGTGCCTGCAGCTCGGTGTCGATGGGTTCGCCGTCACCGGCGTTGTTCAGAAGCGAATCGCGGCGGTCCACGGACAGGAAGGACTCGATCACGTCGTAGTCCGCGCGGCCCACCATGGTGTGCATGAGCTGGACGCGGTTGATGTCTTTTTGCGCCGCGTTTTGCGTTGCGCGGTCGCCGGCGACCATGTTCAGTTCGATGCCCAGCTCGCGCAGGTCGGACTGGATCATCGTGACAATCTCCTTCGAGCGCGGCTGCGGCAGGGCGTGGTTGACCCACAAGCTCAAGCGTTGACCGTCCTTCTCACGGATGCCGTCCGGCCCGGGGGTCCAGCCGGCGTCGTCGAGAAGCTTGCGCGATTGATCCGGGTCGAAGGTGTAGGCGCCCGGCTGCTCCGCATAGCCCAGGGCCTTCGAGGTCATGGATGAGGTGGCCAGCGGGTAGGAGTCCGACAGCAGGATGCGGATGATCTCCTCGCGGTTGACCCCGTGGATGATGGCCTGGCGCACGCGGATGTCCTGCAAAAGCGGGTGGTTGAAACGCATCGCCAGCTGGTTGTTCATGCCGTTGGCAGTGGCGGCGACCACCTGCACGCCCTGGTCCTTCAAGTGGCGCTCCACCGGCGGGGAGATCGTGCGCGCGGCGTCGGCCTGGCCGGACAGCAGCGCGCCGGAGCGCATGGCCTCTTCCGCGGCCAGGGTGTAGTGGATGCCGTCGATACGCGCGCGCCCCTGGTGCTCCAACGACGGCGGCGCCCAGTCGTAGTCCTCACGGGTCTTGAGCACCAGGTCGGTGCCCAGGGTCTCGCTGTCCACCACGAACGGGCCAGAGCCGATGACGTTTTTCGCGTTGCCTGGGCCGAACTCCTCGTTGCGCAGCTTGAGCGAGGAATCAGCCAACAGCCCCGCGTTGTAGGTGGACGTCGCCTGCGCGAAGCCCGGCGAGGGCGCGGAGAAGTAGAAGCGCACCGTGTCTTCGTCGACAACCTCGCCGCGCTCGTAGTTGGAGATCTGCTCCGAGACGTTGAGCAGGCGGTCCTTGTCGCCCAGGCCGAACAGGTCGAAGTTGTCCACAATGTTCTGCGCGGTCATGGGCGTGCCGTCGGAGTAGGTCACATCCGTGCGGATGTCGAAGGTGAACACCGTGGCATCTTCGTTGATTTCCGGCAGGTCCGTGGCAATCCAAGGCTCAAGCTCCAGCGTCTCCGGGTCCTGGTAGAGCAGCCGGTCTGTCAGCTGGTTGACCACGCCGCCGTTGGGGTAGAACCCAGCGGCCGGCGGGTACAGGCTGTTAAACCAGTTGGACTCCAGGTAGGTGAGCACGTCACCGTCGTCGCCGCCTGCCGCCGCCGCGCATCCGGCGAGCAGGCTGGCTGCCGCGCCGAGCGCAAGCGTCGCGGCTACCTTTGTTTTAGGCACGTTATCGTCCTCTTTCTTCGGTTGCGCAGTGCACATTACCACTGTTAGACAATCCGGTTCTTTAGCAATAGACTAGGCAGTCTACATATGATCATTGGTTCACAGAAATCGTGGAGGTTTTTCACCGTGGCAGCATCCATCGCAATCGTCGGAGCAGGACCCCGCGGCATCTCCATCACAGAACGCATCGCCGCCTACCTGGGCGACCGCAGCGAGGCGCTCACCCTGCACATCATCGACGACGCCCAACTCGGCGCCGGCCGCATCTGGGACACCGACCAGACCCGCACCCTGTGCATGAACACCCTCGCCGGCGCGGTGACCCTGTTCACCGAACCCGGCGCGACCATCTCCGCCCCCGTCCTCGAAGGCCCCACCATGTACGAGTGGATCCAGGCACTTCGCGGCGAGAACAGCCACCCGCTTATCGACGCCTCCGGTACCTCCCTCCCCGACCACTACAACGAGGAGCTGCGCGCCACCCGCCCGGAATCCAACCCCTCGCGCGCGCTGTACGGCGAGTACCTGCGCTGGGCCTGGAAGGTCGCGCTCGCGCAGCTGCCGGACACGGTCGAGGTGGTCGAGCACCACTCCCGCGCGGTGTCGCTTGCGGCCGAGGGCGCCCAAGACGCCATCACGCTTGCCGACGGCACGGTCGTCCACGCCGACGCCACCGTCATCGCCTCCGGCTGGGTGCTGCCCGCCCCCACGCCCGCGCAGGAGGCGTTCGCCGATTCTTCACTGACCTACATCCCGCCGGGCAACCCGGTGGAGCAGGACGTTTCGCTGCTTCCGGCCGGAGAGCGCGTTGTGGTGCGCGGCATGGGAATGGGCTTTTTCGATCTCATGGCGCTGGCCACCATCAACCGGGGCGGCCGCTTCGTCGAGGATCCTGCAGCCCGCTCCGGCCTGCGCTACGAGGCCACCGGCAAGGAGCCTCACTTCGTGGTCACCTCCGGGCGCGGCTACCCCTACCTGCCCAAATCCGAGTACCACTCCCTGCCGCCGAAGGCCGACCTGTCGCGCCTGCGCGCCGCCATCGACGCCTCCGAGGCGCCGGTGTCCTTCGGCCGCGACCTCTGGCCCGCGCTCGCCCGCGACGCCTACGCCGAGTACTACCGCGTGCTTGCCCGGGTGCGTCCAGAAGCGCTCAGCGCGGCCCTCGACGAGATCCTGGCGGCCATCGACGCCACCGACCTTTCCGCGGTCGCTTCCCCGGACGACATCCTGCCGGTCGCGAACGCGCTGACTGAGGCGCTCGAAGGCTTGAGCACCGAGCCGTTCGACATGGCCGCCTGGGTGGACCCGCTCGCCGGGACCGAGGAGCTGGACCTGGAGGAGCTGAACCGCCGCGTCGCCGAGGGCATGGAGGTAGACATCGCCGAGGCCGTTTCCGCCTGGGACTCCCCGCTCAAGGCGGGCCTGTGGGCGGTCTCCGCGGGCCGCAAGCCCAGCGCGATCGCCACGCGAAACGGCCGCGGCCCCCGCGAGGCGGCACTTGCGCAGTACATGGCGTTCGGCCAGATGGTCGGCTCCGGCCCGCCGCTGTTCCGCACCCGCGAGCTGCTCGCACTTTTCGACGCCGGCCTGGTCACCTTCTTAGGCCCCGACCCGGTAGTGGAGCTCACCGACGGCGAGTACGTTGCCGCCAGCCACGCCCGCTCGGTTCACGCCGCCGCACTTGCCGACGCCTTTCTGCCCGGCCCCGACATCCGCACCTCCCCCGATGCACTAACCGCATCGCTGCGCGAGGCCGGCCGCGTGCGCCCGTTCGCACCAGGTGGCGTGGAAACCGCCTCCCCGGAAACCGACGATGACACCCGCCGCACCGTCCACCCCGACGGCGAGCTGGACGATCGCCTGCACATCGTGGGCATCCCCACCGGCAAGCAGTGGGCGGACACCACCATCTCCCCCATGCCCGGCACCGACCCGCTGATGCTGCAGGAGACGGACAAGACGGCACGTTCGCTGCTCACCCAGGCGGGCGTGCTCTAGCCCAGATCCCGCGCCACCGCCCACCTGGTGAGCTGGTGGCGGTTGGAGGTCTGCGTCTTGCGCAGAATGTTCGACGCGTGCGTCTCTACCGTCTTGACGGAGATGAACAGCCGCTCGGCGATCTCCTTGTACGTGTAGCCGCGCGCGAGCAGCCGCAGCACGTCGAGCTCGCGGCGGGTCAGCGAGTCGACTGCCGGGTCGTCCTCTTCCACCACCGGTCCGGAGGCGAAGGCATCGAGCACGAACCCAGCCAGCCGCGGCGAGAAGTACGCGTCCCCGCCGCGCACCCGTGCAATCGCTTCGGCGAGCTCGGCGCCTGCGATGTTCTTGGTCACGTACCCCCGCGCGCCGGCGCGGATCAGCGCGATGACGTCCTCGGCGGCATCGGAGACACTCAGCGCCAGGTACGCCGGACCCGGTGCCCGCTTGAGCACGGCCAGTCCGCCGCCGTCGGGCATGTGCACGTCTAAAAGCACCACGTCCGGGTGCGTGCGCTCGTAGTTGAGTCGAAAGGTTACTGGCGGCGGCCGCCCCTGTACTTCCCAGGGCCCACCATCAGCAAGCGGTACACCACACTAAGGGACGTAACCATTAACAGTTCGCTCTTTATTCTCTAACGTCAATTAAAAGATTGACCATGATGTCCATACGAGTATTGGGGTCTTCTGTCCGTAGAAGTTCTTCTACCTTGTTTTTAAACTCTGGAGATTCCTTTTTAAAGACAGGTTTTCGCGGCATGTGATAAAACGCCTTTAATAGACGCTCATCTTTTTCAATTTCGCGTGCTACTGAAGAGATTTGCTCGTTAGTCGCCCGGAAGGGGTGAATGTCACAGGCACCGAGTGCTCCAGCCAGAGAGACCCAGTCTTCGGTCTCTTCCATTTCTTTCTTGATGATTCTGAATAAATCGTTACGCAACGTGGACCTTAAAAATTTTGCTGTTGACGTTTTTGTCTAGGGGGTAAGGGGACCTTTAATCCCTTTAGCTAAAGCTTTTTTGGGGGGGGGCACTGTCGCGTTACGGTACGCTCTATAAATACTTGACGGAGGGGAGCTGTTGAACTACAGCTTTTAGCTGGATTATATCCACGGCACCCCCACTTACCGGGGTCCACCTGCTCCAACTCCTCCGGGAAAGACTAAAACCCCATCCTGCGTCCCCTAATAAAAGGGGTACCAGGCCCTCTAGGGTAGGTATTTTTGGAGAGGATTTGAGGCGCTATTCCGTATCTGGCGCCAGCTAGGATGAGTCCATGGTGACTAAACGCTCATATATGTCTCTGACTGAAGAGGTCTTCCTCTATGCGACAGACCACGATTTGGAATATGCTACAGAGCAGGTTGTCAAGGCGATACGATCTAAAATCCCCTTAGTGGGTGAACCGACCGTAGAGTCTACCGCACTTGCGGTAGATGAATTTGATCTAGAACGTCAATGGATCGATGATTTCGGTACTCCCGTAAATCCAGAAGTGCTAAACCTAAATAGAGTCAAGGTCTCTTTTATGGCCGCATCTACCCACGAAGAAATCGAGCACATTGGTGAAGCCATCTACTCTACGATTAGGGAACTTAGTCGTAGAAGGAAAATAGCCTACCTCAGTATGCTGAGTGAGTGCTCTAACGGGGAGTGATCCTGACGGCACAGTGTCATTAAATACTGTAATAGCCGGTCAAGTCCGCGGAAGTGGTGTATCTGCCCTTTCGAGAAAACTAGCAGGGTAGCGACCTTACGGACTATCTCGTGTTAGGAACCGATGCTGATTGATGCTGTCTCCTGCTGGTCAATAGCAGGTCTGGTTTCACCGACATCGATGATGTTCGCCGTGATCACCCACCGGCAGTTACAGATACACCACACTATCGGACACCACCTAAAAGCATTGGGGTACACCCAATAACAAATGCGCTGCCGATAACCGCAGTAAGGTGCATCAGATAGGCACGTATTCGATGGCCACTATCGTCCAGACGGAGCGTGTCATAGAAGATGCAAGGAGCAAGATAGTACAGCACGCTCCTGCCACGGTCGGGCTAGTCTTCGCTCTGAAATCAACTACATCGGTTGTTTTGTACAGATCGCTACGTAACGGATTAGATACGATAAGTTCTCAACCGTGCGTCAGATAGTCGCCCGCCTTACTATTGCGGTGAGTTTATTGTAAGTGCTGTATCTGATAGGAGACCGACAATTAATTTCTCGATGCAGGAACTTCTTGTCTATGCGATCCTTGCCTTCATCGTAATAGCGGTGATTTGGTGGGTAGTCAAAATCCTAAGGGGTTTCGCCAATGGGTACCGATCGGTGAATAAAGAGGATTTGCGCACTAATGCCGATGAGCAAAAGGATGGGGTATAGAGGAGCTTGCTAAGCAAGAAAGGGCGAGGAACTATTGAATCCCTCGCCCTTTTTGCAGTTCCCTAGGGTTTGATTTCTACGCCGGCGTAGTGGGTTAAGGGTCAAAATGTGTGTCTGGCTCGGCGTGTCGCTTGGGCTAGATTTGGCCTTTTTGGATGCCGATTGAATGGGCGTAGTTGGTGTCGATAGCGTTGTCGTAGAGGACTGGTCGTCCTGTTTCGTGGTCGGCTTGGTTCTCGTTGTGGGTCAGGGTTTGTACTTTAGCGAGTTGGTCCTGGCCCCAGTTGGACTGTCTGGCGATTTCTACGGGATCGTCGGGCAGTTCTGATTTTAGATACAGCCATCACGCTTGCCGATGTTTTCTCGGCTCCGCTCACTACCATTGAGAACGGTGGGCACTTCCTGGGGAGTGACGGCTACCTCGACTTTCCGCAGTTGTGGCAGCACATTACGCAGTAGCTGCGCAATCTATGAGCCCTCTGTCATGGCTTTAAGCGCCGCAACGTGCTGTGCATAGGCTTCTGTTCCAGTCTGGGTCAACGCGACCCAGACGGCATCTTTCGCGCGCGTGGAGCCATATTCGCGGGTGCGGCTGATATAGCCGCTGTCCTCAAGATGTTTCAACTGCTTGGAAAGCGTATCGGCAGGAAGCTCGGTGAGCTCTGCAAGCACGGCGTATTTCATCTGCCTGCCGCCGGTTGCGCCTGAATGGAACAGCGTGGCACAAATTTTAAGCCGATTGATGGGGTGGATGACCAGATCCAGCTTTGCTGGGCGTGGTGAAGGATCCTTAGACATTGACGCCCTTTACGGCGGCGTTGCGGTTCTCATACAACATCCATGCCGTCGCCGTAGAGACAACGACGCCGCAGACAATCATCCACGGCCACGAATCCGGCGTCGGTGCTGTAGACATGATCATTGCACCGGGTAGCAATACTCGTGACCAGGTTGCGCGATCGTTGCCCGGACCCATATTTGGATCGAGGCGCACGAATGGGTTTGCAATCTTATCCTTGAGGAGATAGCCCAGAACGAACGTCGGTACAAGAACCGCGAGGCCGTACCACCATGACAGCTTGGTTAGCGCGAGACCGCCGCCGACGCCAAGCGCCACTATCGCCACCGCCCACCAGCTCTGCGTCCACGTGGTGCGTTCTTGAACGTCGTGAATGATCTTAAGGTCGTCGCTCATTATTCTTCCCCTAACGTCAACTTCACTGGCTTGCAACTAAGGCAAGTGTAACATTTGCTGTACCTGCAAGTCTAATGCTTGCAAAGTATGCAAGTGAAGGACTTGTGCATAGTGGGGATATAGCTACGCATGGGGTCTAGCGGGGCTGATGGTCTGCTACTGTGACATCTGGCCGATTTTTATTGACTGAGGCTCCACAGGCCTTACATCGCCATCGGGTAGTGCCTTTGCTGGTTGTTCCATTGCGTTTGGTATCACCGCCGCAGTAGCAGCGTGGTCGGTTCTTTGGCATTGAGCCACCACACCACCGCCTACTACCACAGACTGGCAGCCACACCGGGGATTTACCGTGTTGAGGCCAGATATATGCTCCCAAAGCATATATTTCACGCTACCCTACAGGTCAGAACCTAAAAATCCCCGATTCCAGACACACTTTCTGACCCTTAACCCGGCGTAGTGGCGAACACTCGATGGAGTGTGTCTGTATCACGAGGCGCGCGCGGCAGGAATGATCTTCCAAGCAACGATGCGCGAAGCGGTGGCGAAGCAGTTCGGCGTCTCCTGGTCTGATGTGACGAATGGGAGGGTGTCCGATTCTTTGTGTGCGGGGGCTTGGTTTACAAGTAGTCCGCGAATCGGTCGGGGTAAGCCACGGATAGTTGGTTGATGGCTTGTTTCCACCCGGTGGCTTTCGCTCCTTCAATATAGCCGTTGCATTCGATGTCGCGCTTGGCTTTCTTGGCTCGCTGGGCGGAGCGCTTGTCCTGGCTGCGCCGAGACTGCCGGGCTTGACGATGCAAAGCTGCTCAAAGCGTTTTCTACTCGCGCAAGTGAGATTGAGAAGTGGCGAGAAGAAAACAGTCTCGATGCACGAGTCGCGTTTGAACGCATCGGGCAGAAGAAAACTCGCCAGACAGAAGACCTCGACGTCTCCTTAGAAGAACTGGAACGTCACTGGCGTGAAACACCTGAAGCCGAGACTGCGCTCGCAATCGTTGGCTCACTTTCTGGCGTCGAAACAGATAGTCAGCCGCGTCCTTGCGCCGAGGCAGCACTGCCGACTGTGGAGGAGATTCTCGACGCTGTTGTCGCAGAGCGGTCTACGTTTACCCGTGCTGATGTGGCCGAGAAGATCGCGGAGATGATGCCGGCTGGGGCAGTCTCCCACGCTGACGTGCTGGCCACGATTGAGCCTCTGGCCGATAACGTGGTCGCACCTGACCTGTCGGATGTGACAGAGGCGGCATGGCCGGTCACGCCGGAGAAGTCCCGCAAGTACGACAAGACCGCGCGCGAAGGCTTGGCTATCAGCGGCACAACCAGCACCGCCACACCCACCACCGTGACCAGCACAGAGACCACCACGCCGCCAACCCCGGCGCTTTCACCCACAAACGCCACTGCCAGCACCCCGGCCATGACCAGCAGCGCACCCAACATCAGCGCGGCGATGTTGCCCCACGACCCCGTGCCGCGGTCGTAGGCCTGCAGCGCAATCACCGCGCCGACGATGAGCACGCCGAGCACAAACACCACCATGGCGCCCGCGCCCGAGGACAGCTGCAGCGCAACAAGCGCCCCTGCGAACCCGAGCACCACTAGCGCGAGATCCATCGTCCCCGGACGCTGGCGCTGCGCCCCGCTGTCGTCCAGGGGCGTAACCGGCATAGAGCAGCGCGCCGAACCCGCCCGCGAAACTCGCCGCGACGAAGAACATGCGTACCCACTTGTCCTCCACCCCCAGGTGGTCGGCCACACCGGAGGCCACACCGGCCACAACGCGGCGGGAGCGGTTCCGGGCCAGCCGGGGATACAACGCAGACATAACCCCCATCGTTGCACGGGCACGCCTTCGAGCACATCGGGGAAAACCCTGAAAAGAAGGATCAGGGTCGTTCCCGATACCGCGGCCCGCGCTCCTGCGGGAGAATGGAGCCATGGAAAACAACACACTCACGCAGATGTGGGAGACCCGCCCGCCCCGCATCCCGGAGAACCAGGGCGGCAAGGCCGTCATCGGCGGCGTCTGCGAAGGCATCGGCGCGCGCTACCAGCTCGACCCGACCTTCATCCGTGTCGTTTTCGTTGCCTTGTCGCTCGCCTTCGGCGGCGGTGTTTTCCTCTACTTGCTGTGCTGGATCAACATGCCCCGCTTCGGGCTCGCCCGCAGCCCGTGGGCCACGATCATCACCCCAAAAGACCAGCTGAATAGGGTGGAAAAGAAAGAACGCGACACTGGTTGGCTCTTGCTATTGGGGCTTTTCTTTTTCTTCCCGCTAGCCTCCACCGGCGACCTGCGCGCAGTGCTGGTGACCATCGTGCTCTTTGCGGTTGGGTGGTATTTCGCCCACCGGCGCCAGCCGGAGCCGCCCGCTGAACTGACACCCAGCTCCGGCAAATGGCACCCGCCAGAGCAGACCCATCCGGCACCGGCCAAGATGCGCCCGCTGTGGCTCTGGATCCCCGTCACGGTCGTGCTGACGGTGATAACGGTGTTTGCGCTGGGGGTCGTCAGCGAAGTGCGGCTTGGCAACTACAGCAGGTTCGGCAGCTCGCACATTACCGTGGAATACGAAGCCGCACTGTCGGACATCAAGCGGCCTAACGGCTTCGTCGGCGACACCTTCCTCGACCTCACCGAGCTCGAACCGCTGAGCGAGCCGAGAACGATCACCCTCGAAAACCCCATCGGCCGCACCGACATCACCCTGCCGGACAACGTCCCGGTCGACGTGAACTGCGAGGTCACCATCGGCGAGACCGCATGCCCCGAAGAAACGCAAAACGCGGACGCGGATAGCGCACTGCTCACGATCAATGTGACACAGCGCGTCGGGTCCGTGTCCGCGTACTACGCCCGCGAGGACGCGGGCGTAGGAAACTGATTTACTCCCACTCGATGGTGGCCGGCGGCTTGGACGTGACGTCCAGCACCACGCGGTTGACGTCGGCGACCTCGTTGGTGATGCGAGTGGAGATGACCTCGAGGGTCTCGTACGGGATGCGCACCCAGTCTGCGGTCATCGCGTCCTCGGAGGCGACCGGGCGCAGCACGATCGGGTGGCCGTAGGTGCGGCCGTCTCCCTGCACGCCCACGGAGCGCACGTCCGCGAGCAGCACGACCGGGCACTGCCAGATCTCATCGTCCATACCGGCCTTGGTCAGCTCCTCGCGGGCGATGGCGTCGGCGGCGCGTAGCGTCTCCAGGCGCTCCTCGGTGACCTCGCCGATGATGCGGATGCCCAGGCCCGGGCCCGGGAACGGCTGGCGGTTCACAATCACCTCGGGAAGGCCCAGCTCGCGGCCGACGGCGCGGACCTCGTCCTTGAACAGCAGGCGCAGCGGCTCGACGAGCTCGAACTCCACATCGTCCGGCAGGCCGCCGACGTTGTGGTGGCTCTTGATGTTGGCGGTGCCGGTGCCGCCGCCGGACTCCACCACGTCCGGGTACAGTGTGCCCTGGACCAGATAGTCCACCTGCTGTCCCTCCAGCACGCCGGCTACGGCGCGCTCGAAGGAGCGTATGAACTCCGCGCCGATGGCCTTGCGCTTCGCCTCCGGCTCGGTCACGCCGGCGAGCTTGTCCAAAAACGCCTTGCGCTCGTCCACGGTGACCAGCTTCGCGCCGGTGGCGGCCACGAAGTCGGTCTCCACCTGCTCGCGCTCACCCTGGCGCAGCAGGCCGTGGTCCACGAACACGCAGGTCAGCCGGTCGCCGATGGCGCGCTGCACGAGTGCCCCCGCGACGGCGGAGTCCACGCCGCCGGACAGGGCGCAGATCGCACGGCCCTCGCCGACCTGTTCGCGCACGTCCGCGATGAGCTGCTCGGCGATGTTGGAGGCGGTCCAGTTCTGCTCCAGGCCAGCAATCTCGGTGAGGAAGCGGGTGAGCACCTCCTGGCCGTGCGGGGAGTGCATGACCTCCGGGTGGTACTGCACGCCGGCGAGCTTGCGGGAGGTGTCCTCGAACGCGGCCACGGGCGCGCCCGGAGTGGAGGCGGTGACCTCGAAGCCTTCCGGTGCCTGCGTCACGGAGTCGCCGTGGGACATCCACACGGCGTGCTCGGGCTCGAGGCCTGCGTGGAGCACGCCGCCGTCGACACGCATCTGCGTGCGGCCGTACTCGCGCGCACCGGTCTTGGCCACCTCGCCGCCGAGCGCGCGGGTCATGATCTGGAAGCCGTAGCAAATGCCGAAGATCGGCAGGTCCAGCTCGAAGATTTCAGCATCGAGCTGCGGCGCGCCCTCTTCGTACACGGACGACGGGCCGCCGGAGAGGATCAGGGCCTGCGGGTTTTTCTCGCGGACTTCAGCGGCGGTGATGGTGGACGGAACCACCTCGGAGAACACGTTCGCCTCGCGGACACGGCGGGCGATCAGCTGCGCGTACTGCGCGCCGAAATCGAGGACAAGGACTGGGCGGGCTTGCGGAGTATTCACAGGCCTAGATCGTAGTCGATCCCGCGCGAGACCCAACTGCTTGTGCAGCGTCCGGGAAAACCCCAGAATGACCTGCATGACATTGCGTGCCCCCTCCCCCGTCGAGTCCGCGCGCAGGGCGAGCCGCGCCGGCGTGGTCGAGGAAGAAGGAAAGCCGCGCGGGTGGCACCGGAAGGGCACCACCCGCGCGGCTCGCGGGAAAAGCGTTACTGAACAGCCGAGTTGAGGCGCTCCAGGGCGGCGCGCACCTCGTCGGTGGACGGCGCCTGCGCAAGCTTGTCGGAGGCCTGCTGCAGCTGGGCGATGGAATTATCCGCTGCCTCCATAGCCTTGTTGACCTGCTCCACCAGCGGCATCACTTCGGCACCCATGGTGGACTCGTTGGTGTTCTGGGACCAGCGGCGGATCATCTCCAGCGGGATCTTGGTCAGCTCGGAAATGGAGTTGACCTTCAGCTCCACGCGGCGACGGAAGGACGAGTGCAGGAACACCGCGTCGTCCATCTCGCGAACGTCGACCTCGAGCGCGTCCACAAGCAAACGCATGGACTCATCCGCGCCGGCCTCGGTGGAGAACTGCGCGGTCTGCGCGGTGTGCAGACGGGCCAGGGCGATCGCCATGCGTGCGTTCGCGGTCTTGGCGTAGAGCTCCTCGGCCACCTCTTCCAGCGTGGCGGCGTTTTCGTCGATGATGCCACGCATGGTCGCCCACACCTGCAGCGGTGCGAGTAGCAGGGTGCGCGAAGCACCCTCGGTGACCACGTTTTCCATCTCCGCCTTCACGTTGTTGGTGACGGCGTTTTCCTCCACCAGGGTGGCGGACGCCTTGCGCAGCTCGTCGGCGGCGTCCTGGATGGCGGTCTGGACGTTCATGAACTGGTCCAGCTCGCCGTACAGCGCACGGGCCGCGTCATAGATGTCGCCGGAGCCCTCCGGCAGGGTGAATCCGGCGTCCTCAAGCGCCTGCACCTCGGCCGGCAGCGCGGCGCGGATGAACGCGTCGTAATCCGGCAGCAGCTCGCCGATCTTCTCCGCGCCCTTGACGGCGCGCTCGCGGCGGCCCACACCATTGGCCTCGGCCTCGTGCTCGACCAGGTTCGCCTCCTGGTACAGCTTGCCTGCCGCCTCGAAGCGCTCCGTCATCGGGCGGGTGCGCACGGACAGGTAGCCGCCGTTGGGCAGCGGGGTCACGGTGGCGAGCACGTCGTACGCCGAACCGCTCTTGGCGCTGTTGCGCACGTACGCGGCGAAGGGGCGGCCGTCCTCGATGGTGTCCCACATGATCTTGAAGGCGCCGCCCGGCATCTCATCGCTGCGGATGAGGTTGTGCGGCTTGCCGATCATCTCGTCCGCGTCGTACTGGGCGTACTTGATGAACACGTCGTTGACATGGGTCATCACACCCTTCGCGTCGGTGACCGAAAAGAAGATGTCGTTGACATCGACTTCGTGGGAGGCACCCTCTGGTGCGTCGCGAAGAATGGTTACACGGCTAGACATGGGGCGTACTCATCCAATTTCTCAACTACGGATTGCCAGATCGGCTTTCTGAAAAGCTTTCACATCAGTATAACCACACTTTGCCATGATTCTCTTCAGACCTCCGACGATGTTGAGACCGCCATACGGATCGCTCGACGGGCCGAAGAGCACCGTCTCCAACGGCACGCCCCTGCCCGCGGTGGCGTCCTTGCTCACGTCGCCGCGCGGGAATCGCGGGTGCGCCGCCTGCGCCTCCCAGTACACGCCGCCAGCCGCAGCTTCGGACGCCTGCGCCAAGTTGCGGCCGAGCATGACCGCATCAGCGCCACACGCAATAGCAAGGGCGACGGCACCAGGTTCCCACAGGGCGGTGTCCGCCAGCACGTGCACATAGCGCCCGCCGGTCTCGTCCAGGTAGTCGCGGCGTGCCGCCGCCACGTCAGCGATCGCCGTAGCCATGGGGACATTGACCACCGTGTCGGCGTGGCCCGAGCCCACAATCACACCGGCCACACCGGAGCGCATCAGGTGGGTTGCCGTGGAGTAGTCGAACACCCCGCCCGCGATCACCGGCACGTCGAGCGAGCCGACGAACTCCTTCAGGTTCAGCGGCTCGCCGCCCTGCTGCACGTGCTCGGCAGAGACGATGGAACCCTGGATGAACAGGATCTCCGCACCCGCGGCGATGACCACCGGCGCGAGCTCGCGCGCGTTCTGCGGGCTCACGCGCACTGCAACAGTCACGCCGGAGTCGCGCACCTGGGCGATGCGCTCGGTGAGCAGGTCGCGGTCGAGTTCGGCGGCGTGCAGCTCCTGCAGCGTGCGCACGGAGCGCTCGCCGGAGTCGAGGTACTCCTGGTACTTCTCCTCCGAATCGATCCCCCAGGCGTCCTCGCAGGATCCCACGACCTTCTTCACCGCGGCCTCAAAGTCGGCGTGGCGGCCCCACAGCCCCTCGGCGTCGATCACGCCGAGGCCGCCCTGCTTGCCCATCTCGATGACAAACTCGGGGCTGGCCAGCGCATCCGTCGGGTGGGAAACGAGCGGGATGCCGAAGGTGTAGGCGTCGATGTGCCAGCTCGTGTCCACGTCCTTGGAAGAACGGGTGCGGCGCTTCGGCACGATCGAAAGGTCGCCCAAGTCGTACGCCCTGCGGGCTTCGCGGCCGAGGCCGATTTCCACGTAGTCGCGCATGTGTGTCCCTTACTGGCGGTAGTTCGGCGCTTCGACGGTCTGCGTGATGTCGTGCGGGTGAGACTCGCGCAGGCCGGCGGCGGTGATCTGGACGAACTGCTTCGTCTGCAGCTCCTCAATGGAGGCCGCGCCCGTGTAGCCCATGGCGGCGCGCAGGCCGCCGACGATCTGGTGGGTGATGGAATCCAGCTCGCCGCGGAACGGCACGCGGCCCTCAATGCCCTCCGGCACTAGCTTGTCCTCGCTGGTCACGTCCGCCTGGAAGTAGCGGTCCTTGGAGAAGGAGCGCTTCTCGCCGGTCAGGCCGCGGCCCTGCATCGCGCCCATGGAGCCCATGCCGCGGTAGCGCTTGTACTGCTTGCCGCCCACGACCACGATTTCGCCCGGGGCCTCTGCGGTGCCGGCGAGCATGGAGCCGAGCATGACTGTCGACGCACCTGCGGCCAGCGCCTTGGCCACGTCGCCGGAGAACTGCATGCCGCCGTCAGCGATGATCGGCACGCCTGCGGCCTTCGCCGGGACGGATGCCTCGAGGATCGAGGTGATCTGCGGCGCGCCCACACCGGCCACCACGCGGGTGGTGCAAATGGAGCCCGGGCCGATGCCCACCTTGATCGCGTCTGCGCCCGCGTCGATCATGGCCTTCGCCGCGCTGCGGGTGGCCAGGTTGCCGCCGACGACGTCGACGCGGTCGCCGAATTCCTTCTTCACGCGCGAGACCATCTCCAGCACGCGGTTGTTGTGCGCGTGCGCGGAGTCCACCACGAGCGCGTCCACGCCGGCTTCCACCAGCAGGCCGGCGCGGTCGAAGGCGTCCTCGCCGGTGCCCACGCCAGCGGCGACGAGCAGGCGGCCGTCCGCGTCCTTGGACGCGTTCGGGTACTGCTCGCTTTTCACAAAGTCCTTCACGGTGATCAGGCCGGCCAGGGTGCCGTCGGCAGCCACGATCGGCAGCTTCTCCACCTTGTTCGCGGACAGCAGCGCGAGCGCTTCTTGCTTATCGACGCCCTCCGGTGCGACCACGAGCGGCATCGGGGTCATGACCTCGGCGACCTTGCGCTTGAAGTCAGCCTCGAAGCGCATGTCGCGGTTGGTGATGATGCCGACAAGGCGGCCGCCGTCGTCAACCACCGGCAGGCCGGAGATGCGGAAGCGGGCGCAGAGCGCGTCCACGTCCTCAAGCGTCATGTCCGGGGTTGCGGTTACCGGGTTGGACACCATGCCGGACTCGGAGCGCTTCACAATGTCGACGTGCTCCGCCTGGTCCTGGGCGCTCAAGTTGCGGTGCACCACGCCGATGCCGCCCTGGCGCGCCATCGCGATCGCCATGCGGGACTCGGTGACCGTGTCCATCGCGGCGGAGGCAATCGGCATGCCCAACCGGATGTTCTTGGTGAACTGGGAGGCGGTGCTCACCTCGGACGGGACGATGTGGGATTCCGCCGGCAGCAGCAGCACATCGTCGAAGGTCAGGCCGCGAAGCGCAACCTTGTCCGGATCGTCCCCACCAGTCCACACACGCTCGTTCGCCATCGCTTAGTCTCCTCTCCCGCGCGGATGTTTTTCGCCATGATATAACGCCCCGCAAACCCCGACCGTGCCACCCAGTTCAGCGCTCCTGCGAGCGGGGGATCGAGCCGGTTTGCCACACCGTATAGGGTTAGACGGGTGAACTACGACGACATGATGCCATTGGACCCGTTCGCGGACGACCCCAACGACCCGGCATCCTTCATCGAGGACGAAGAGCACGCCGAGCCGCTGTCGCCCGCCGAACGCGTCGCAGTCATCCAGGATCTCTCGCATGTGCGCGACGCGAAGCGCATGCTGAAACCCCGCGGCATCCTCGGGGTGTCGTTCCTCTGCGAGGACTGCGACCAAGTCCACTACTACGACTGGGAGATCATGGAGCAAAACATGATCGCCTCGCTGAACAACCAGCTGCCCCCGGTGCATGAGCCGAGCGCGAACCCCAACATCGAGGCCTACGTGCCTTGGGACTACGCCATGGGCTACCTGGACGGCTTAGAGGGGCGCTAGGAGCTGCTGCCCACCGGCGGGTGGACGATCGGGCCGCCCTCTGCGCCGCCGGAGACACTGTTGCCCGCGCCGAACTCAGCGGGCGGGTTGACCATCGTCGCCGGGTCGTTGACCCGCAGCGACGGGTGCTCTTGTCCCGAGGCGGTGCCCTCCGCCGAGGCCCCACCGCTCGTGCCCTGCGCCGGCGCCGTGCTGCCGGAAGTCGCGCTTGGCTGCGTGCTCGACGGCGTCGGCTGGGTGGACTGCGAGGGCTGGCGGGCGCCCGCACCGGAGCCTGAGCCATTGCCTGCACCCGGCCCGCGCTGCGCCGGATCCGGCGAGGACTGCGGCGGCTGCTGCTGCGCCGGCGGCACCGGGACAGCCGGGGCCTGCTCCGGAGTCGGCTGCTCGGTGGAGGTGTCCTCCGCCGGCACCGTGGTCGCCTCCGTGACCGTCTCTGTCACCGTCGCGGCCGCGCCGCCCTTGGCCGCGCGCCGCTCGCGCTCCTTCATCGTGGCCACCAGGCCGCGCGCCTGCTCCAGCAGGTCGCGGGCGGCAGCGGCATCGCCGCTTTCGTTGGCCACCTCAAGCTCGTCGAGGGTGGTGGCCAGCTCCACCATCGTGGTGTCTTCCCCTTGCACGCCGTCCTCGAACAGGGCGGCGCCGGTGCCGACGCACACCACGGTCGCCGCGGCGGCGCCGATCAAGCCGGACAGCCACGGGCTGACGCGGCGCTTCGCCTTCTCGGCGCGCTTCTCGTCCAGCGAGGCGACGTTGCCAGCGGACTGGGAATCCTCCACGTATAGCTGCGGCGCCAGCGGCATCGGCCGGTCGACATCGCCCTTCAGCTCCAGCAGGGCGGCGGCGAGGGGGTCGTTGCCTGCCGAAGGATCGTCGCCAAGCATGAGCGCCTCAATGAACGCGTCGCTGTTCGCGAACTCCTCAAAATGATCGTCCTGCCGTGTCATAACTCCGCCTGCCCTCCGTCCAGTTGCTTCCGCAGTTTGGACAGCGCACGGTGCTGGGCAACACGCACTGCACCTGGTGTGCTGCCCATGACTTCAGCCGTCTCCTCCGCGGACAGCCCCACAAACACTCGCAGAATAACGATGTCGCGGGCCTTCTCGTTTAATGAATCGAGCAAAACCCGCACAGCGTTACTCCCCGACGACACCATCGCGGCGTCCTCCGGTGTGATTGTCGCCATTTCGGTGTCGGGCACCTCTTCCACCGGGCTCAGCTTGTCGCGCGCCATCGCACGGTGCGCGTCTGCGACCTTGTTAAACGCGATTCCGTACACGAACGCCATGAACGGCCGCCCGGTGTCGTTGTAGCGGTCAATGCTCGTCGCCACCGCGAGGCAGATCTCCTGGGCCACATCTTCGGGGGTAGGCATCCGCCCTCCCCCGATGCGCGCCCTGGCGTAGCGCAGCACGCGCGGGTGGATGATGGAGATGATGCGCTGCAGCGCCCGCCGGTCGCCCTGCGCAGCGGCGGGGACCAAGCCAGCGAGTTCTGCGTCTTCATCGCTTGCAGCCACGCGCATCTCCTCCCTATATCTGTCAGCCTGCTCCGGACTCGCGTAACCCGTACATAATAGACGCACTTGCCATTTTGTTTGCGCTACCGACCTTTTGCCAGGAATTCACCTGCCCGTAACCAGGTGCGTTAACGCAGTAAGACAGGGGTATTTTCGCGCGGTTCGACTGCGCGACAGCAGTCTGTAACCGGGACGAAACCAAACGTTAACCAGAGCAGTCCACACTCGTTGCCGGTTACACGTTTGAGGTACTTCCACAAAGGAGCACTCCCGATTATGTCTTTGCCGCATCAGCTTCCCGGACCCAACGCAGACTTCTGGGATTGGCAGCTACACAGCAAGTGCCGGGGGGAGGCCTCCGAGATCTTCTACCACCCCGACGGGGAGCGCGGCCGGGCGCGCACGCAGCGCGAAAACCGCGCGAAGGCCATCTGCTTCGAGTGCCCGGTGCTCTCCCAGTGCCGCGAGCACGCGCTGCGTGTGGCTGAGCCGTACGGCATCTGGGGCGGCATGAGCGAATCCGAGCGCTCCGCCATCCTGCGCGGCACCGCCGGCGGCATGAAGGTCGCCGCGGCTTCCGCCAAGTAGCCCGGAATACGAAAAACGCCCCGGTTTCGGGGCGTTTTTGCTTATCGACGAACCTTCGGCCGATGCGCGACTAGTGCGCGTGGCCCTCGTGCTCGTCTTCCTCAGCGGGCTTAGTCACCACAGACGCTTCCGTGGTGAGCACCATGCGCGCCACGGACGCGGCGTTGACCACCGCGCTGTGGGTGACCTTCACCGGGTCGATGATGCCCTGCTCGATGAGGTTGCCGTACTCGAGCGTGGCGGCGTTGAAGCCCTCGCCGTTTTGCATCTCGGCGACCTTGGACACCACAACGGCGCCGTCGAGGCCCGCGTTGTCGGCGATCCAAAACGCCGGCTTGGACAGGGCGCGGGCCACGGCCAGCACGCCGGTCTTCTGCTCGGCCTCGAAGCCCTCGGCGAAGGTCTCGAGCTGCTTGGCAATCTGCACCAGCGCAGAGCCGCCGCCGGCGATGATGCCCTCGTCCGCCGCCGCGCGGGCGGCGTTGATGGCGTCCTCGACGCGCAGCTTACGCTCGTTCTGCTCAGTCTCGGTGGCGGCGCCGACGCGCAGCACAGCCACACCGCCGGACAGCTTGGCCAGGCGCTCTTCCGCCTTCTCCTTGTCCCAGGTCGAGTCGGTGGACTCGATCTCGCGGCGGATCTGGTTGCGGCGGTCCTCCACTGCCTCAGCGGTGCCGGCGCCGTCGACGATGACGGTGTCGTCCTTGGTCACCGTCACGCGGCGGGCAGAGCCCAAGTGCTCCAGGGTGGCGTCCTTGAGGTTGACGCCGACCTCCGGGTCGATCACGGTCGCGGCGGTGACCACCGCGAGGTCGTCCATAAACGCCTTGCGGCGCTCGCCGAAGTACGGCGACTTCACTGCGACGACCTTGAGGATCTTGCGGATGGAGTTGACCACCAGCGCCTGCAGCGCCTCGCCCTCGATGTCCTCTGCCACCACGAACAGCGGCACGGACTCGGAAGCGGCCTGCTCCAAAAGCGGAAGGAAGTCCGGCAGGGAGGAAATCTTGCCGCGCACCAGCAGCACGCGGGCGTTTTCCAGCACTGCCTGGCCGGCGTCCGGGTCCGTCATGAAGTACGGCGAGAGGAAGCCCTTGTCAAAGGAGATACCCTCGGTGAGGTCCACGTACGAGTCGATGGACTGGGACTCCTCGACGGTGAGCACACCGTCCTTGCCCACCTTGTCCATCGCGCCGGCGACCATCTCGCCGACCTCCGGGTCGCGCGAGGACACGGTGGCCACGTTCGCGATCTCGGCGGAGGACTGCACGTCGGTCGCGCGGGCCTTGAGCTCCTCGACGACCTTGTCTGCGGCGGCCTTGATGCCCTTGTTCAGCTCGATCGGGTTCGCGCCGGCCGCGACGTTGCGCAGGCCCTCGGCGACGAGCGCCTGAGCCAGAAGCGTTGCGGTGGTGGTGCCGTCGCCGGCAATGTCGTTCGTCTTGACTGCGACGGACTTCACCAGCTGCGCACCGAGGTTTTCAAACGGGTCCTCGAGGTCGATGTCGCGGGCGATGGTCACGCCGTCGTTGGTGACGGTCGGCCCGCCCCAGGACTTGGACAGCACGACGTTGCGGCCGCGGGGGCCGAGGGTGACCTTCACCGCGTCGGCGAGCGTGTCCACGCCGCGCTGGATGCCCTCGCGGGCCTCCTGATCAAATGCGATGAGTTTTGCCATGGCGCTTACTTCTCGACGACGGCCAGCAGGTCACGCGCGGACAGCAGCAGGTACTCCTCGCCGCCGTACTTCAGCTCGGTGCCACCGTACTTGGAGAAGACGACGGTGTCGCCCTCCTTGACGTCCACGGCGATGCGGTTGCCGTTGTCGTCCAGGCGGCCCGGGCCGACAGCGATGACGACGGCTTCCTGCGGCTTCTCCGCGGCGGAATCCGGGATAACCAGGCCGGACGCGGTGGTGGTCTCAGCCTCGGCGATCTGGACGAGGACCTTGTCCTCCAGCGGCTTGATGTTGACGTTTGCCATGATCAGCAACCTTTCATTGGTGAATGATTCAACAGTTCAGGTCTGAAGAGGCGCAGCCGTCGTCGCGGGTGAACAACTGTGCTTCACACAACCTGCTTTGGCACTCTACCCCCGAGAGTGCCAGCCAACAACCACAGGCTGTGTGTTAGCGCGATTTAGCGGTTGAGCACCGCGTTTCGCCAAAGCTCGTACTCTTCGGCGTTGTCCGTGCGGTAGTTCTCCACCGCGCGGATGGCCTGCAGCACCTTGCCGATGGTGCGCTCGTCCACGCTCTCCCCGTCGCGCGCCGTGAAAATCACCGGGCCGGAGATAGCGCGGGTGGGGTCGGTGAGGAACTCCGGGTTGTCCGTCTCCGCGGTGTTGCGCGCCAGCGACGCCACCGGGTTCGGCTCCTGGCCCAGCTGGGCCGCGTCCGGACGGAAGATCGCGTGGAAGCGGTTGCCTTCCTGGTCGAAGGCGACATCGACGGCTTCGCCGGTGATGCCGCCGAGGGTCTCGCGCGCGGTGTCCTCGTCGAACACGATGCGACGGTAGGTCAGATCCGGGTTGACCAAAAACCCGAACCGCTCGCGGTCGGCCTGGCCCTGGTCGAATTGCTCGGTAGTTTCAGCGGACACGGGTATTCCTTTCGTCGAACAAGACGTGCAGGCACCAAGCGTATCCGCAGCCAGCACTTTCCGCTTTACGACGACACGAGCGGGACCTCGACCTCCAGCGACGTGTCCGTGCCCACGCCCAGCCCAGACGGCGCAGCGCCTTCGTGGATGAGCTGCGCGGCCAACGCCGCGATCATCACCCCGTTGTCCGTGCACAGGTTGAACCGCGGCACGCGCAGCTCAATACCGGCCGCGTCGCAGCGCTGCTGCGCAAGTTCGCGAAGCCTGCGGTTGGCGGCCACGCCGCCGCCGAGCAGCAGCGTGTTCGCGCCGGTGTCCTGGCAGGCCATGACGGCTTTCGCGGTGAGTACGTCGCAGACTGCCTCCTGGAAGGACGCGCAGACGTCCTCCAGCGAGATCACGCGGCCGTCGCGCTCGGCGGCCTCGACGTGGCGGGCCACCGCGGTTTTCAGGCCCGAGAAGGAGAAGTTGTAGCGGTGCTCGCCGCGCAGGTCCTCGGCGCGCGAGAGCGCCCGCGGGAACTTCACTGCCTCCGGGTCGCCTTCGGCCGCGAGCTTGTCCACCACCGGGCCGCCGGGGTAGCCCAAGCCCAGCAGGCGGGCGACTTTGTCGTAGGCCTCGCCGGCGGCGTCGTCGAGCGTGGTGCCCAACTCCCGCATCGGCTTGCCCACGGCCTCAACCTCGAGCAGCTGCGTGTGCCCTCCGGAGACCAGCAGCGCGACCGCGTGCGGCAGCGACTCGCCGTCCAGGTTCGCTACCGCGACGTGCCCGCCTAGGTGGTTCACGCCGTAAAACGGCACGCCCCACGCCGCCGCGTATGCCTTGGCCGCGGACGCGCCGACCAGCAGCGCGCCGGCCAGGCCCGGGCCCACAGTGGCGGCGACCGCGTCCGGCTTGTCGATGCCCGCGTCCGCCAGCGCCTTCTCCATCACCTGCGGCATGGCCTCCAGGTGCGCGCGCGAGGCGATCTCGGGCACGACCCCGCCGAAGCGGGCGTGCTGCTCCATCGAGGAGGCGACCACGTCGGCGAGGATGTCCATCGTGCCGTCTTCACGCAGCTCGATAATGCCCACGCCGGTTTCGTCGCACGAGGACTCGATGCCCAACACAATCACTGGTCTCGCCTTTCGCTCTTTTTCGGCCGCGTCATGGTGTACGCGTCCATGCCGGAGGCCTGATAGTAATTCTTGCGCACGCCCGCGGTGAAAAACCCGAAGCTTTCGTACAGCCGGATCGCGGGCGTGTTGTCCACCCGCACCTCCAAAAAGCACGGCCCGTCCAAAAGGTCCACAGTGTGCATCATCTGGTCCATCAGCGCCCGGCCCAGGCCCTCGCCCTGCCGGGAGGGTTCGACGCCGATGGTGTGGATCTCAAACTCCGGGTCGTCTTTCGGCCCGAGCATGGCCAGGCCCGCAAAGCCGACCAGCTCATCGCCGTCGAAGGCGCCCAGGTAGAAGGTGTGGCGCGCGGCGATCTCGGAGCGGTACGCCGCCTCGGACCACGGGCTGTCGCCAGCGAAGAGCACCGCCTCGATGGCGGCGGCCGCCGGGGCGTCCGCGACGCCCAGCTCGCGGAAGGCCACGCTCATGGCAGCGCCGGCGACTTCGGGGCCTGCTTCGGCGGCACCGCATCTGGCCGACGCAGATACAGCGGCACCAGCGGCTCCGGCGGCGCGTCCAGGTCGGCGACTGCGACGAGGCCGGCAGGTGTTGGGGGGTGGTAGGTCACCCTTTGGGCGTCGATAGGCAAAAGCTCCGCGAGCGACGACGGCACGCTGACCACATCCACCGCGGGTGAGGTCAGGTCCGCCGGCTTGCACACGTTAGGGCCGGCGACGCGCTTGCCGCCGGAGTAGCGCGCCCAGTACACTTCGCGGCGGCGCGCGTCGGTGACCACCAGCGCCTCACCGCCAAGCGACGCGGCGACCGCGTCATGCGTGCACACCCCGTGCACCGGAATGGCAAGCGCCTGCCCCAGCGCCGACGCGGTGGACATGCCGACGCGCAGGCCGGTAAACGGCCCCGGGCCGCAGCCGACCACGACCGCGCCCAGGTCCGCGAACTCGATCCCCGTCTGATCCAGCAGCCGGGTGATCTCCGGCATAAGCGTCTCGTTGTGCGCGCGGGTGGCAACGGCCGTCTCCGCGAGCACACGGTCCCCGTCCACGATGCCTGCGACCAGGTCAGTCGTGGCGGTGTCCAGGGCGAGAACGAGCATTACTGGCCCAACCCGAGGGTCCAGCGGCCCTGGTTCATGTGGAACGGCATCGCGGTGTTGAGCGGGAAGGACTCGGACTGCGGCACGGTGCAGATGTCCACCTTGTTCAGCTCCACCGGGTCCACCATGGGAGCCTCGCCCTCGCCGCCCGGGATGAGCAGGACGTAGCCGAGGTCGCCGCCGAGGTCCAGGTCGTCGGCGCTGATGCCGAAGGCCTCAAGCTTGGCGTCCACCAGCTCCTGCGGCTCGCCCGGGCACAGCGTTGTATAGCCGAGATAGCGCTCCGCGTCGTAGATGCGCGCCGGGTCCACCAGCTGCGCAGACACGGCGTCGCCGCCCGGGCGGGTCTGCTGCAGCGAGCGCGTCAGCGAGTTCGTGGGCGCGACCTGGGCGACCTCGGTGGAACGGGACTGCGGGATGAAGATGATCCCCGCCAAAATCACGAGCCACAGCACAGCTGCGAGCACGATCCAGCGGCGGGACTGGCTAGTGAGGTTGAGCATGCGTGTAAGCCTACATCCCGTCTTCGACGCGCCAGGAGATGATGCGGGCTTCTGTGTCGGCGTGCGTGCGCCGATCCAGCGTGACGTGCACGTGGCGCTGCGCGAGTTGCTCCACCAGTCCGCCGCCCCACTCGGCCACCACCACGGCATCTTCGAGGGCGCTGTCTAAGTCGAGGGCGTCGAGCTCGCCCAGCGGGTCGTCGCCGAGCCGGTAGGCGTCCACGTGCACGAGCGAGGGGCCATTGCCTATCGACGAGTGCTCCCGCGCAATCACGAACGTCGGGCTCGTCACCCGGCCCTTGACCCCCATGCCCCTCGCGATGCCCTGTGTGAAGGTGGTCTTGCCCGCGCCGAGCGGGCCGTCGAGCACCACGAGGTCGCCCGCCTCGAGGGCCTGCCCCAGTGCTTCGCCAAGCGTTTGCGTATCTTGAGCGCTCTCGCAGAGCCGCTCGCCCTGCGCCGGAAACGTGGTCTTCATCTACTTGCCCTCCCCGATGTAGGTGCGGGTGGTGCGCCCGCGCGGAGCACAGACCACCTCGTAGTTGATGGTGCCGGCGCGCTTGGCCAGCGCGGTGGCGTCGCCGAAGATGACGGCCTCATCGCCCGCTGTGACGTCCGCTTCGTTGTCGCCGAGCCAGACCACAATCTGGTCCATGGACACCCGGCCCACCTGCTGGTAGGTCCGGCCCGCGATGTCGACCTCCACGGCGCCTTGCCAGGAGCGCTGCACCCCGTCCGCGTAGCCCGCGGGGATCACGGCCGTGAACCCGTCCGCCGGCGCTTCCCAGGTCCGGGCGTAGCTGGTGGCCTCGCCTTTGCACATCGGTTTCACCGTCACCACCGGCGCCGACCAGGTCATCGCCGGTTTCAGTCCGTGGTCGAGGCCGTCGACCGGCTCCAGGCCGTACAGGCTCAAACCCGGCCGGACCATGTCGAAGTGCAGGTCCGGGCGGGTCCACGTCGCCGGCGAGTTCGCCGCGTGGTTGCGCGGCACCTCAAGGCCCACCTGGCGGGCCTGGGCGATCGCGCGGCGAAACGCGGCCGCTTGCTGGTCCGTGTACGGGTCCGCAGGGTCGTCGGCGCAGCTGAAGTGCGTCATCAGCCCCGCCACCTCGAGCTTGCCTTCGCGCTGCGCGTCCAGGGCGACCTCGAAGGCCTCCTGCCAGCGGACCTCGTCGATGCCGGAGCGGTGCATGCCCGTGTCCACTTTGAGGTAGACGGTGGGCGCCGTTGGTGCGTCGATAAGCGAATGCAAATGCGTCATCGACGGGGCCGCGACATCGACGCCATCCGGGAGCTCCTCATGCGGATCCCACAGCCACGCCAGCACCGGCTTAGTGGTCAGCTCGCGCACCCGGCGCGCCTCCGCGAACGTGGCCACGCCGAACGCGTCCGCGCCGTTCGCCTCCATCACCGGCACGCAGCGCTTAACGCCGTGGTTGTAGGCGTCCGCCTTGACCACGCACATCAGCTCCGCGGTCGTTTGCTCGCGCAGGCGGCGGGTGTTGTGCGCGATAGCGTCCAGATCGATCGTTGTTGTCAGCACGGGCCTATTACACCACGTGGGTCACGCCCAAAACGATGAGCAGCACCGCCACCGACCACGTCGCCGCCGCCGTGACCTGGTCGGGGTGGGCGCGCGCCCAGTCGAAGCCGCGCGCGGCGGCGCTGTCCGGCTTCGCGCGCACCCAGCCGACGGCCAAGGCCGCCAACGTGGGCAGCGACAGCGCCACCGTGGCGTACAGCGGGATCGCGGCGTAGCGCACCTGCGCGTCGACGCCGGCCGCCGACAGCAGCGCCAGCCCGCCGTAAAACGGCAATGAGGTCGCCGACTGGATCAGGCCGAGCACCACGCCGGTTCCCACGGTGGCCGGGCCGGGGGTGTGCAGCGGGCGCATGATCTTTTGCACCAGCGCCTGGTTGTCGCCGCCGCGCACCGCGAGGACGGCGGTGAGGACGCCGGTGGCGATGAGCAAAATGCCGAACACCGGGCCTTCGACGAAGCGCTGCACCACTGGGCCCAGGCCGTCGAAAATCACCAGCATGATCAGCGCCAAGCCAGCCACGCCGCACCAATCGCCCGCGATCAGCAGCGCGGTGGTCTTGGCGTAGTTGCTCCGTGCAGCAATGCCGACCGCGACGATGACGCCGATGAGGAGCAGATTCACCGAATCAATGAACGCCAGCTGCAACGCACCGAGCATCCGACCTCCTGTCTGTGGGGTTTGTCGGACTTACCCTAGCGGAGACAGGTATGCAGTAGGATTGCCCGCGTGTCTGCGAAGCTGAAGAAACTCTCCGACCTGTCCAAGCGCGGCCCGCACCGCGTCCTGGAAGGCGACCTGGGCTACACCGGCCTGCCCGGCAAGGTCTACACCCCCGCCGAAGGCAAGAACCTGCCCGGCGTGGCGTTCGGCCACGACTGGCTCAAGGATGTCGCCGCCTACGAGGACACCCTGCGCCACCTGGCCAGCTGGGGCATCGCCGTGGCCGCGCCGGACACCGAAACCGGCTTCAAGCCCGACCACGTCGGCCTCGCCGCCGACCTGGAGACCGCCATGCAGATCCTCGGCGGCGTGCGCCTGGGCAACGGCAACATCTCCATCTCGCCCGGCAAGCTCGGCATCGTCGGCCACGGCATGGGCGGCGGCGCGGCCGTGCTCGCCGCGGTGGACAATCCGAAGGCGAAGGCCGTGGCGGCGGTGTACCCGGCCAACGTGGCGCCGTCCGCAGTCGAGGCGGCGCGCAACCTATTCGTCCCCGGCATGGTCGTCGGCCCCGGCGAAGACGGCGACTCGCTGTTCGACCCCGGCAACCCCGCCAAGCTGGCCTACAACTGGGCCGGCGAAGTGGTCTACCGCGCGCCGAAGAAGGGCGACCAGCAGTCCTTCTCCGAGGACAACCTGGTCAAGCGCATCCTCGGTGTGGGCAAGTCCGACCGCGGGCTGCAGGAAACCGTCCGCGGCCTGCTCGTGGGCTACCTGCTGCACCAGCTCGACGAGGACAAGGCCTACGGCTCCTACTCCGAACCGGACGCGGAAGGCTCCGGCGTGGAGTCCCTGACCGGCGAGAAGCTGTCCAAGGCCGCCGGCCTGGCGCGCGACAACGCCCGCTTCTCCCTGTTCTAGTCACCTTCCCCGTCGTGCTTACACGACGGGGTTTTCGCCGTTCGGGCCAATCGCGCGCAGCACCGCCTGGATCTGCTGCTTTTGCGAAGCGTTACGACGACTCCGCGGCATGCTGTAGTCCCCACGAGGCACCGTCACCGGCTGCCGCGGCATCGTCTCCCGGGCCCGTGCGTGATGCTTGGCGGTCATCTCCATCTTCTGCTGCGTTTCCTTCATCAACGCCTCGAAGTCCGCCATGCGCTTCGCGGTGCGTTTTTGGTACTGGGCCACAAACTGCTCGAAATCCATCGCTACCACTCCCCTGCCTTCTTCATTGCCCACGGATCAGCTTCCGCCCCACCGGCATCGGCGCCGGTTTCGGTGCCGGCATCTCCCGCCTGCGCCGGCTGCGTTTCCAGATTCTCCAGCTTCTTCGGCGGCGGCGCCGGCTCCTCCACCTGCGACAGCTCCGGCGGCGGGGCGATCACCCCGTCATCCGCGGGTGCCGGTGCGGGAGGCGGCGGTGGCGGCGGCTCCGGTTCCGGTTCACATTCCGGCTCCGGCTCGGGTTCCGGTTCGCACTCCGGTTCTGGTTCTGGTTCCGGTTCGCACTCGGGTTGAGCCGCAGGCTCCGTCGGGCAGTCCTCCAGCGCCGTCTCCTCGATGCCGAGCGTCGCCTCCAGTTTCGCGTCCAACGTCAGATCCAACTTCAGATCCAGCCCCAAGCGGGCGCCTGAATCGGCAGATACGTCGGAAGCGCTGGTGGCGGCGGCGGGGCGCGTCGTGACGTCGCAAGGCGAATGCCCCTTCTCCCCGAACTGCACCGGCGGGGCAGGCTGCTCGACGGCCGCGGTGTCGACGCGCGTGGCAACCTCCCCCAGGCACTCCTTGATCACGCCGTTGCGGTCGCTGGCGGTCTCGCGCGCGCTGCGCAGCGCCTCGATGACCATCTCCACCGCCGGCTGGATCAGCTGCCCAATCCCGCAGTTCAGCACGATGTCCAGCATGCGCCGCGCCGGCTCCAGCAGGGCGCGCACCGCCGATTCCGCGGTGTCCACGATCGTCTTGATCGCCTCCCCGCACTGCCCGATCGACTCGCCTGCGGCTTTCGCGCGGTCGAAATGCTCGGTTTCGCGTGCTTCGTCGCAACGCTCGCGCTCGCGGATGCCCACCTCGTCGAACCAGGCGCTCTCGTCGCACGAACACGTCCGCGCCGGCGTGTCCGGGCGCTTCCCGCCCGCGGACAACTTCAGGCCCGCGGCGAGAAACGCGCTCAAGTCGAGCCCGTCGGTCTGCGCGACCTGCTCCAACAATTCGCCGGCCAAGCCGTGGACCACGGCGCGCTGCGCCGGCCCCACCTCCGGCGCGACATCGACCGCGCGCACCAGCGACTGGACGTCGTCTTTCACCGCGGCCATCATGCGTTATCCACCCCGCCCGCGATCGATGCCAAATACTCGGAAGAGAGCTGGTCGGCGGCGACGGTGGCGTCGCTAAGCGAAAGCACCTGCCCCCAATTCTCCCCGCGCGCCGCAAGGAAGCGTTGCGACGTGGCATGCAACGCCTCCAGCGCATCCACGATGCGCTGGCCCTCCCGCGCGAAACCCGCGCCGAACGCTGACGCGGCAACCACCGGCCGCCCGGCGTCGAGCTCGCACGCGGCGTCGCGGTACGCGTCGATAGCCTCTGTGTACTTCGTGCGCACCGCATCGATATCGATGTCGAGTGCCCCAACATGTGTCATATGCCCACCCCCGAAAGGCTCGCAGTTGAACTGTCTTACTTTTAGTTAGACTCCCCCAACGCCCCGGCGGTTCCCTGCCGGGGCAAAAAACTTTTTCCGCGGTTAAACCTACACCGCGGCGACGACCGCCGCGAGGCGACCGGCAACCTTGCGCGCCTGCTCCTCCTCAGCGGCCTCGACCATGACGCGGAACAGCTCCTCGGTACCTGACGGGCGCAGCAGCACGCGGCCGGCTTCGCCCAGCTCAGCCTCCGCTTCGGCGATGGCGTCCTTGACGGACTGGTCCTCCAAGATCAGCGCCTTGTTGGACACCGGCACGTTGATCAGCGTCTGCGGCAGTACCGTCATCACCTCCGCCAGCTCGGCGAGCGTCTTGCCGGTCTCCGCCATGCGCTGCATGAGCATGAGGCCGGACAGGACGCCGTCACCAGTCGTGGCATGCGCCGGGACCACGATGTGGCCAGACTGCTCGCCGCCCAGCGAGAAATCGCCGCGTCCGAGCTCCTCGAGCACGTAGCGGTCGCCCACCTTCGTTTCGCGCACTTCGATGCCCTCGCGCTGCATGGCCAGCTTCAGGCCCAGGTTGCTCATCACCGTGGCGACCAGCGTGTTGTCCTTCAGGCTGTTGGACTCCTTCATGCCGGTGGCGAGGATGGCCATGATCTGGTCGCCGTCGACGACGTTGCCCTGCGCGTCCACGGCCAGGCAGCGGTCGGCGTCGCCGTCGTGCGCCAAGCCCAGGTCCGCGCCGTGCTCGACCACAGCCGCCTGGATCTGGTCCATGTGAGTAGAGCCGGAGCCGTCGTTGATGTTGTACGCGTTCGGGGTGTTGTGGATGGCGGTGACCTCGGCACCGGCGGCGGCGTAGGCCTTCGGGGCGACCTCGGAGGCGGCGCCGTTGGCGCAGTCCACCACGACCTTGATGCCGCTCAGCGGCTCGGTGACAGCCTCCTTGAGGTGAGCGAGGTAGCGCTCCTGCGCGTCCGGCGCCTCCTCGATCACGCGCCCGATGGCGGTGCCGGTCGGGCCCGTTTCCTCCAGCACGGCCATGGCGCGCTCGATCTCGTCCTCGATGTCGTCCGGCAGCTTCTTGCCGCCGGCGGCGAAGAACTTGATGCCGTTGTCCGGCATCGGGTTGTGGGACGCGGAGATCATCACACCGATGTCGGCACCGTAGTCGTCGGTGAGAAACGCCAGGCCCGGGGTGGGGATGACGCCGACGCGCAGCACGTCCACGCCTTTCGACGCCATACCGGCCGCCATCGCGGCAGCCAGCATCTCGCCGGAGACGCGCGGGTCCCGGCCGATCAGCGCGATCGGGCGGCGCTTCTCAGAGCCGCGGTCCTTGGTCAGCACGGTCGCGGCCGCGGCGCCGAGCTTGAGGGCAAGCGATGCGGTGAGGGCCTCGTTAGCCAGGCCGCGGACACCGTCAGTTCCGAACAATCGAGTCATGCGCACAATTATGCACTTGCCTATCGACGATCGCTCCGCCACCCCAACTTCCACACAATTTAACCTGCGGGTTTGGTAGTTATCCACAGGGGTGATGACACAAATTCTACAGGGCCGGGCGGGGCGGGGTTGCGATTGTTTTAGTGTTCGTGGCATGAACCCGTTCGACGCATTCATTCAGGCGATGGCCGCAGCATCCATGGAGACGCTGCGGCACTTCGACCTGCCGGTCGCGCTTTCGGCTGGCATGGCGCCGGATCGGGCACGCGCGTGGGACGCAATGCAGAAGGTGTACTACGGGCCCACCAAGTTCACCCGCAAGCAAGCCTTGGCAGTACAGAAAGCCCACGGGTTCTCCCTGGACGAGCTCGCGCTGATCGAACGCCGCGTTAGCGGTGTGAAGGATATCGGCGAGCGGTGGCGGCTGCGCCTGGCCTTGTTGGACGTTCAAGGCGGGTACCGCGCGATCGAACGCGCCGCACGAGAGCTGGTGCCACGCGAGGACAATGCCCCGAAGAAAAAGCAGGTCGCCTTCTCCGCGCCGAAGAACGGCCGAGCACGCATCACCATCGAAACCACCGACCGCAAAGCCGCAGACCTCGAGCACCGCCTGAAACAAGGCATCGACGCCACACTGCCGGCAGCACCCCAGATGGAGGAGGCGTTCTGGCGCATCGTCGAAGGCAAAACCGGCGGGGTCGTCGCCGCGGCACCCAGGCCCATTGTGATGGTGCCGATTTCGGAGCACGCACGGATTATGGCCGGCGAGGGCGACGACGTCATCCTCACCTTGACTGACGGCACCACCATGACCGGGGCGGAGTACATGCAGCAAGAGTTCGGCGAGGTGTTGGAGGTCGCAGCGTTCCACCCGGAAGAAGGGGCGGTGAACCTGTACGACACCGAGCGTTTCGCCAACCAGAAACAACGCGACCTCGCCTGCATGGTCTCACCCGTGTGCGCGTTCCCAGGCTGCCGGCACGGGGCGTTGGGCTCCGAGATCCACCACGTCGATGCGTGGAAACACGGCGGCTACACCAACATTGACAACCTCGTGCCGCTGTGCCGCTACCACAACCGGGTCAACGACGACGACCCCTGGCGTAAATCCCGCGGACACATCACCATGATCCGGGGCGCGCCCTGGTGGGTCTCACCCCGCGGTTTCCAGATCAAAAACACCGATCGCGGAGCACTCGACCAACTCTTCGGACCACAAAGCACCTAGCAACGCGAAACGCCGCCGCCCAACAAGGACGACGGCGAATCTCGCGCGCGAAAAGCGATTAACGCTTGGAGTACTGCGGTGCGCGACGGGCCTTGTGCAGACCTGCCTTCTTGCGCTCCACGGCACGGGCGTCACGGGTGAGCAGGCCGGCCTTCTTCAGGGTCGGGCGCTCAGCCGGGTTGTAGATGTTCAGCGCACGGGCGATAGCCAGGCGCAGAGCACCGGACTGGCCGGTCGGGCCGCCACCGGAGATGTTGGCCTTGATGTCGAACTGGCCCTCGCGCTCGAGCAGGGTCAGCGGGGTGAGAATGTCCTGCTGGTGCAGCTTGTTCGGGAAGTAGTCCTCGAACTCGCGGCCGTTGACGGTGATCTTGCCCTCGCCCTCGACGACGGTCACGCGGGCGATGGCGCGCTTACGGCGGCCAACGGTCTGGATCGGACCCTCGTGCAGCGGAGCGACCTCGACGGTCTCCTCGGTTGCCTCAGCCTCGGGGGCGATGGCGTCGCCGATGGTGTAGTTGAACTCCTCGGTCGCGGCGGTTGCGGCATCGACGTCGGTGCCCAGGTCCTCAGCGGCGGTGTTTTCGAAGTTGTTCGGCTCGGTCATTACTGTGCCACCTGCTTAAACTCGTAGGTTTCCGGCTGCTGGCCAGCGTACGGGTGCTCGGCACCGACGAAGACGTGCAGCTTCTTGATGGACTGACGGGAAAGCTTGTTGTGCGGCATCATGCCCTTGACAGCTTCCTCGATCACGCGATCCGGACGCTCGTCCAGCGCGCGGCCCAGGGTCATGGACTTCAGACCACCCGGGTAGCCGGAGTGGCGGTAACGCATCTCGCGCTCGCGCTTGTTGGAGGAGATGTGGATCTTGTCGGCGTTGATCACGATGACGTGGTCGCCGGTGTCGACGTTCGGTGCGTACTGCGGCTTGTGCTTACCGCGCAGGATGTCTGCGACGGTGGAAGCAAGCTTGCCCAGCACCACGTCGGTTGCGTCGATGACGTACCACTTACGGGTGATGTCACCGCTCTTCGGGTGGTAAGTAGACATGCATGACTCCTTAAAGTCTGTCTAGATGGCTGCCGGCCAAATTCTTCGTCTGCCCCTTTGTGCTTTACGGCGGCCGGTGGAGACCCGAAAAGCGCATCCGGCGGGACACACAGGGATAACACCCTACGGCACGCGCCCCCGAAAACAAAAAAGCGCCGCCGCAGGTGATTCCCCCATCACCTGCGGCGGCACGTCCCCCGTATCCCCCGTGTGGTTGCGCCGCGGTCCGGTCCGAAGCCGAGCCCGTCCCCCGATGAAAACGGCCCCGTCACGGCCCGCGACGCAAGTCTTGTTGTTTAGCCCCAGCTGTTTGCGGCTGCGTTGTTGACGGCGAGCATGGTGGTGTTGCCGTCTTCAACGGTGTTGGCGATCTGGTTGAGGATCTGGTTGAGATCCGCTGCCGCCTGGTCCCACTTGGCCTGGTGTGCCTGGTAGGCCGCGGCTGCGGTGCCTTCCCAGGTCTGGGCCATGGGCTGGAGCATTTGCTTGAGTTCGGCCAGGTCGCCGTTGATGCGGGAGGCGGAGGCGCGCATGTCCTCTGCGGCGCCGGCGATCTGCGCGAAGTCGTACTTGATCTGCATTGTTTCCCCTTTACAGTGCGAGTCCGCCGGCGATCTGGCGGAGGCTGTCGGTGTTGGTGGCGTCGGTGGTTTCGTAGTTCTTGGCGTTGTCGCGGATGTTCACGGCGATCGCGCTCAGCGCTTCAGACAATCGCCTTTGGGCGTCGTCGTACCTGATCATCAGGTCGTCGAAGCTGCGCTGTGCGTTGCCCACCCAGTAGCCGCGGGTGGCTTCGGCGACTTGCTGGACGCGGTCGATTTCGCGGTTGACGTCGGCGTTGGTGTCGTCGGTGCGGTCTGCAGCGGCGCGCATGACCTCGGCTTCGGTTGCGAACTGCTCCATGGTTTCTTTCCCCCTCGTTGTGTGTTGGGACGGACAACGTCTGTGCTGTCCGTATATCTGACTGACGTTTGGCCCTTTCGGTTCCATCGGTCGCAAAACTTTTTTATGGCCCCACGTCAGCCCCCTTATATTCAGCGGTTTCCATGGCCATGCGGCAGGTGGCGCGTTGCACGACGGTGGGTTCGGCGCGCGTGTGGCACCCCACGAACAGCTGCACCGTCCCGTTGGGCCAGGTCTTCCACAGCGATTGCGAGCCGTCGCCGGCGCGCTCGAGGTAGGTCACGGCGATACCGTCGGTGTCGACGAGTTCGACTTCCGGGTCGGCTTCGATGTCGGCGAGCAGTTGTTCGGCCATGGTGCGCGCGGGCAGCTGGTAGAGGTGCTCGACGGCCATCTGCAGGCGGAAGTTGGGGTCGTCGCCTGTGGCGCGCCACATGCCGTCGTCGGCTTCGAGGTTGAAGCCTGCGGGGAGTTGGACGGTGAGGCCCTCGCGCTCAATGCTTATCGACGTCTGCTCCGCCCGTTCCTCCTCCCGCACAGGAGACGGAGACTGCGAAGGAGCTTGCGGTTGCGGCTGCTCCGTTTCCTCCTGCGCAGGAGCCTGCGACTGCGCTCCCCCGCTGGTCAGACCCCAGATCACGCCGGCGCAGGCCAGCGCAACCGCGGCGACGACGCCGACGATGATCCACGTGCCGGAGCGCGACTCCTGCTCGGGCGGCGGTGGCCGGTGGAAGGCTTCGGGCGCGTCGTCGGGCGGGGGCGCGGCGGGTTCGAGGGGTTCGGTGGTCAGGTCGATGTCGTAGTCGGCGAGCGCGTGGGTGAGTTCGCGCAGGCGTTGCGGGTCGGCGGCGATGTGCACCGGCGCGCCGTGCGGCTCGGGGCCTAACACGCTGCGGACGGTGCCGGCGATTTCGCGGCTGGTGGGTGCGTCGAAGCGGTGGATGTTGGCCGCACCGGTGATCACGGTGGATGCGTCGGTGGCGGTGATGCGCAGCTCGGTCATTGTGCCTCCGGGAGTTGGACGGTGCCGCGCGCTTCCCCGTTGATCCAGGTGGCGCGGCCGGGTTGTTGCGGGCTGGGTCGCACGCCGAAGATGGCGCCTTCGTCGCGGGTGCCGTCCATGAGCAGCACGTCGGGGTGCAGGTCTTTTACGGCGGTGAGGAACGGCCCGAACAGCGCGCGCGAAACGCCGCCGAATTTGCGGGCGGCCACGACGTGCAGGCCGATGTCACGCGCGTGCGGCAACAGTTCCGCGATTGGGCGTAAGGGTTCTTCGCCGACGAGTTCGTAGTCGTCGATGATCAGGTACAGCTCGGGCCCGGTCCACCAGGAGCGCTCGCGCAGATGCTCGGGTGTCACATCGGCCCCGGGCAGGCGCTCGGTGAGCGTGACGGCGAGCGATTTAGCGGCCTGCGTGATCGCGCTGGTGGAGGCGGCGTAGGCGGCGACCATCTCCTCGCTGGCCCGGCCCAGGTGCGCGCGCCTGGGGTCGAGCACCACCATGCGAGCGGCTTCGCGGCCCATGTGCTCCACCGCGGTGATGGTGCTGGCGATGAAGGTGGATTTACCGCAGCCTCCGGCGCCGATGACCAGGACGTGCCCGGACGAGTACACGGGCTCGAGGGTGGGGCCGCCGATGCCGAGGGGGATCCTTTGGCCGTCGAGAAGCGAGTGCGTATCCACGCGCTCCGGCAGCACCCGCAGCCGCTCCACCGGCGCCTGGTCGGAGGTGGCGAGGTGGGCGATGTCCTCGCCGCTGGTGAAGGCGAGCTGGACGGTTTTGCCGTCCGGGGTCAGGCCGCGGCCGGGTGTGGCGGGCAGTTTTTCCTGGTGTTTGCGGTTGATCACGGAGTCCATCGGTTCGGTCAGCCTCAGCTCGAGGCGGGTGCCGATGAGGTCGCGCACGTTCGGGCGGATCGCGCTCCAGCGCTGGGTGGTCGCCACGAGGTGGATGCCGGCGTCGGGGCCTTCGGAGGCGATGCGGGCGAGCGGTTCGCGCAGGTCCTCGTCGAGCGCGTGCCATCCGTCGACGACCAGCATCACGGGACGAGGTTGGTCCAGGAACCCGGTGACCTCGTCGATGATGCGGCGGGTGCGCTCGGTGTCTTTCATGCTGGCCACGCCGGCGACGTGCGGCAGCGCCTCGAGCTCCGGCAGGTCGCCGATGATGTAGACGGCCAATCCTGCGCGCATGTGCGTGGCGACGATGCTGCGCACCGCCATCGTCTTGCCCGTCTGCGGCCCGCCCGCGATGGCGACGTGCCCGCCGGCAGCATTCAGGTCCAGGTGGAATGGGGTTTGGCGCTGCTTGTAGGGCTCGTCGATAAGCCCGAGCGCCCCGTCCGTGTGCGCCAGCTGCGCCAGCGGGATGCGATCCGGCAGCGGCGGCAGCCACACCTGATGCGCGCGCATGCCGCGGGCGTCGGCGACCTGCGCAGCCTTCGCCACCACCGCGTCCAACAGCGTGGTGGAGCGGTCCTCCTCCACGTAGGCGGTGGGCGCGAGCTCGATCTCGTCGCCGGTGAACAGCCGCACGTGCTGCTCGCCGGGGTGTTCCACCACGGTGCGGGTCAGCGGGCCGGAGACGTACGCCGCCCGGAAGCGGGTCAGGTCCATGCCGGCTTTGAGGTAGCCGGAGCCGGGCTCGCCGGGCAGCTCGTAGGCGTCCGGCACGCCGAGGACTTGGCGGGACTCGCCGGCGGAAAACGTCTTGAGGCCGATGCGGTAGGACAGGTGCGAATCCAGCCCGCGCAGCTTACCCTCCTCCAGCCGCTGCGAGGCGAGCAGCAGGTGCACGCCGAGTGAGCGGCCGAGCCTGCCCACCGCCACGAACAGGTCCGCGAAGTGCGGGTGCTGGGTGAGCAGCTCGGTGAACTCGTCGACCACGATGACCAGCGACGGCAACGTGTTGCCCGCCTTGGTGTAGTCCGTGATGTTTGCGAAGTTGCCGGCGGCCCGCAGCAGTTCCTGGCGGCGGTGCATCTCGCCGGAGATGGCATCATACATGCGCTCCACCAGCACCGCCTCGTCCTCGAGGTTGGTGATCACCGCGGCGGTGTGCGGCAGCGACTCGCAGCCCAAAAACGTCGCGCCGCCTTTGAAGTCCACCAGCACGAAGTTCAGCTCGTCGGGCGAGTGCGTCGCCGCCAGCGCCACCACCAGGGTCCGCAATAGCTCCGACTTGCCGGACCCGGTCGCCCCGATGCACAGCCCGTGCGGGCCCATCCCGCCGAGCGCCGCCTCTTTCAAGTCCAGGTACACCGGCTGGCCGTCGGGGGTCGCTCCAATCGGCACGGTGAGCTTGTTGCGCACCCCCGGCCACATCGTGTGCGCGTCCAGCGCATCGACGTCCGGCACACCCAGCATGGACAGGAAATCCCCGCCGGCCTCCACCGCGCCGTCGGGGCGGCGGTAGAAGCCTAAGTGCCTTGCGACGAACTCCGCCTCCGCGTCCGTGAACCGATCCGGCACGCCCAGCTGCTCAATCCCCTGGGCCGTGGCGGCCTCGAGCACGTCGGTGCAGATCAGGTGGAACGCGTCCGGGTCGACGAAGAAGTCCGGGTCGTCGTGGATGGTCACCACCAGGTCGGCGTCGGTGGGTGCGGGCGAGGCGTGGCCGTCGATAAGTGCAATGCGAAACGCCCCCTCGGAGCGCGTGTGCGGCAGCCACTTCGCCCAGGCAAACGGCGCGTCGATGCGGACTTTTTCCGGGCCGTAGAAAAACGCTAGCTGGCACACGATGGAGCGCGCCACGTCGGCCGCCGTAGGACCTGCGAGCGTGATGGCGGGAAACGCGTCGAGCTGCACCATGATCGGCATGCCCAGCACCGTGCTCACCGCCGCGACGGTGCGGCGCAGGCTCACCGCGCACACCGGGTCCAAGTCCTCGGGGCTGCCCGGATCGTCCACGTCCACCGGGGTGCACAGCGCGCCCGCGCCGGTGCCCAGGCGCACCGTCGGGGCACCTGCGCGCTCCCAGACGCGCTCCACCGGCACCGCGGCCACCAGCTCGCCCGGCGCGGGGTGCAGCGTGGCGGCGTGCGTGCGCTGGGTCGCGGCGTTTGCGCGCGCCTTGTTCGCCAGCGCGTCGAGGTGGCGCAGGTAGACGCGCCGGGTCTCGTCGATGTCGCCCTGCTTTTCCTGCGGGTTGAACATGCCCACCAGCCCGAAGAGCATCATCAACGGGAAGATCAGCATCATGGGGCTCACGGCGCGCCCGGAGGTGGCCATGAGCACCATCACCGCGCCGACTGCCACCACCATCACCACCGGCAGCAGGATCTTCATCACCGGCGGCGACTGCGGCTTTTGCGCCGCGGGCACGGGCTCGGCGCGCAAGTTTCCGGTCGGCGGCGGCGCGACGTCGATCGCCGCATCGTTGGTGCCGGTTGTTGGTGCGAGCACTTGGTCGTAGTCGAGGCCAAGCATCGTGGATTTCCCCCCTCGTGTTTTCTCACAGTTCCCCCGAACTGTGGACGCGCTGTGGATTGTAAGCCATACTGTTTCCCGTCGCGCGGCGAATGGGGGCCGCGCCTGATATTTCGGGGGTTTTGAAAGTTGGTTGCAACGTCTGCGCACCACGTCGTGCGCGTCACTGTCCGCATTTCGGTTGTCGCGTTCCACCGCGACATCGACGTCACGCTGCCGACGTCGTCGACGCTTTCGGAGGTGCTGCCGGAGCTCGCGCGCCTGGTGGAGCTGCCGGAGGTGCACCGCCCGTGGCAAGCCACAACCGCAGGCGGGGCGGTGCTGGATATGCACACCCCGCTCTATGCGCTCAAGCTTCACGACGGCGCCACCGTCGCCCTCCGCCCCCAAGAGCCCGCGCCCCCGCCGGTCGTGCGCGACGCGGCCGACGCCCTTGCCGGGGCGGCCGAGTCGGCGCGGCAGGTGCGCGGCCTCGACGCGGCGGCGACGTTCGCGGGCCTCGCGGCGGCGCTGCTGCTGGCGCGGGTAAACGCCTCGTGGCCGGTGGCGTTGGGGGCGGTGGCGCTGTTGGCGTTGGCGGTGGCGTCGATAGGCAGGTCGCGCCCGGCGTTCGCCGCCGTGCCGCTGCTGGCGGGGCTCGCCGCGGGCGCGTGGGTTGCGGGAGGTGGCGACGGCGACGTCGGTGCTGATGCTGCCTCGCTCGGCCTCGGAGCGTTGGCGGGCTTGCTCGCGGCGGCGGTGGCCGTCGGGATCGGCGTGGCGCTGGGTCTGGCCGGGGCGGGACAGGTGGCGTTTACCGCCGCGGTCTGCGTGCTCGGCGGCGCCGGGGCGGCCGGCGTGTGGCTGCCCGGCCCGCTCGCCCCACCGGCGCTGACGGTGCTCACCGGGGTACTCGGGGTGATGGCCACGCCCGGCACGGCCACGCGCGCGGCGGGGCTGACGGTGCCGCGGGTGCCAACCGCCGGCGAGGAGTTTGACCGCTCCGACGACTACCAGCACGACGTGGACGCCCGCAGCGCCGCCGCGTCCACCATCGCCTCCGCCATCTCGGCGGCGATCGCCGCGTGCTGCGTGCCGGCGCTTTTCTGGCTGGGCCGGGCCGGCGGGGCGTGGGTGTTCGTGTTCTGCCTGTGCGTGGCTGGCGCGCTGGTGGTCTACGCCTCGCGCCAGCACTGGTCCGTGCCGCGGGCGTGCCTGACCGCGGTGGCGCTTTCCGCCGTGGTCGCCGCCGCGGCCGCCGCGGCAAAGACCGGGCACCCGGCGTGCATCGCCGTCGCGGCGCTCGCGGCATTGGCTGCCGCGGCGACGGTCGCGTGGGCGCCGCGGGTGCCGGACGTGGAGCCGACCACCATCGTGTGGTTCGAGCGCGCCGAGATCGCCGCCACCATCGCCGTGATCCCGCTGGCGGTGCACTTGACCGGGCTGTTCGACATGATCCGGGGGCTCTAACATGCGCAAGTTCGCCGCCTCTGCCCTGCTCGCGCTCAGCCTCACGCCTGCGCCTGCCCAAGCCCAGGATGTGGCGTGCGCGGTGCCGGCGATCGTCGCAAAGCCTGCTGCTTCACCCGCAACCGAGGCGCTGCGGAAGTTCGCCACCGGCGCCGGGGTGCGCGTGGCGGTGATCGACACCGGCGTCGCCCCGCACCCCGAGATCACCCACCTGCGACCGGGCCGCGACTTCGTGGCCGCGGACGCGCTGCACGACTGCGACAACCACGGCACCGCAGTCGCCGGGATCATCGCCGGGCACACCCTCGGCATCGCCCCGGACGCGGAAATCATCTCGATCCGCCAGACCTCGGCGCACTACCGCGACGTCGACGCCGGCAACCTGCAAACGCTCACCGACGCGATCCACAACGCCCTCGACGAAGGCGCGAGCGTGCTCAACATCTCCGTCGTGTCCTGCCTGGAGCCCGGGTTCGCCTCGCGCATCGACACCTCCGGCATCGCCGCCGCCCTCCACCGCGCAGAGGCGCAAGGCGCGGTGGTCGTCGCCGCCGCGGGCAACGCCGGGCCGGACTGCGAACCCGGCTTCGAGGTCTTCCCCGCCCGCTTCCCCACCGTGCTGGCGGTCGCCGCGCGCGCCGACGACCACACCATCGCCGACTACTCCCTGCCCGCCGCACTCTCCGCGCCGGGGCATGCGCCGGCCGCGCTCGCCCCGGGCGGGTGGGCGGAAGGCACGTTGGTCAACAACGGCGTGCACCCGTACGCGGGCACGAGCTTCGCCACCCCGGTGGTCAGCGGCACGGTGGCGCTGTTGCAGTCGCGCTACCCCGGCATCGCCCCGGAGCATGTGCGCTCGCTTCTCGACGCCTCCGCCCAACCCGGCGGCGGCGCCATCGACCCGCTAGCAGCACTGACCCAACTGACGCCGCACGAGCTGGCGGACCGCCCGACCGCGCAGGTGAGACCCGTGGACCCGCGGCCCAACCCGGCCGTGGGCAGGCTCGGCGCGCTCGCCGGCGCGGCGCTCGCGCTGGCCGCGCTGGTGGTCGCGCTGCGCGCCCGGCAGCTCTAGCAACTGGGCCTAGTACGTCGCCGTCATCGCCGCGTCGCGCGAAAGCTCCGCGCCCTCCGGCAAAAGCGCGACGATCTCCCACGGCACGTCCTCCACGTGCGCCGCACCCACGGTCGCCAGCGTCTCGGCGTCGGGGGCGCGGTGGCGCAGCCCGTTGGCGGAAACGACGTGGAACCCGTGGCCCGAGTCCACCCCGACGGAGCCGCCGTCCAACCCCGCGAAGTGCGTGGCCACGGACGTGCCGGACAGCTCGATGCCCTCCGGCACCTCGTCCACGGTGGCCCCGCCGCGGTTTTGGTTTACGCACGCCAGGTGCGGCTCGACCCACCGCGGCCGCTGCCCCGGCAAACGCAGTTCCTCCTCCGCGTCCGGGTACGACGCCAGGGTTTCACGGCTCGCGACAGCGGCCTTCGCCCCGGCGTCCAAAAGCATGGTCCGTTGGGTGCCGGTGATCGGCTGGATGCGCCCGTCCGCGAGCGCCCAGGCTTGGTCGTCCGCGTCGATGATCTGCGGCAGCGGATCCGGCAACGCCGCCGGCGGCAGCTCCCGCAACGCGGAGATGACCTGCGTCGGCGGCGTCCACCGCGGCGTGTCCGGGGTAATCCCCAGCGCCCGGCGGATCACGCGGCCCTGCGGGGTGTGTGCCTCCGGCAGCAGGCGCCGCCCCTCAGCAGTAACCACCCACTCGCGGGTGGTGTCGGCGGCGAGGACGGCGGCGTCGATAGGCAACGGCTCCGGAGCCTTGCCCGCGACCACCGTGATCGTGTCCGCGCCGCACACTGACCAGCTGGCCGATTGCGCGTCCTCGGGCGCGAACATGCCCGGCGCGGCGACGATGCCCACCGGCACACCGCGCGGCAACTCGGCGAGCTTCTCGTCGCCGATGCGGGCGGGATCAGCCGCCTGCCCTGCAATCAGGCGCGCCGACGCCAAGTTCGTCACCGGGTGCGCCGCATCCCCCACGCGCACGTACAGCGTGCCGTCCGCGGCGCGCACGATCGGCGCATCGCCCGGGTCCGCGTCGGGCCGCATCCACGCGAACAGCCCCATCACACCCGCGATCATCGCCACCGCCGCGGTGCCGAAAATGGTCGCGCGACGCCTCGAGGCCAACGGATCGTGGATCATGCGGATATCCCCGAAGACCAGGCCGTGTTCCATACGACGGCGCATGAACTTGTGCCCCGACACCTGGGCACGCGTGGTTGGCAGAAGCTTCGCCATGACAATTCCCCTCCCCCGAGAAAAACACCTGGCAAAAAGCTTACTGCGTCGCGCCCACCTCCGCGAGCGCAAACAGCTCGTCCGAGCCGTGCTCCTTACCGTCTGCGATCATCTCCTCCAGCTCCGCCTCGCTGAACTGGCTGTTCACCGCGAAGATCGCCGTTTTCCCCTTGCGGTAGACGGGTGTCACACCCTCGGAGACCCAGAAGTCGCGCAGCATCTCGTACGGCGGGTACTGGTAGTTCCAGAACGCGCCGGGGCTGAGCAGGAAGAACTTCACGTTGAGGTTCTCCACGGTCTCGTCGACGAGGTTGTGTTCTCCCTCCCCGATGAAGTCGGCGTTCCAGTACATGATGTCGCCGTTGGTGCCGCGCCCGCCGTTGGGCCACAGGTAGTGGCGGTTCAAGGTGGGCACGCCGTTGTAGGCGTACATCCAGGAGTAGCCGTCGGCGGGGTCGCCCGCGGTCAGGCCCTCCCAGGCGGCGGGTTGGGTGGCCAGCCAGTCGAAGGCTTCGAGGTCCTCGGCGTCGACCATGCGGTCGGCGACGCGGGCGGCGGCGTAGGTTTTTTCGGCGCCGTGGTCGGTGTGCTCGCGGATCATCGGGACCGCGGCGGAGGCGACGATGCAGGCGACGACGATGCCCGCGATTGCGGAGGCTCGCTCGCCTTTCGCGTACCGCTTAGCGACGGGCGCTGCCGTGACCACGCGAATCCCCGCCGCCACGGCAATAGCGGCCGAGGCCGTGACAGCCATGACCACCGGCATGATCAGGCGGTGGCCGGTGCTGTAGTGCAGGTTGCCCACGTAGTCGAGCAGGTGGCCGAGCGTGTTGCCGAAGGGCGCCAAGGCGTTGGCGGTAATGGCCAAAGACACCGCGTAGAAGAGCACCGGCCAGATCTGGCGGCGCCACAGCAGGCACACCACCGCACCCGCGGCGGCGAGCCAGAGCAGCACGGTGGAGTCGTACGCCGGGAAGAACTGCAGCACGTGGCGCGTCTCCATCCGCAGCGCTGTGCCCCACGCCCCGCCGACGCCCAGGGTTTCCTCTGGCCGCCAGGAGGCCACCTCGCCCGCCTGGGCGGAGCCGGCGAGCACCTGCGGGACGAACATGGCCACGCCGGCGACGGCGGGCACGGCGATCCACAGCGTGTCCGTTAGCCGCGTGCGCTCCGGGGAGATCAGGGTGGAGGTCAGCCAGTAGAACCCGACGGCGAGCACGACGATGGTGACCGCGGACGGGTGCACGCACAGCACCGCCACGAACGCGAGTGCGGCGGGCAGGGCGCTGGCGCGTCTGCGTGGCACGGTGACCAGCAGCCACGTCACGGTGCCGGTCAGCGCCACCGCGAAAAGGTAGGGCCACATGCCCACGTAGTCCGGGATCCAGAACAGCTGCGGGGCGGCATAGCCCATGATCGCGGCGAGCGCGGCGGCGATCTGCGCCGTGACACCCGTGGAGCGCAAGAACGCGAACACCAGGCACGCCAGCGTCGCCGGCAGCGCAAGCGCGGGCAGCACGGCGGAGGCGATGTTCAGCGCCGGGATGGGGTCCAGGCCCGCCGTCTCGCCGAACAGGGCGATGCCTGCGTGGTAGGCGGACGGGTAAAACAGCTTCAGCTGGGTTTCCACGTTCTGCAGCTCGCCCATGCGGGTGGCGGAGGCGACGCCCTCGTCCATGATGAAGCGGACCAGGTTGGCGTGCCACTGCACGTCCCACCCCTGGACGATGTTGTAGACGCCGTTGGGCATCCGTTCCAGCCAGTGCAGCCTCTCCGAGGCCGCCATGAACGCGCCCACGCCGACGCCTACGGCGGGCAGCACCCAGTACGGGTCGGCGATGCTCCCCTTGCGCACGTCGCCGGGAAACAGCGCCCGGCGCCAGCTCACGGACCCGCCGCGGCGCGCGCGGCGCACGAACATGTACCGCCACGCGGCCGCTGCAAGAAGTGCTACGACCATGCTCACGCCGAAGGTCCACAGGTTGTAGCGCGCGCTGGTCAGCCCCCAGAACCAGGAGGTCACACCGAACAGGCCGAAGGTCACCGGCAGCGCGGCCACGCCTGCCGCCGGGGCTTTCATGCCGGCGACCCAGGAGAACACGAATCCGGGGAGGGTGAAGAACACCACGGCAAACCACGCGGCAGCGACTGTTGTCATGGCACCTCCCGGTTCTGATGTAACCCAAGCATGCTACATCTCGCGCATAGCTCTCGTCGTTTCGGCTCGCGCCGCCAGGTCGCTATCTGCCGGGTAGTCCACCCCCACCAGTGTGAGGCCGCGGGCGGGGGCGAGGGGGACGTCGGGCGCGCGGGCGTCGAGAAGCAAAAGCTCCTCCGGCCACTCGGGCGCGCGGCGGCCTTCGCCGACGGTGAGGCAGGTGGCCACGAGCGCGCGGACCATGTTCCAGCAGAACGCGTCGGCGGTGATGCGCGCCTCGAAAAGCTGCGGTTCGACTTCGCGCCAGGTGAAGGAGTGCACGTCGCGGATGGTGGTGGCGTGCTCCTTCGGGCGGCAAAACGCCGCGAAGTTGTTCAGGCCCACCAGCGCGTCGGCGCAGGCCTGCACCGCGTCGAGGTCCACGGGTTTCGGCCACACGGCGGTGTCCCGCGCGCGGGTGGGTACCGCACCCGCGGGGTGGGTGGTCACCCGGTAGCAGTAGGTGCGGGTCAGGGCGGAAAAGCGCGCGTCGAAGCCCGCGGGGGCTTGGGTGACGCCGAACACGCGGACGTCCTCAGGGAGCAATTTTGCTAATCGACGCACCAACCGCCCCGGATCCCCCTCAATCGAGCGCTGGTTGAGCGAGTCTTTGGGAATGTCGGCGTGCGCGACCTGGCCGGAGGCGTGCACGCCCGCGTCGGTGCGCCCGGCGACGGTCAGCGCCACGTCGGTGCGCAGCACGAGCGACAGCGCGTCTTCGATGGTCTGCTGGACGGTGCGCAGGTCCCCTTTTTGGCGGGCCCAGCCGTGGAAGTCGGTGCCGTCGTAGGCGATGTCCAGGCGCAGGCGCAGCGTGTCGTCCATGGTGAGGCATTGTATCGCCGGAATTGGCGCGCACAGCAAAGCGCCCGTCCACGCTGCAGTGCAGGTGGGCGGGCGCTCGTGCGGGGCGTAGCTGTGGGCTACTTCTCCTCTGCGGTCTCCTCAGCCGGAGCCTCGGTGGACTCTGCGGCCTCTGCCGGAGCCTCCTCAGCCTTGGCCTGATCGGCCTGGCGGGAAGCGGCGGCGCGTGCTGCGCGGGTTGCCTCGGAAGACACGGTCTCCTCGAGGACCAGAGAGATCTGGGTCATCGCAGCGTTGTCGCCGGCGCGGTTCTCCAGCTTGATGGAGCGGGTGTAGCCGCCATCGCGGTTGGCGAACTTCGGCGCGAGCTCGTTGAACAGGTAGGTCACAACCTCCTTGTTCGGAAGCTCGGCGAGCACGGCGCGGCGGTCAGCCACGGTGCCCTTCTTCGCCTTGGTGATCAGCTTCTCGGCGTACGGACGCAGCATACGTGCCTTCGCGTCCGTCGTCTTGATTGCGCCGTGCTCGAACAGGGCCAGGGCCAGGTTGGACAGAATGTGCTTCTGGTGGCCGGCCGAGCCTCCGAGACGGGCACCCTTCTTCGGGGTAGGCATTTTCGTACTCCTCGTGTGCGGTTAATTGAGCGCGTGCTCTGTGGTGTTACTCGGTCTCGTCCGCGCTGGTGTCGACGTAGTCGCCAGTCTCGGCGTCGTAGCCTTCGATCTGGGTCGGGTCGAAATCTTCCGGAGCGTCCTTGAGGGTCAGGCCCAGGCTGGCAAGCTTGATCTTGACCTCGTTGATGGACTTCTGGCCGAAGTTGCGGATATCCAGCAGGTCAGACTCGGTGCACTCTGCGAGCTCACCGACGGTGTGGATGTCCTGGCGCTTCAGGCAGTTGTAGGAGCGCACGGAGAAGTTCAGCTCCTCGATCGGCGTGGAGTACGCGGCGATGTACTCGGTCTCCTGCGCCGACGGGCCGATCTCGATGCCTTCGGCCGCGGTGTTCAGCTCGCGCGCCAGGCCGAAGAGCTCCACCAGGGTGGAACCGGCCGACGCGAGGGCGTCACGTGCGGTCATGGAGTTCTTGGTCTCCACGTCGATGATCAGCTTGTCAAAGTCGGTGCGCTGCTCAACACGGGTCGCCTCAACCTTGTAGGCGACGCGGGTGACCGGCGAGTAGATCTGGTCGACCGGGATGCGGCCGGCCTCACCGCCGGAGTTGGGCATGGCCGGGACGTAGCCGCGGCCGCGCTCGACAACAAGCTCCATCTCGAGGCGAGCCTGCTCATTCAGCGACGCGATGTGCAGATCCGGGTTGTGGATCTCCACACCAGCCGGCGGCTCGATGTCGCCTGCGGTGACGTCGCCGGGGCCCTCAACAGCAAGCTGCATGACAACCGGCTCATCAGAGTCGGAGGACAGGACGATGTCCTTGATGTTGAGGATGATCTCAGAGACGTTCTCCTTGACGCCGGTGATCGTGGTGAACTCGTGGAGCACACCGTCGATCTTGATGGAGGTCACGGCTGCGCCCGGGATGGACGACAGCAGCGTGCGGCGCAAAGAGTTGCCCAGGGTGTAACCGAAACCAGGCTCGAGCGGCTCGATGATGAACTTCGAGCGGTTGGTGTCGATGTACTCCTCGGTCAGTTCAGGACGCTGAGAGATGAGCATGAACTTCTCCTTTGTCGGCTCCCGCTATTTGAAGCCGGTAGGAACGGATATGTGGAAGATTCCGAGCACCGGCCGAACGCGTCGACAGTGCGCGGGGTGAAGCAAACGAAAGTTTACTTCGAGTAGAGCTCGACGATGAGCTGCTCCTGCAGCGGCACGTCGATCTGAGCGCGCTCGGGCAGCTGGTGCACGAGAATGCGCAGGGTGTCCGGAACGACCTGCAGCCACGCCGGAACGACGGCCTCGAGCAGGTTGTCCTGAGCCTCTTCGAACCACAGCATGCTGCGGGACTTGTCGCGGACGTCGATGATGTCGTACTGCGTCACCGCAAACGACGGCACGTTGATGTGCTTGCCGTTGACGGTGAAGTGGCCGTGGGAGACCAGCTGACGTGCCTGACGGCGGGTCTTAGCCAGACCAGCGCGGTAGATCACGTTGTCCAGACGGGACTCCAGCAGGATCAGCAGGTTGTCGCCGGTCTTGCCCTGACGACGGTTCGCCTCTTCGTAGTAGCGGCGGAACTGCTTCTCCATCACGCCGTAGGTGAAGCGAGCCTTCTGCTTCTCCTGCAGCTGGAGCAGGTACTCGGACTCCTTGATGCGGGCGCGGCCTGCCTGCCCCGGGGGGTACGGGCGACGCTCGAAGGACATGTCGCCGCCGACGAGGTCGACGCGGAGGCGACGGGACTTACGGGTAGCAGGGCCGGTGTAACGAGCCATGTTTCTTTACCTCTTTTCCTTTCAGCCTTAAACGCGACGACGCTTCGGCGGACGGCAGCCGTTGAACGGCTGCGGCGTCACGTCGGAGATCGAGGACACCTCCAGGCCGGCAGCCTGGAGCGAACGGATTGCGGTCTCGCGGCCGGAGCCCGGACCCTTGACAAAGACGTCGACCTTCTTCATGCCGTGGTCCATCGCCTTGCGGGCAGCGTTCTCGGCAGCCATCTGCGCGGCGAACGGCGTGGACTTGCGGGAGCCCTTGAAGCCGACGTGGCCGGAGGATGCCCAGGAGATCACGTTGCCCTGCGGGTCCGTGATGGACACGATGGTGTTGTTGAAGGTGGACTTGATGTACGCGTGGCCAGCGGCCACGTTCTTCTTAACGGTGCGGCGTCCGCGACGCGCACCGGAACGAGTCTGAGGAGCCATAGGTTACTTCTTCTTTCCTGCGATGGTCTTCTTCGGGCCCTTGCGGGTGCGCGCGTTGGTCTTGGTGCGCTGGCCGCGGACGGGCAGGCCACGGCGGTGGCGCATGCCCTGGTAGGAGCCGATTTCAATCTTGCGGCGGATATCTGCCTGCACCTCGCGGCGCAGATCGCCCTCTACGGTGTAGGAGGACTCGATCGCGTCGCGCAGAGCGGCGAGCTGATCGTCGGACAGATTGTCCGTACGCAGGTCCGGAGAAATGCCGGTCTTCTCGAGCAGTTCCTTGGCTCGGGTTGCACCGATGCCATAGATGTAGGTGAGTGCGATCTCCATGCGCTTGTTGCGCGGGAGATCCACACCAGCTAGACGTGCCATGAGGTACGTGCCTTTCGGGTTGTTACGGTGGTTTTCTCCCCACCCGTCCACGCCAAACAACGCTTTGTCCGGGCCGTGCCGGAGAGTGGGTTGTGGTTACGCGCGGCTCCAGCCACCGTGGCCAGAGGTGCACGATCCGCCACTGGGACGGATCTGGGTGAGAAGGCTGAAATGCTTACTTGTAGCGGTAGGTGATACGCCCGCGGTCCAGGTCGTAGGGGGAAAGTTCCACCACGACACGGTCCTCCGGGAGGATGCGGATGTAGTGCTGGCGCATCTTGCCACTGATGTGGGCGAGAACCTCGTGCCCGTTGTCCAGTTCGACCCGGAACATCGCGTTCTTCAGGGGCTCGACAATGCGGCCCTCAACCTCGATTGCGCCTTCTTTCGCCATACACTCCACTTCCTACGCCGCCTGAAAGTGCAGGCAGCAGACGTATTTACCGGTTACATGCGGCGCCTGCGCAAGGTTGCACAAACACCGCTGGACTACATTAGCCATTTACCTGCGAAAACGCAAAAAGCCCCAGCGCTAGCCGGGGCTCATCGCGGGCACGTGCTAGAACACGTAGACCTTGTCGCCGATCTGCAGGTCGTTGAAGTACCGCTGCGCGTCCGCGCGGTAGAGGTGGATGCAGCCCGCAGACGGCACGTACGGATCATCCTGGTGGAACGCGATGCCGTTGTTGGTGAAGTACACAGAGTACGGCATCGGAGCGTTGTTGAACTCGTAGGAGATCTCGTCCTTGACCTTCCGGTTGACGTAGTGCGTGCCCTTCGGGGTGTCCTGACCCGGGCGGCCGGAGCTGATCTGCACCGGGCCGTAGTAGATCTCGCCGTTGTTCTGCAGCCAGGACTTTTGGTTGGTCAGGTCCACGCAGGCCTTCGCGTCCGCCGGGCACGGGGAGGTACGCGGCGCAGGTGCCGGGGCCGGGGCCGGAGCTGGCGCCGGCTCGGGCTTCGGTGCGGGGGCCGGTGCCGGCTTCGGCTTCGGGGTCTTCTCGGCGATCAGGCCCGGGAAGAACATCTCGAGGATCTCGTCGATGCGCTGCTTCGCCTTCGCCGGCAGCTGCGGGTCGATGGCGGCCAGAGCGTCAGCCTGCTGGCGCAGGCCGTTGCGGATGTTCCACGCGGCGTCGCGCGCGGACTTATCCAGATTGCTGAAGGAGGTGGTCGCCTGGTTGGACAGCGAGTCCAAGCTGGACATGGCAACCGGGTTCTGCGCGGGCGCGGCCTGGGCGGAAACCGGTGCTGCCAGGGAGGCGACGACACCGAGGCCGGCAGCGAACGTGGTTGCGCGTCGCTTCAGCGGCGACTGCTTTGCGTGGCGGGGACGGTAAGACATGGCGGAAGTATAACCTCCCTGTCATCAAACGCACCACAACGCGCCAGAAAACTACACGCGCGGCGTAAGAATTCTCGGGCCTCCTGCGGTCGCCGCGACGGTGTGCTCCCAGTGCGCGGCGGGTGCGCGGTCTACGGACACCACGGTCCATTCGTCCTCCAGCACCTCGGTGTCCACTTCCCCGCCGAGGATCAGCATCGGCTCGATGGCCAGCACGGATCCGTCCTGGATGACGGGACCGCGGTTCGGCTTGCCCTCGTTGGCCAGGTACGGCTCTTCGTGCATGGTGTGGCCGATGCCGTGGCCTCCGTAGCCGTCGACGATGCCCAGCTCCACCCCGAAACGCTCCTCAGCCGCGTGGGTGGCCAGCTCGAGCGCGTGGGAGACGTCGGTGAGCTTGTTACCCGGCACCATCGCCTTGAGGCCTTCCGCCAGCACCCACTCGGTCGCGCAGTTGAGGGCGTCCACCTCCGGAGCCAACTCGCCGATGCCGAACGACCAGGCACTGTCGCCCACCCAGCCGTCGAGGGTGGCGCCGCAGTCGATGGAGACCAAGTCGCCTTCTTCGAGCACAATGCTTTTCGACGGAATCCCGTGCACGACCACCTCATTCACCGACGCGCAGATAGAGCCGGTGAAGCCCTGGTAGCCCAAAAACGTCGGGATGGCGCCATGGTCGCGGATGACCGTCTCGGCAACCTTGTCCAGGTCGAGCGTGGTGGTGCCTGGCTTGGCGGCTGCGCGGACCTCCTGCAGGGCGGTGCCGACGATGCGCCCGGCGGCCTCCATGGCGTCGAGTTCCTCCGGCGTCTTGGCCGCGATCTTGCGTTTCCTGAAAACCATTGCGTGGTGGTCCTTTGGTTCGTCGATAAGCGAAATGCGAAAGGCCGGTGCAAACACACCGGCCTTCACGCTACGTGGGCTACTTACCCAGCGCCTCCATGGCGCGCTGGTTGATCTCGTCGACGTCGCCCACGGCGTCGATGGAGATGATCTGGTCACCGTAGTGCTGGATCAGCGGGGCGGTCTCGTCGCGGTAGACGCCGAGACGGGTGCGGATGGTTTCCTCGTTGTCGTCCGCGCGGCCGCGGGCGAGCATGCGCTCGACCACCACGTCCTCGTCGACGACAAAGTTGAGTACGCCGTCGAGCTTCTCGCCCTTCTTGCTCAGCAGCTCGGTGAGGATCTCAGCCTGCTCCACAGTGCGCGGGAAGCCGTCCAGCAGGAAGCCGTCCTTCGCGTCGTCCTGGTTCAGGCGGTCTTCCACCATGCGCGCGGTGACGTCGGTGGGCACGAGCTTGCCGGCGTCGATGTAGCTTTTCGCCTCAACGCCGAGCGGGGTGCCCTCGCCGATGTTGGCGCGGAACAGATCGCCCGTGGAGATGTGCGGCACACCGAGCTTCTCGGAGAGAATCGCGGCTTGGGTGCCCTTGCCGGCACCGGGAGGGCCAAGGAGAACGAGACGCATTATCGCAGAAGTCCTTCGTAGTTGGATTGCAGGAGCTGGGATTCAATTTGCTTGACCGTGGTCAGGGCCACGGAAACCATAATCAGGATGGCGGTGCCGCCGAACGCGCTCATGCCCATACGGCCGGAGCCGGTGATGCCGGCGTCCATAGCCAGGTTCGGCAGAACAGCGATCGCGGCGAGGTAGATGGCGCCGACAAACAGCAAACGGTTCATCACAAACGCCAGGTACTCCGCGGTCGGGCGACCCGGACGGATACCGGGGATGAAACCGCCGTACTTCTTCATGTTCTCCGCCTGGTCCACCGGGTCGTACTGGATGGAGACGTAGAAGTAGGAGAAGAAGATGATCAGCACCACGTAGGTGAGGATGTACTGCCAGGAACCCGGGTTCTGCAGCCACGCCATCACGTGGTTCATCCACCAGTTGTCCGGCGGGGTCTGGTTGCTCATGGTGACGATCTGGGTGATCAGCACCGGCACGTACATCAGCGAGGAAGCGAAGATCACCGGGATCACGCCCGCCTGGTTCACCTTCAGCGGCAGGTAGGTGGAGGACCCACCGTACTGGCGGCGGCCCACCATACGCTTGGCGTACTGCACCGGAATGCGGCGCTGGCCCTGCTCAATGAACACGATGCCGACGACGAGCGCGATCAGCGCCAGGACAACCAGGGTCAGGGTGACCGCGCCGGACTGCTGGAGAATGAACGCGCCCTCGGACGGGATCTGGGTGGCGATGCCCGCGAAGATGAGCAGGGACATGCCGTTACCGACGCCCTTTTCGGTGATGATCTCGCCGAGCCACATGATGAGCACCGCACCGGAGGTCATGACGATGATCATCATCAGAAGCGTCCAGATGTTGCGGTCCTCCACCAGCACCGGCATGCCCTGACCGAGCAGCTGTTCGCGGTCCGCCAGCGCCACAATGCCGGCGGACTGCAGCAGCGCCAGCGCCACCGTGAGGTAGCGGGTGTACTGCGTCATCTTCGCCTGGCCGGACTGGCCTTCCTTCTTCAGCTCCTCAAACTTCGGGATCACCACGGTGAGAAGCTGCACGATAATCGACGCCGTAATGTACGGCATGATGCCGATGGCGAAAATGGAAAGCTGCAGCAGCGCGCCGCCGGAGAACAGGCCGATGATGGAGAACATCGTCGCCTGGTCGCCCTGGGAGATCTCCTCCAGGCGGGAGTTGATCAGCGCGTAGTCCACGCCCGGGGTGGGAATCTGGGCGCCGACGCGGTACAGAAACATCAGCGCAAGGGTGATCAGGATCTTCTTGCGTAGATCCGGATCCTTGAACGCCTGAGCAATAGCGGACACAAAGCCTCCTGGCCCCCGCCGCGCCACGGGCGGGAGGTAGTGGACATTCGACTCCTCGCCCAGGTTTCGCGGGCACGCGAAAACCGGCGGGGCGGTCTTTTGACCCCACTACACTAACAGCACCCGGTGGAAAGTTGATATTTCAGGTTCGGTTACGGCGCGACTCCCAGTCTCCTCCCAGGCGCTCGGACTGACGCATGGTGGCGGAATCCGTCAGGCGGGACCTATCGGCCCAGGTCGGCACAACCGGCTGCCGTGATGTGTCAGAGGTGGCGGGCGGGGACGGATCCCCCGCCTAAATTGATTCACCGGCCGATGAACAGATCCGCCCGTCGATTTCACCGACCTGCGCAAAATGAACACATTGCCCACCCAACTAGGTATTTGTTCACTCGGACCGACTGCGCGAGTGAACAAATCCCCCACGCTCCCCCGACACTTCGCGGCGGAATCCGTCAGAGCGCGCCCAAAAACACAGGTCGGCGCAAACGGCCGCCGCGATGTGTCAGGACGCCCTCCCCACCAACGGCGAAACCCCCGCCCTGGACGGGAATGTCCGGGGCGGGGGTTCGTCGTAAAGCTAAGCGCTCCTACGCACGCTTGGAGAACTCAACGACGTTGGCGGAACCGCCAGCGGCCTTGATCTTCTCCTCAGCGGACTTGGAGAACTTGTTCGCGGTGACGTTGAGCGCGACGTTGATGTCGCCCTCTGCCAGCACCTTCACCGGCTGCTTCGGGCGAACAAGGCCCTTGGCAACGATGTCGGCGATGGCGATGTCGCCACCCTGCGGGAAGGCCTCGGCCAGATCCGCGACGTTGACCACCTGGTACTCGACGCGGTTCGGGTTCTTGAAGCCCTTCAGCTTCGGCAGACGCATGTGCAGCGGCATCTGGCCACCCTCGAAAGCAGCGGAAACCTGCTTGCGAGCCTTGGTGCCCTTGGTACCGCGGCCGGCGGTCTTGCCCTTGGAGGCCTCACCGCGACCGACGCGGGTCTTGGCCTTGTTTGCGCCCTCTGCCGGGCGCAGATCATGGAGCTTGATGATGTCAGCCATGTTGTATCTACTCCCCTGCAACTTCTTCAACGGTGACGAGGTGGCGCACCTTGAGGATCTGGCCGCGGGTAGCCGCGTTGTCCTTCTTCACGACGGACTGGCCGATCTTGCGCAGGCCGAGAGCCTCGAGGTTCTTACGGGTGGTCGGCTTCTCGCCAACCTTGCCGTGGTGCAGCGTAATCTTCAGTGCCATGGTGCTTAGGCCTCCTGTCCTGCGCGTGCGCGCAGCATACGAGCCGGTGCAACTTCCTCGACGGACTTGCCGCGCTTGGCAGCCACCTCTTCGGGGCGGACAAGCTGCTTCAGGCCTGCGACGGTTGCCTGGACCACGTTCAGGGCGTTGTCCGAGCCAAGGGACTTGGCCAGGATGTCCTGAATGCCAGCGCACTCGAGCACCGGACGGACAGCGCCGCCGGCGATGACACCGGTACCCGGAGCAGCCGGGCGGAGCATGACGATGCCCGCAGCCTCTTCTGCCTGGACCGGGTGAGGAATGGTGCCGCCGATCATCGGGACGCGGAAGAAGTTCTTGCGAGCTTCCTCTGCACCCTTCTGGATTGCGGCGGGAACTTCCTTCGCCTTGCCGTAGCCGACGCCGACCATGCCCTCACCGTCGCCGACGACGACGAGTGCGGTGAAGGACATGTTGCGGCCGCCCTTGACGGTTTTGGCAACGCGGTTGATGGTGATGACGCGCTCGATGTACTTGTCGCGCTCGTCGTTCTGGTTGTTGCGACGGTCGTCGCGGCGGCCGCGGCCACCACGGTTGCCACGATCGTTGCGGTCGTTGCGGTCGTTGTTGTTCTGGTTGTCGGCGGAGCGCCCGCCGTCACGCCGTTCACGTTCGGCCATTACGCGATCCTTCCGTTGATGGTGATGTTTGCGGTGATCATTAGAACTTCAGACCACCTTCACGAGCTGCTTCAGCCAGGGCCGCGACGCGGCCGTGGTACTTGTAGCCGCCGCGGTCGAAGACGATTGCTTCGATGCCTGCAGCCTTGGCGCGCTCAGCGACGAGCTGGCCAACCTTGGCAGCCTTGTCCTTCTTGTCGCCCTCCAGGTTGCGCACGTCCGGCTCGATGGACGACGCGGAGACCAGGGTGTGGCCTGCGAGGTCGTCGATGACCTGGACGTGGATGTGACGCGAGGAGCGGTGCACAACGAGACGCGGGGTCTCCGGGGTGCCGCGCAGCGTCTTGCGGATGCGGTTGTGGCGACGTGCGCGTGCCTCGCGGCGGCGGGACGAGATGTCCTTGCCAACCGGGGTGCGCTTGGTGTTCTCTGCAGTATTGCTCATGATTACTTACCCGTCTTTCCGACCTTGCGGCGGACCTGCTCGCCGGCGTAACGGATGCCCTTACCCTTGTACGGGTCATCCTTACGCAGACGGCGGATGTTTGCCGCAATCTGGCCAACCTGCTGCTTATCGGAACCTTCGATGGCCAACTTGGTGTTGCCGTCGACGGAGAACGTGATGCCTTCCGGCGCCTCGATCAGGATCGGGTGCGAGTAGCCGAGGGAGAACTCGAGGTCCTTGCCCTTCTGCTGCACGCGGTAGCCGACGCCGAAGATCTCCATGTTGATCTTGTAGCCCTCGGTCACGCCCACGACCATGTTGTTGATCAGGGAGCGGGTCAGGCCATGCAGCGAACGGTTGTCACGGTGGTCGTCCGGACGAGCCACCAGGATCTGGTTGTCCTCGACGGAAGCGGTGATCGGTGCCGGCATATCCAGATCCTTGGTGCCCTTCGGGCCCTTGACCTCGACGTGCTGGCCGTCGATCTTCACCTCGACGTTGTTCGGGATTGCGATGGGTGCATTACCTACACGAGACATAAGTCTTTCAACCTCCCTTTACCAGACGTAAGCGAGGACTTCCCCGCCTACACCCTTCTCTTGAGCCTGGCGGTCGGTGAGCAGACCGTGGGACGTGGAGATGATTGCCACGCCCAGGCCACCGAGCACCTGAGGCAGGTCGTTGGACTTCGCGTACACGCGCAGGCCCGGCTTGGACACGCGGCGCAGACCAGCGATGGAAGACTCGCGGGTCGGGCCGTACTTGAGGTTGAGCGTCAGCGACTTGCCGACCTTCTCGTCCTCAACTTTGTAATCTTCGATGTAGCCTTCCTGCTTCAAGATCTCGGCGATGTTCACCTTGATCTTGGACGAAGGCATAGACACGGCGTCGTGCTGCGCATTTGCTGCGTTGCGCACGCGCGACAGCATGTCCGCGATCGGATCAGTCATGGTCATTGTGGTGACCGTTACCTTTCTCGTTGCGGTTCCCATCCACCGGGTGACCTGTAACGCTGAGGCGTTTCGGGTCGCGTTTTCCGCATGGTCTGTCGGGGGCTACTCACGCTGCCCGCACTCAATAGCGCGGGCCGCTCGCCGCCTCCCTTGCACGCGGTCCGCATCATGGCGGGGGGCCTGCAACAAAGTTGGATGTTCAAATGTACTTCGGCTTGCGCACGCCGAAGCGTCGGCGCGCAAGTCCGAGGGGGTAACTTACCGCTTTCCTGCGCCAATGAGCAAATCGCTTATCGACGGGCACGTTCAGCGCCCCACCAACCCGCCAGAGATTCACAACCCCATAGACTGCCCTGCATGGACACCGCCCTTGCACAGCTCGTCGGATCGCTGACCGCCACGCGCGAGGCTCGCGAGGAACTTTACGTCTGGTTCCACCAGCATCCCGAGCTGTCGCTGCAAGAGCTGCAGACGGCCTCGAAGATCCGCTCCCGGCTGGACGCGCTGCAGCTGCCGCACACGCAGGTGGGCGAAACGGGCACGGTGTGCGTGCTGGACAACGGGCCCGGCCCGGTGGTGGCCATCCGCGCGGACATCGACGGGCTGCCGGTGCAGGAGCGCTCCGGCAAGCCGTACGCCTCCACCGCCACGCAGGTGGATGCTGTCAGCGGCCGCGAGGAGCACGTCACCCACGCCTGCGGGCACGACTACCACATCATGGGCGTGCTCGGAGCGCTGGAGGCTTTCGCCGCCAACCGCGACTGCTGGCGCGGCACCCTGGTCGCCGTGTTCCAGCCGGCAGAGGAGGCGTACGCCGGATCGCGGGTGATGCTGGCTAACGGCATCCGCGAGGCGATGCCGAAACCCGACGTGTATTTGGGTCAGCACGTGCTGCCGATGCTGCCCGCAGGTGTTGTGGGCACCCACCCGGGGCCGTTCATGTCCCAGGCGTTTTCCGCCCAGATCACCGTGTGGGGCAAGGGCACCCACGGCTCCATGCCGGAAAAGGGCGTTGACCCGGTCCTGCTCGCCTCCAACATCGTCACCCGCCTACACACGGTGGTCTCCCGCGAAGTGCAAGCGAAAGACACCGCGGTGCTCACCGTCGGCGCGATCCACTCCGGTGTGAAGGCGAACGTGATCCCGGAAACCGCCGAGCTTCTGGTGAATACCCGCGCCTACACCCGGGAGGTCAGCGACACGCTGCGCAGCGCAATCACCCGCATTGTTGAGGGCGAGTGCGCCGCCGCCGGCAGCCCGCGGGAGCCGGAAATCACGTTCTACGACGAGTACCCGCTCACGGACAACGACCCGGAGACCACCTCCCGCGTTCGCGGCGCGTTCGACGCCCACTTCGGCAGCGACGCCGCGGACTTGGACCAGATCCCCGCCTCTGAGGATTTCTCCATCATCCCGGACGCGCTCGACGTGCCGTACACGTACTGGGGCTTGGGCGGCTTCAAGGACTGGGAAAACGCCCCCGGCAACCACTCCCCGGCCTTCGCGCCCGACCTGCAGCCCACGCTCGACCGCGCGGCCGAGGCCATGATCGTGGCTGCTGCCGCGTGGCTGGTGGACTGAGAACAACAAAAGTTCCTCTCAGCCGTTGGTATCCATGCGCTGCCGAACGAGCTGGCAGCACAACGCAAGCGCTGCCACGGCCGCTGCTGAGCCACTAAGTACGGCCGGTGTCGCATGTGCAGCGACCAATAGCGACCCGGCGGCCGCGCCCAGCGCCGACCCCAGGTAGTTGGCCGAAGCGTTTGCAGCAACAGCCGTCGCGCCATCAGCAGGATTCGCTTGAATTAATACTTGTTGCTGGGGCGCGAGAGAAGCCCATCCGCATAATCCCCAGACAAACAGACTGACTACCACCAACACTGGAACCTGGCCTTGGGTCATGCCGAGCAACGCACAGGTGAGGCCCCCAAGGATCACAGCACTGAGCCGCAGCGGGTCATGTCTGTCCGCGAGCAACCCAATCCCCAGTGCTCCGACCGCTCCGCCGAGCCCCCACACCCAAATCGCTATGTTTTGATGCGCTGCAAGGGCTCCCCCAGACAGCACGACTGTGAGGTAGGTGTAAAGCCCCAGGGAAGCGACGCCGGTCAACAGCGTCACAGTGACCGTGAGGAGATTCTTAGGCCGTGTAATAGACCGCAGCCGGTCGGCGGGACTAGACGCTGGAATCGCTGGCAGGTCCCCTCCTCGAAGTGCAATACCCGAGAGTGCTACGCCTCCGACGACCACGATCAGCAGTATCGCGGCACGCCAATCCCAATACTGTGCCAGCACCAGACCGATCGGCACGCCGAATACGGTGCCGACCGCAAGTCCAGCGAGGACTAGCGCCAATGCGCGCCCTCGACGTTCCGGCCCGACGATTTCAGCGGCAACCGCCGAGGACAGCGGCGAATACACACCGGCTGCTGCGCCGGCCACCACGCGAGAGGCCAGGAAGACCCAGATTGTCGGTGACAGCGCCGTGGCCAAGTTCGCCAAAGTGAACACAAGCAAGGCGATGATCAGGCTGTGCCGCGATTGCTGCCCTGCCTTTCCCGCCAGTAACGGCCCCACGACGGCATACGAACCTGTAAACGCCGCAACCCCCAGTCCAACCGTGGCTTCTGGCGTTCCAAGGGCGGCTGCGATGGCCGGCAGAAGTCCCGCCACAACGTATGCGTCTAGGCCGAGTGCCACGCTCCCCAGCACGAAAGGCCATAGCCGACGCATCATCCCTGTTCCCCCTCGGTGTTCGCGTTGGCGATCACTGCCGCAAGCACACCGGGAAATAGACGATCTAGATCGTCCCGCCGCAATCGGATCAAGCATGCGCGTCCCTCTCCCCGGGTCCACGTCACCCCCGCCTCTCGCAGCATGCGCGTGTGGTACGTGAGCGTCGACCGGGGCAAATCGTCTGCAAGCTCGAGACTGTCATGGTCCAACCCGTCGGCGAGCCGACGAATCATCTCCAGCCGGATGGGGTCACTCAAAGCACCAAGCACCCTGGTCAGGGTGATTTCGTCGGTTGTTGGATGGTGGTATTCGCGTGGCGTCATCGAACCTCCCAAAATCGTGCAACTTTTCTTGCATCAACACCGTACAAGAAAAGTTGCACGACCACGAAGATCCCCGAAACTGCTAGAACGGCAGCGCCGGGCGCGAACGCACCCGCGTCTGCCCAATGTCGGAGCGCTGCCCCGCCTCGTGGCCCTGGTCGAACGCATCCGCGTCGAAGGAACGCTTGGACGAGAAGCTGCCTAAAAAGAAGCCCATTTCTGCGGCGAAGTTGTCGCGGGCTTCGGTGGCCTTCTGGAAGTCGTCGACAAGCACGAGCCCATACTCCCCGTCTGATTCCTCCACGGTCTTTTCGGCTTCGGCGAGGCGCGCGCCGATGCTCGCAGCGAAGCCGGACATGAAGCTGCGGCGGCGCACCACCGCCGATTCTCCCCAGTGGGTGGCGCGCACCTTCTGCGCGTCCGCGAGCATCACGGGCAGAAGCAGCGCGTAGAGCATGTCCACCCGTTCCAGGTGGCGCGCGCAGCCGAAGATGACGGCGTCTTTCATGCGCGTGGAGTTGTACACGCGCTGCGAAAAACCCGTGCAGTGCAGCGCGAATGCGATGGTCAGCAGCAGGTTCGCCTGCATTTCCGTGTAGGAACCGGCGAACTCGTAGGTGCGCTGGCCCACCTCGTCGCCGTCCTCGGTGTCCAGGTCGCGTTGTTCGTAGCCGTACTCGGCCATGAGCTCGAACGCCCTGGCGTAGAACGCGTCGCCCTCCGGTGTGCCCTCACGGTCGCGGGCCTGGTTGAGCAGTTTCTGCAGTCGTTGTTTGATCTTGTCTTCGGTACGCATCGGACGCACCCACCCCTTTCTGTGTTCGGATGTGTGGGTGCAGTTGTAGCGGGGCGTCAAGGCGGATGTTTTCGGGCTTGTGGAATTCGCGTTCGCACCCCTGTGGATAACCCGCGTTTTCGCACGTAGATTCGCCGCAAGTTCGCGAGTTAAGCATCCGGCGATACCATCGGTTCCCGTGAGCAGGACCAAACGCAGCTTCGCAGTCACCAAGATTTCCGCCGACGGCACCCGCGACACCCGCGCGGGCCAGGTCGCGGTTGAAGAGCCGTTGGAGATCCGGGCCGGTGGCGTGAGCGTCGCAACGCTTATGCGCACCCCGGGCCACGACATCGAGCTCGCGCATGGCCTGCTGCTGGCGCGCGGGTTGATCACGCGTGTCGAGGACGTGGTCACCGCCCGCTACTGCGAGGGCGCGATCGGCGGCGAAAACACCTACAACCTGCTGGATATCCAGCTCGCGCGACCCTCGGCCCCGCAGTTCATCGACCCGATCCCCGGCGACGCGTGCGGCATCTCCGCCGAGCAGCGGGTGCGCGAGCTCGCCGCCAACCTCGACGTGCGCGACGAGTTCATGGAGCTTGACCCGTCCGCGATCTTCGCGCTTCCCGGGGTGTTGTCGCAGCACCGCACGCGCGACCTGCCCACGGCGGTCGCGGGCGATGCGGGGCGCCAGGACCTCGACCCCTTGAATGCGGTGCACAAGATTGCGGGGCACATGCTTCTCGACGCCACCCCGTCCCCCGCCCTCACCCTCGCAACCGATGCGCAGGTGGGCTTCGAAATCGTGCGCGCCGCCGCGGCAGCCGGATTCGGTGCGGTGGCCACCACTGCCGGCGTGACGTCGATGGCCGTGGAGCTGGCCCGGGCCACCAACACGGTGCTCGTCGGCGAGGTGGGCGACGAGCGCTTCAGCGTGTACTCGGGGGCTTAGCCGATTGCATTGGCAAGTCCGCGGCTAGTCGTCGAATTTGATACCCGCTGTCTCCGCTTTCTCGACCAGGCCCGCGATCTCATCAGGTGTCTCGGCAACTTCGCCGAACACGGCTCGCACCTTCTCCACGTGCTCGGCGTCCCCGTAAATACCGATCCCTTGTCCCTCCGGGTCGAACTGCAGGCTGCCATCAATCTGACCCGTTGACTTGAAGTACTCCGCCAGCCCTTCGAGGAAGTACCCGTTGGCTTCGTGGCCCGTTGCAGCAATAGCCTTATGCAAGTCAGAGCCGACCACGACCTGAATGTAAACCGAGTGCTGGCCTTCCAGTTCCCCGGCAGACGCATCGAGCTCTACCAGACGCATCTTCAGCCCTGACGCCGACTCAGATTCCTGAGCGTCGTGGTCAATATCCTCATCCGGCCGGCTCAGTTCATCAGGAATCTTAAGGCCAAGGTGGTAGCAGCGATACTGCTCAAGCCACAAGTCCAAAAACCCAATCGGATTAAAACCCCACGGGATCAGCTGGTAGTTCCGCTCCTCATCGGTTGCTTCTCTGACACCCGACCCACCTATCCATTTCTCGATACTCCAGTTGGAGGTGTCAACGCTGTCTACATCAAGCGGGATCTCGTCTTTGAGCTTCGTCGGAATATAGGCGGGCGGCCCCGGCCGATACTCCTCCCCGCCGACCGCGACCTTCGCAGGGTCGAAATCGCCCGGCACAGATTCGACCTTGCCGTCCCGGATAAACGGACCGCCCTTGCGGAACGCACTCGTAAGCAGTGGAAACGGCGGAATAATCCAGTCCGATGGCTGACCAACTTCGGCTCTGAGGCCCAGCACAGCCAGGTTCTCTGGAGTGCGCGGAACAGCCGCCAACGAAGCCCCGCCGCTTCGGTGCTTGGCCTCGTAAACGTGGACCTCTAAATCTCCGTTATGAGTCGGCATACGGAGCCTCGTGTTGTCCGAAGGTCGAATAGCCTTCATCGACTCATCGAACTGCATGAAGTACGTCATCGGGCTGCTCCTCACTTGTCCTGCAGCAACGGATTTCAGACCATCGCGGCCAAGTCTGCCGAAAACTCGGACGTCTTTCCAGAAGTCAGCTCACGACCAGCCGACTAACCAGCAATCATCTGCGAGGCCTTCACCGCGGTCTCCCACAACCCATAGACCAGCAGCGCCGCGATAACCAGCGCAAGCACCGTCGCTACCAGCGCATGGATGGATCCGGCGCCGCCGCCGGCCGCTGCCGCTGCGGATTCTCTTGCCGACGCACGGTCCGCTTCCACCTTTGCGGCCACTTTCTCCGGATCCTCGAACCACTTGCGGGCGACCGGCCGGACCAGGATGTTCGCCACGAGGCCCACCGCGAGCAGCACGCACATGATGTAGAGCGAGAGCTGGTACAGCTCCGGGCCGGAGTTGCCGCGGTTGGCCTGGCGCTCCACCACCGTGTTAATGATCAATGGCCCCGCCACGCCCGCCGCGGACCAGGCGGTGAGCAACCGGCCGTGGATCGCGCCGACCTGGTACACGCCGAACAGGTCGCGCAGGTACGCCGGGATGGTGGCGAACCCGCCGCCGTAGAAGGTGAGCAGGATCAGGGTGCTCACCACGAACAGCGCTAGGCTAGTGTGGCCGGCGGATGCCACCACGAAGTAGAAGATCAGGCCAACACCCAGGTAAACCATGTAGATGTTCTTGCGGCCGATCACGTCGGAGGCGGACGACCAGATGAAGCGGCCGCCCATGTTGGCCAGCGACAGCAACCCGACGAAGCCGGCGGCCGCCGCAGCGCTGAGCGCCGGGAAGTAGTCCTGCACCATCGGTGCGGCGTTTTCCAGGATGCCGATGCCGGCGGTGATGTTGCAGAACAGGATTACCCACAGGCACCAAAACTGCGGCGTGCGAATAGCGTTGTTCGCGCTGACGTTGGCGCCGACGATGGCGACCTTCGCCGGTTTCGCCTTGATCTTTGGCGCGCCTGTCGGGGTCCAGTCCGGGTGCGGAAGCCGGATGCAGTACGCACCCATGGCGATGACCAGCAGGTACACGACCGCGAGGGTGATAAAAGTCGGTTCGAGACCCGCGGCGCGATCCGCGAGCTCAGCCCCGCCGCCGAACGCCTCCATCAGCCGGTTCGACGCTGGCGAGGCGATCAACGCGCCGCCGCCGAAGCCCATGATCGCAAGCCCCGTGGCCAGGCCCGGCCGGTCCGGGAACCACTTCATCAGCGTGGACACGGGCGAGATGTATCCGATACCCAGGCCAATGCCGCCGATGAACCCGTAGCCGAAGTACACCAGCCACAGGTTCCCGGTGCTGATTCCCAGCGTGGCCACCAGGAATCCGACCACCCACAGCACGCCTGCCATAGACATGGACGCGCGCGGTCCAACCTTTTCCACCCACGAGCCGAACAGCGCAGACGACGTGCCCAGCATGCCGATCGCCAGCGAGAAGATCCACCCCACGGCAACTTCCCCCACCCCGAAGTGCTCCATCATCGGCTTCTTAAACACGGAGAACCCGTACACCTGCCCGATGGAGAGGTGGATCGCCAACGCTGCCGGGACAATGAGCCAGCGGTTGAATTCCTTGGGCGCGATAATCGCACCTCGGGAAAAGAATGACATGGACGCTTCCTGCCGTCTCACCTGCATAAATTACGAAGCGCATAATAACTCGCAAGCGCGAAGAAACAGAAAGCTTCCATTCACACGAGGAGGTCAACCGCCGATGTTCTACGACGAAGCACTCCAACACACCGGATCCACAACTGCCTCAGCGCTCGGCGCCCTGCAAACCGCGAAGGCATTCCTCCACGGCTACGCCCGTCCCTGCACGGCGAGGTGGCCGGAAGTCACCGCCATCATCAACAGCATCGAGTTCGATGCAGCAACGAGGGACTTTTCGCTTAGCGACGACGCACGTGCCCGAATGGACACCTGCTACAACCAGCTCGAAACCGCAGCTGACGATGCCTGGCCCGAAGACCCAGACGAGCTCAACACAATCGCCATGAATGCGCTGGATGCCGTCGCGGACCTCACCTCGAACAGGGTGAAGTACTGAGAGCAGTTGGGCGTCGCACTGTCGCTCGACAAGGACGACTACCTCCGATTCATCCGCTCGCTCGCCGCGGCACGCAGCCGGGTCACCGGCGAAACGCTCCACTTCGCCGAGATAGACGACGTGGGAAACGTGTTCGTCTTCGAAGACTTCCTTCCCCGGTGCTCGCGGAAGACGGGCCGTCGATAGTCGCGCGCATGATCGAACGCGCGGACGTCGATAGGCACAGCGTCACCGTTGCAAACGAACCTGGAGTGGTGTCGATTGTTGGCCCCATAGAGACAGTGCGGAAGATCTACGACGCAAACGTGCAAGCCGAAGCCGGTGCGGCAACAGCACGCACCTCCCCTACCCAGCCGGCAGAGGACCGTGCGGGGTACGAGCCGCTCGTCGACTTCACCACCGACTGCCCACTGGGGTTCGACGAGGTACTGGCGGCGATGGGCGATCCCGAGCCGACCCCCATCATCGACCGTATGAACTGGGACGAATTCCTCGGAAACGGGTACCAGGCGACCCTGTCACTGGATGGGCAAGCGTTCGCTGCCAGGGCCACCGAGAAGGGCGGGGTGGTGACCGAGCTCGAGATCAGCCCGCACAACAACGCTAGCTTCCTGGGCATCCCGTTCCATATCCCGACGTCGAGATTCACGGAGAAGCTCGACGAGCTCGGTATCCCTTGGGCCGATGACGGGCACTCAGGGATCGTGCTCTACGAGCATTGGGTCACCCTGTACAACCACGACAGCCGGATCGAAGCCGTCCTGTGGCACAACCCGGAAACCCTCTCCGATGTAGAGCTGCTCGACCTCGCGTTCCCGCCCGACTCCACCCGTAAACCTCGTTAGTCCGGCACCCCCACACACGCAAAACGCCCCCGGTCCAGAAAGAACCGGGGGCGCAAAGCAGCCAAGCAGCCAAGCAAGCAAACGCTTATGCGCGCTTCATCTTGCCGTCCTTGTCAGCGAACGGGAAGCCGAGGTGCGTCAGCAGGGCGCGACCCTCGTCGTCGTTCGTGGCAGTGGTGACGAGCGTGATGTCCATGCCGCGGACGCGATCGATCTTGTCGATGTCGATCTCGTAGAACATGGTCTGCTCGGACAGGCCGAAGGTGTAGTTACCATTGCCGTCGAACTGCTTGTCGTTCAGGCCGCGGAAGTCGCGGATACGCGGCAGAGCCACGGTCAGCAGACGGTCCAGGAACTCCCACATGCGGTCGCCGCGGAGGGTGACCTTCGCGCCGATCGGCATGCCTTCGCGGAGCTTGAAGTTAGCGATGGACTTCTTCGCGCGACGCAGCTGCGGCTTCTGGCCGGTGATCGCGGTGAGGTCCTCGAGCGCGCCGTTGATGACCTTGGAGTCGCGGGCGGCATCGCCGACACCCATGTTCACGACGATCTTGGTCAGGCCCGGGATCTGCATGACGTTGTCGTAAGAGAACTCGTCATTGAGCTTGGTGCGGATCTCGTCCTGGTAACGCGTCTTCAGGCGGGGGGTGTAGTTCTGAATGCTCTCAGTCATTAGATGTCCTTCCCGTTCGACTTGGCTACGCGGATCTTCTTGCCGTCCTCGTCGAAGCGGTAGCCGACGCGGGTCGGCTTGCCGTCGGAGTCCAGGATCATCACGTTGGACACGTGGATCGGGGCTTCCTGGGTGACAATGCCGCCGGACTCGGCGCCGCGCTCGGTGTAGGAGTTGGCGACGTGCTTCTTGATGCGGTTCACGCCCTCAACCAGGACCTTTTCACGCTGCGGGTACGCCTCGATGACGCGGCCCTGAGCGCCCTTGTCCTTGCCGGCGATGACCTGGACCATATCGCCCTTCTTGATCTTCATAAGTTAGATCACCTCCGGTGCGAGAGACACGATCTTCATGAAGCGCTTGTCGCGCAGCTCACGAGCGACCGGGCCGAAGATGCGGGTGCCGCGCGGCTCGGTGTCGTTCTTGATGATGACGGCAGCGTTCTCGTCGAAGGAGATGTAGGAGCCGTCCGGACGACGGGTTTCCTTCTTCGCGCGGACGATGACAGCCTTGACGACCTCACCCTCCTTGACGTTGCCGCCCGGGGCAGCTTCCTTCACGGTGGCGACAATCGTGTCGCCGATGCCGGCGAAGCGTCGAACAGAACCGCCGAGAACGTTGATGCACAGAATCTCGCGTGCACCAGTGTTGTCGGCGACCTTCAGACGCGATTCTTGCTGAATCACAGTTGGTCTCCTGACCTGGATCAATGTGCGCCAGATTTCCGTCCTGCACGCACGTGGTCAATGTTTGCGGTGCCCATTGCTTATCGACGAACCACCACGTGGTCGAAGGGTCTCGGATGCGCAGCTCGGAAACGCGCGTTGCACCCGACCAGCAGTAGACAACTGGAGTATTCAACCACGAGCTGGGCCGATTCCCCAAATCCGCGCGCGGGCAGCTTCCTGCGCCGCTCGCGTCGCTGTCCGGGAGTCTTACTTCTGCCTGTGAATCTAGACACACGAAACGCAACAAGCACCAACACGGCAGGTCAGCGGCTTCCCGGCGGTATCGCCAAGTTTCGCCATAAGGTATGACCTCTTGTACGTTAAATCCCGTGAGTTTTTACGAAGCCGCCCCTACGGCGATTAAGAACAAGGTTGACCTCTTTTCCGAAGAGCCCGCCCGGTTTGCCACCCGTGCAGTACTGGCGGGCGTGTATCTGGGGATCATGACGGCGTTCGCCGCCTCCACTGCCCAGCTGACGGACACGTACGCCCCGGGGTGGGGCAAGTACGCGTTCGGCGGCATCTTCGCCTCCACGCTGTACATCATCATCGTGCTGCAAGGCGAACTCGCCACAGGCGACATGATGTTCATGACCTATGGCGCGATCCACAAAAAGAACACTGTGGTCAGGGGTCTGTTGCTGGTCCTGTTCGTCACCATCTTCAATCTCATCGGTGCAGTGGTGATCGCATGGCTGATTTCCCGCACCACCATGGGCCAGCTTGTGGAAGTGGACGGGTTCCTCCACGACTTGCTGGTGGCCAAGCTGCAAAAGTCCAGTTCAACACTTTTTGTCGAAGCAATCCTGGCCAACGTCGTGGTCAACATCGCCTTCATGCTGGCAACCCAGGCGGGCAAAGACTACAGCGCGAAGCTGTGGGGCGTCATCCTGATCATCCCGTCGTTTGCGACCATGAGCTACGAGCACTCCATCGCGAACTTCATCCTCACCAGCCTGGGCGGCTTCACGCTCGGCCCGGATGTGATCGAGGGCTTCACCAACTGGAACGTGATCCGCAACTGGGTCGTCGTGTGGCTGGGCAACTTCGTCGGCGGCGGCTTCATGATGGGCGGGCTCTACGGCTGGCTCAACCTGACCAAGACGGACTACAAGGACTAGTTCCGCGCCGTCTGCCAGAATGGGACGGGTGAATACACCTGTTTCCCACTCGGCTCCAGATGTCCTTCAGGCCGTGCGCGGCGTGCGCGATGCGGTGGCGTACACGGCACTGCCTGTCGACGTCGCTTCCGAAGCCCGCGCCATAGTCAATCAGCTCGACGACTATGTGCTGCCGCGCCTGGCCAACCTCGACGCGCCCCTGCTCGCCGTCATCGGCGGCTCCACCGGCTCCGGCAAGTCCACCATTGTCAACGCGCTGCTGCGCGAGCGGGTGTCTAACCCGGGCGTGATCCGCCCCACCACCCGTCAGCCGGTGCTGGTGGCCAACCCGGGCGACGCGGACTGGTTCAACTCCCCGCAGGTGCTGCCCGGCCTGGCCCGCTCGCACGGCGCGGGCGACGAGCGCTCCACCACCCTGCGTGTCGTGGACACGCCCCGCATCCCGGAGGGCTTGGCGCTTCTCGACGCCCCCGATTTCGACTCCATCGACGACCAGAACCGGGCCCTGGCGTCCCAGCTCCTCGCCGCCGCGGACCTGTGGATCTTCGTCACCACCCCGGCGCGCTACGCGGACCAGCTGGTGTGGAACTTCCTCAACGACGCCGCCGGCCGCGGCATCGAGGTCGTGGTGGTGCTCAACCGCCTCGACGACAAGGCCGCGGAGACGGTGCCAGACGACTTGCGCCGCATGATGAACGACGCGGGACTTTCCAAGGCCACCGTATTTACCGTCCCGTTTGTGGCGGACCTTGGTGGCGAGCAGTCCGGCGAATTCCTGGGCGAGGAGCTGGTCGCACCACTTCGCGAGTACCTGACCACGCTCGCGGACGACACCGCCGCCCGGCGCGACGTGGCCGGCAAGACCGTTGCGGGTGCGGTGGAATCGGCGCTTACCCGCGTGGATGCCCTGGTGGGCCGCCGCGAACGCCAGGAAAACTTTGCCAACCAGCTCGACGAGTCGATCCACGAGTTCTACACCGCCGCGAACCGTCATGTCATCGACGCCACCTCCGACGGTAAGCTGCTGCGCTCCGAGGTGATGGACCGTTGGCAGGACGTCGTCGGCACCTCAGATGTGTTCCGCGGTGTCGAGCGTTGGTTCTCCAGCGCCGTGGACAAGGTGGGCAGCTTCTTCACCGGCCAGCCCGCGCCGCTTCGCGAGGTAGAGACCGAGATCGAGTCCGGCCTGCACGCCGTGATCGTGGATGCGGCCGAGACCGCCGCGTCGCGCGCGTGGTCCCACACCGGTTCGGTGGCCCCGGAGCTGCGCACGGACGCGGATCCGGCGCTCGCCCGCGCCAGCGCGGACATCTCCGACAAGGCCGCGCAGCTAGTGCGCGACTGGCAAAAGGACATGGTGCAGCACATCCAGGACACCGCCGGCGACAAGCGCCAGCGCGCCCGCCTCATGTCGTTCGGCCTGAACGTGGCCACCGTGGCGCTGATGCTGGTGGTCTTCGCCTCCACGGCGGGCATTACCGGCGGCGAGGTGGCCATCGCGGGCGGATCCGCCGTGGTAGGCCAGAAGCTGCTTGAGACGATATTCGGCGAGGACACCGTGCGCCGCATGGTCGTCCAGGCCCGGGAGGACTTGAACCAGCGCCTGGGCGAGCTGTTCGCCGCGGAGCGCGACCGCTACCACGTATTGACGGACCCGCTGCTCGAGGGCGCGACCGCCGAGCAGGTGCGGGAAGCTTCCGCGGAGGCGAAGCGCGCTGTGAACGTGAGGCTCCTTGGGCTCGTCGATAGGCAAGAGGCCCCGCAGCTTCCCGCAAAGCAGGAGGATGTGGAGGAAAGCTTCGAGCGCGGCACGCTGCGCGGGCTGTTTGACCAGCTGCGCGGCAACTTTGGCAAGGGGGACGGCAATGTTTAGGAAGAAAGCTGGCCTGACCGAGCGGCTGCAGGCGCTGGATCAGGCCGCGCAGATCGGCGCACCGTACCTCTCGCCGGGCAACCGCGAGGGCCTCGAGCGCGTGGCGAAAGCCGGCGCGGAACGCCGCGCGCTGTCCGGCGACCACACCGTGGTGGGCTTTTTCGGCGCCACCGGCTCCGGCAAGACCTCGCTGTTCAACGCTGTTGTTGGCGAGGACCTGGGCAAGGCCGCCGCGCGCCGCCCCACCACCTCCTCGCCGCTGGCCGCCATCTGGGAGCCGGACGGCTCCGAGGAGCTGCTGGACTGGCTGGGCGTGGAGGACCGCCGCGCCCGCCAGGGCGAGTTCGCCCGCGGCGCTGGCCCGCTGATCCTGTTAGACCTGCCCGATTTCGACTCGGTGGAGGCGTCCAACCGCGCCATCGCGGAACGCCTTGCCGGCCAGGTGGACGTGCTGGTGTGGGTCTCCGACCCGGAGAAATACGCGGATTCCGTCATCCACGACCAGTTCATCCGCCCGCACGCCAACCACTCCGCCGTGACGTTGGCGGTGCTGAACAAGTCCGACCTGCTCGCCGCGGGAGATGTCGGCACCGTCGCGGACTCGTACGCGGGGCTTTTGCGTGACGACGGCCTCACCAACGTCCAGGTCGTCCCCACCTCCACCCTGACGGGCGCCGGAATCGAGAACCTGCGCGCCGCGATCGCGAAGGTGGCCAAGGCGCACACGGCGCAGACCGCGCGCATCGAGGCGGACATCCGCTCTGTCGCCGAGGGGTATTCCGGGGTGAGGGGCGCCGGAGGCGTCGCAAAGAATGCGAAGCGCGACATGGACGCCGTGCTGGCGCAAGCCGCCGGCGCGGACCGCATCGCGGAGACCACCGCCGCGGCGTACCGCAAGCGGCTGCGCGAACGCACCGGGTGGCTACTGACCTCCTGGATCACCCGCTTCAAACCCGACCCGCTGCGCCGGCTGGGACTGCGCGAAGCATCCGACGAGATCGGGGTGCACCGCAGCTCAATGCCGGAGCTCGACGCCGCGTCAAAGGCCGTGGCAAACCGGGGCGTGCGCGACTACGCGGGCGCCGTCGCCGACGGGCTGCCGCACGAGTGGTCCGCCGCCGTGGCCGACCGCGCCGAGGAGGTCTCCGCCGGCCTGCCCGCGGAGCTGGACCGCGCCGTCGCCCGCACCACGCTGCCCGCGGAGCCGTCCAAGGGCTGGTCGCTGCTCACCGTGATCCAGTGGCTGGCGCTGCTGGCCGCCCTGGTGGGCGTGCTGTGGTACCTGCTGGTCGCGTTCGTGCCGGGCGTGCTCACTCCCCTGCTCGGCGGCGACCTCGTGCCCGACGTGGAAGGCTGGCCAATCCCGACGCTGCTGATCATGGCAGGGCTGCTCACCGGCCTGGTCATCGGCCTGGTCTCCGCGGTGTTCGGCGGGATGCTTGGCTCCGGGGTCAAGCGGCGCACCCGCTCGGCGGTGCAGAAACAGGTCGCCGAGGTCTCCCAGACCGCGGTGGTGGAGCCGCTGCTGGCCATCCGGGAGGACTACTCCCGCTTCGCCGAGCGCATCGCCGTGGCCGCGGGCTAGTTTCCCGGTACGGTCGGCGAATATGGCACGAATTCCCAGAGTCTTGTCCATCGCCGGCACCGACCCCACCGGCGGCGCCGGCATCCAGGCCGACCTGAAATCCATCGCGGCCGCCGGCGGCTACGGCATGTGCGTGACCACCGCGCTGGTGGCCCAAAACACCCAGGGTGTGCGAGAGATCCACACTCCCCCGCAGTCGTTTCTGCGCGCGCAGCTCGACGCGGTGTTCGACGACGTCGAAGTCGACGCCGTGAAGATCGGCATGCTCGGCGACGTTGAAACCACCCGCACCGTGGCCGACTACCTCGCCGCCCACCCGGTGCCGGTCGTGGTGGTGGACCCGGTGATGGTGGCCACCTCCGGCGACCGCCTGCTTTCTGCCGACGCGGAGGAGGCCCTGCGCCAGCTGGTCCGCGACCACGCCACGGTGGTCACCCCGAACCTGCCGGAGCTGGCCGTGCTCACCGGCCAGCCCGAGCCGGAATCGTTTGAGGCGGCGGTGGCCCTGGGTCGTCGCTATGCAGCCGAGGCGGACGTGAGCGTGCTAGTCAAGGGCGGCCACCTCAGAGGCGACCGCGCCTCCAACGCGCTCGTCACCCCGGGCGGTGAGGCCCACGTCGCCGAGGTGCCGCGCGTGGACACCAAAAACACCCACGGCACCGGCTGCTCGCTCTCCGCGGCGTTGGCCACGCGCATGGTGCTCACCGACGCCAACGCCGCGACCACCTGGGCCTCCGAGTGGCTCCACGAGGCCATCGCCCACGCCGACGAACTTAACGTCGGCCGCGGCAACGGCCCCGTGCACCACTTCCACCGCCTCTACCGGCTGGCGGGCGGGGTGTGAGCCTCGGCCACGGCGGCCAGCACCCGGCTGGCCACGTCCTTGTGTTGCACGGTTGTTCCTTCCTATTGAGGTGTCAGCGCCGACCACTGCGCCCCACCGGGAGCAAAGACGGCAAAAGAAAACGCGACGTCCCCGTCGCCCGCGGTGCACTCCACCGCCGCACCGTCCGCGGTAAGCACCAGCTCACCTGCGGCGCACTCGGCCCACCGGATGCGTCCTGCCACGTCGACGAACACTGTGCCGCGCCCTGCGCCGTCCGGCTGCCAGGTCACGGTCGCGCCGACGTGTTCTCCCTCGGCGACGAGGTCCGCCGACCAGGACGAGTCCCCCAGCGCTACCCGCTCGACGAGCATGTCGTGGGCGTCCGGGATCTGCAGGGCGGTGGCCAGGTGGCCGTCGATAAGCGAAAGCTCCCTGACCAGCGTGAGCTGATGCACCCACCCCTCCGCGGGGAAGGTGGGGGTGTCGTCGCGCGCGGGCAGCCCCATCCAGCCGAGCATGAGCGCGCCGCCGTTGTTGTCGCTGATGAGCTGCGGCGCGTAGAACTCCGAGCCGTAATCCAGCGGCGTGAAATCCCGCTCGACCTCGAACCGCAGGCCTTCAAGTTTGCCGACGACGTACCCGCACTCGTCCGAATCCGGAAACTGCGGGCAAAAGACAAACACGTCGCGCATCACGCCCGTGGCCTGATCGCGCATCCGCAGCAGGTTCGGGCACTCCCACATGTAGGCCGAGGCGACGTTGTAGTTCAGGCCCGCGAACTCGATCTCGCCGGCGAACTGCCACGTGTCCAGGTCGTCGGAGGTGTAGAGCACAGCCGCGCCGGTGCCGTTGTCGCGCTGGGCGCCCAGCACCATCCGCCACGTACCGTCCGGCGCCTGGGTGACGTGCGGGTCGCGGTAGTGCGCGGTGTAGCCGTCGGCGGGGCCGTCGATCGCGGGGTTCGTGTCTCGGCGGTGGTAGGTCCCGCCCATGGGGCCTTCGATGTCGCCCACGTCCACGATGTTCTGGCTGGTCAACCGTTTCCCGTCGCGCTTGACGTTGCCGGTGTAGAACAGGCGGATCTGGCCGTCGTGCACCACGCCCGAGCCGGAGTAGCAGCCGTTTTCGTCGTACGACACGCCCGGGTAGAGCGCGTCCGGGAAGTGCCGCCACACGCCTGAGCCCAACGTGGTCACCGCATGCCCCCAGCCGGTGCGCTTGGGCTGGGCGGGGAAGGACGGGTCGTGCTGGTAGAACACATGCAGCTCATCGCCGAGCAACATCATCCCGTTCGGGTCGTGAGGTTCTTGCGTGAGAGGCGTGTTTAGAAGATCGAAATGGAAGCGGTGTGGTGAGTTTGTGGTAGCGCCTGAGTGGGGATCCGGTAGCGGGTCCCTGCTCAGGCGCTTTGTGTGTTACTGGTTAGCTTCCAGTCTCATGTTTGGTCCTTCGAGGGTGATGATTTCGGCGCCGGCGATGAGTCGGTTGAGGATGGACTCGGCGATGACGGC